>CAYJJK010000134.1:0-5648 GCA_964370445.1 uncultured Oscillospiraceae bacterium | reverse complement strand
ATTAAAGGAGACTTTCCATGGAAAAACAAAAGAAACCATCCCTGCTAGCAAGGTTATTTCGTTATGCCGGAAGCCATAAAAGCTTAACAATCCTCGGCATGATTTTATCGGGTGTGAGTGCTGTGATGACACTCTTCCCCATTATCTTCATCTGGCAGGGTGTGCGCGAAATATTTGCCATTTACCCAAATGTCACACTCACCGAAAGCATTCTAACCAATGCCTGGCTTGCCGTAGGCAGTGCCATTGGCGCAATGGTGATCTATCTTATCGCCTTAATGTGCACCCACATTGCGGCCTATCGAATTGCAAAAAACATGCGCAAAACGGCTCTAAACCACATCATGAGCCTGCCACTTGGCTTTTTCAATACAACAGGCAGCGGAAAACTGCGCCGCATCATCAACGACAGTGCCGCTACCACCGAAACGTATCTTGCCCACCAATTGCCCGATTTGGTGGGTGCCTACACCACACCTCTGGCCGTGCTTGTGGTTTTGTTTGTGTTCGACTGGCGCCTTGGCCTTATCAGCCTTGTTCCCCTTGTGCTTGCGGCGGCTTCTATGATGTCGGGCATGGGCAAAAATCAACCGGAGAGAATCAAGCAATATCAAACGGCACTGGAAAACATGAATAATGAGGCCACTGAGTATGTGCGCGGCATTCCCGTTGTAAAAACGTTTAATCAATCGGTGTTTTCGTTCGAACGCTTTCATAACATCATCAATACTTACAAAAAATACGTGTCGGAATATTCTTACCGTATGAGAATGCCGATGACGCTGTTTCAAAGTTTTCTTGCCAGTACACCAATTTTTTTGGTATTCAGTGCTATTTTCATCATCAGCGGCCAAAGCAACATGACAGATTTTTTCCTAAGTTTTTTCTTTTACCTCATTTTCACACCGGTCGCTTCCCTCATGCTCATGAAAATCATGTGGGTGATGCAGCATTCCATGCTGGCAGACGATGCGCTAAGCCGCATTGATACTTTACTTGCTGAAAAACCGCTTGCAAAACCGGTTCATCCTAAAACGCCAAAAAACGCCAACATTTCAATGGAAAACATCTCGTTTTCCTATCCAAACACAGACAACAAAGCCGTTAACGGCGTGAGCATCCACATTCAAGAAGGCCAAACCGTCGCCTTTGTGGGGCCTTCGGGCGGGGGCAAAACCACACTTGCCACGCTCATTCCGCGGTTTTACGATATAGACAGCGGCAGTGTGAAAATTGGCGATGTGGATGTGCGCGACATCGACAATGCCGAGCTGATGAAAAACATCTCCTTTGTTTTCCAAAACACAAATCTTTACAAGGCAAGCATTCTCGACAACTTGCGCGAAGGCAAGCCAAATGCCACAATAGACGAAGTGAACCGGGCCCTTAAAGCCGCCAGATGCGAAGATATTTTGGCGAAACTTCCAAACGGCCTTGACACCGTTTACGGCACAAGAGGCGTGTATCTTTCTGGTGGCGAAGCGCAAAGAATCGCCCTGGCAAGAGCTATTTTGCGAGATGCCCCGATTGTTCTTTTGGACGAAGCCACAGCCTTTGCAGATCCCGAAAACGAACATCAAATTCAGCTTGCCTTCAATGAACTCACCCGCGGCAAAACCGTTTTAATGATAGCACACAGGCTCTCCACCATCAAAAACGCCGACTTAATTTATGTAATATCAGACGGAAAAGTGGCAGAACAAGGCACGCACGAGGAACTTGTGGGCAAAAACGGATTATACAGCGAAATGTGGGCAGAATACAACCCAGCCTTTGTTTGGAACGAAAGCGTGGAGGTGGCATCATGAGAAAATTTTTACAAAGAACTTTTGCCTTAACAGATAAAGGCGCAGGCGAACTGTTAAAAGCAAGTGTCATCACCGTTTTCATCAATATCGTTATCATGGCGGTAAGTGGCATTTCTTACACCTACATCCAAGATACGCTCTTGCCAATTTTAGAGGGCAGAGCCCCCGTTTACACAATTATGCTTTATGCGGGCTATGCAGTTTTTATTTTCGCATTGCTCAGTGTTCTTTACTATTTCCAGTATAACTTTTGCTATATCTCTGCCTATGAAGAAAGTGCGAATATGCGCATATCCCTTGCAGAAACCCTGCGCAAATTGCCACTTTCCTTCTTTGGCAAAAAAGATTTGGCCGATCTCACCAGCACCGTGATGGGCGATGTTACGATGATGGAAAACGCCTTCTCGCATTTTATCCCGGGTTTTATCGGTTCCATCATTTCCACCGTCATCATGGGTCTTGGTATGTTTGTGTTCGATTGGCGCTTGGCGCTTTCGCTCACTTGGGTAATCCCTATTTCATTTTTGCTGTGTGTTGCCAGCAAAAAACTGCAAGGCTATTACCTGTTAAAAACAAAGGCCATTCAGCTTTGCTATCTCGATAAAATACAAGAGTGCTTAGAAAATGTAAAAGACATCAAGGCAAACAACCGCGAAAACACCCACCTACAAATGATGAACACGCACTTTGATGACCACGAAAAAGCGAACATCAAAGCCGAGTTTGTCACAGGTACCTTTGTAAATCTTTCTCAAATGATACTAAAAGTAGGCATTGCCACCACCATGATCACGGGGGTCACCTTGCTTGCCACCGGCGAAATTACACTTTTAACCCTCCTTGTGTTTTTGATGATTGCCTCTCGCATTTACGACCCACTGGCCGGCGCCCTTGTAAACCTTGCGGGCATTTTTATATCCCTAAAAAGTGTTGACAGAATGAAGGAATTTGAAAACACCAAAACCCAAAGTGGCAAAGAAGAAATGGCTCCAAAAGGGTATGACATCCATTTCGATAAAGTGCAGTTCAGCTACGACACAAGCGAAACCGTGCTAAACGGTGTTTCTTTCACGGCAAAACAGGGCGAGGTGACGGCTCTTGTGGGCCCCTCGGGCGGTGGCAAAAGCACGGCGATGAAGCTCGCCGCACGCTTTTGGGACATCGACAGCGGCAAGGTTACCATAGGCGGTGAAGATGTGAACCGCATTGACCCCGAAACTTTGCTTAAAGAAGTTTCCATTGTGTTCCAAGACGTAACCCTCTTTAACAACACCGTGATGGAAAACATCCGCATTGGCAGAAAAGGGGCCAGTGATGAAGAAGTGATGGAGGCGGCCCAAAATGCCATGTGCCACGATTTCATCATGAGCATGCCCGAGGGTTACAACACACTGATTGGCGAAAACGGCTCGAAGCTTTCTGGTGGCGAAAGACAGCGCCTTTCCATTGCAAGGGCTCTGCTCAAAGATGCACCGATTGTACTTTTGGATGAAGCCACATCTTCTCTTGACATTCAAAACGAAAGTGCCGTACAAAAAGCCATTTCGAAACTAACAAAAAACAAAACGGTGCTGGTGATTGCCCACAGAATGAGAACGATTGCCGGAGCAAACAAAATTGTGCTGCTCAAAGAGGGCAAAGTGGCCGCTGAGGGTTCTCACAGCGAACTACTAAAAAAATCACCCGATTACGAAAACATGATCCGCCTGCAAACCGAGAGCATGAACTGGGTTCTCTCCTAGATAATAGAGGAAAAATGGCTAAAAACAAATTTTTATCGCAAGCAAGTGCGCGCCTGATAGAGACCTATGGCCATGAAAAAGGCGCACGCATTACCACAGCGGCACTGGAGCGCTTTGAAGCGCTATGCAAAGAAAATGCAGAGGAACCAAAGGCCATGCACATGCACACGAGGGTAAAAATCTACCCCTGCATTTCTCTGCTGGATGCGCAAGTGCAACAGGGAATTGCAAGGGAGGACGCTCTTGCGTTCACCTTCCAATTCATAGAATGGAGAAGCTATAAAGGGGCAAAGTTTGTTTCAAAACTCTTAAAAATCCCCGGAGTTTACAAGAAAGCACCTGTCTTTTTCGGGAACATGACAAAGAAAAATTTTGGCACAGCCGCAAGGTTTGATGCTGTTTTCCATGAAATATCCCCTAAAGAAATGCGTTTTGACATGACAAAATGCCCCTATTCAGACCTCTGCACAAAATATGGCTACCCGGAGATCACCACTGCATTTTGCAGGGGCGATGACATTGTATATGGCAACATGCACCCAAAACTGATTTGGGGCAGGACCAAAACCATTGGGGACGGGGATGCTGTGTGTGATTTTAAAATAACGGTGGTGGACTGATGGCAGATAACATACAAAGCTCTTATCATTCCTCAAAAAATGTCTACGATAAAATCATCACACACCAAACGTGGTGGAGCAAACTGTATGCAAAAATCATATGGAAAGGTGCCGACAACAACCTGATTGCACAAAAGCTTCTCCGGTGCATTCCAATTGATTTTAGCGGAAAACTGTTGGATGTGCCTGTGGGCACTGGTGTTTTTACCCACCAAAAATACAGTGAGCTAAAAAACGCCGAGCTGTTTTGCCTCGATTACAGCGAAGACATGCTAGACATTGCGAAAAATCGCCTGCGCGGTAAAAACATAAAACCAATACAAGGGGATGTCGGAAATTTACCTTTTAAAGATGAGAACTTTGACATTGTTTTTAGCATGAACGGCTTCCATGTGTTCCCCGACAAAGACAAGGCTTTTTCTGAGGTAACAAGAGTACTAAAAAAAGATGGACTACTACTTGCCAGCTTTTATATAAAAGACAAAGGCCAGCTTGCAGATTTTGTGGCCAAACACATCCTGGCCAAAAAGGGGTGGCTTTCCCTTCCGTTTGACAATGAAAATACCATTCGGCAAAGGTTATCAAAAGATTTTTCTTTCGATTTTATACAGTGCGATGGCTCACTCCTCTATTTTTGTGCAAGAAAGAAAGGCGGTAACTTATGAGCAAACAAAACCTAAGCGGCGTGGAAGACACCTTATTTATCCCTCTCGCCGCACGCATTTATGTGTCTAAAAGGTTCCCAAATTATTTTTATGATGAAAAAGCACTTAGCTTGGAACAAAACTTGCCCCAAAATGTTATCACAGAAAAAAGCAGTGAATACACAATGTTGGCCTCTGCCTCAAGAGCCGTTATTATGGATAAAATTGCAACTGCTTTTATTCAAAAACATACGCAATCGAATGTAGTTTGCATCGGCTGTGGTCTTGAAACCATGGCCTTTCGGCTTTTCGAATTTGCAGATAAGGCACACTTTTACGAGGTGGATTTCCCCCCTGTGATAGACGGCAGAAAGACAGTTTTGGGCATGCAACGCAACGAAACATTGCTAGCAGGCAATGCCAAGGAATTGGATTTTTCACAGCATATGGATTGCACCCTTCCCACCCTGTTTGTGGTTGCCGGTGTATTTCAATACTTTAATGAGCCTGATATTTTGGCTCTCATCGCAAAACTGCAAAAGCAATTTTCAAACGCCGAGCTTCTTTTTGATGCGACAGATGAGTTTGGTGTAAAATATGCCACACGGTATGTTAAAAAAACAGGCAACCAAAATGCAATGATGTATTTTTATATAAACGACCCACAAAAATTTGCAGATACAGCGCATTTAAAACTTCTTTCGGCAAGTGGTTTTTACAGCCATGTTCCCAAAGAACTTCGTAAAAAACTAAAACTGTACACACGCCTTGCCACTAAAATAGCAGACAACAAAATGCACGCGATGATATTACATTTTAAGATGTAATTTTCAC
>CAYJJK010000133.1:0-5677 GCA_964370445.1 uncultured Oscillospiraceae bacterium | reverse complement strand
AATAAGTAACGAAAAGACGAGCCAATTAGGCCCGTCTTTTAATCTCGAAATAAAGAACGTAAAGATAATATTAGCGTTTTGAGAATTGCGGCGCACGGCGTGCGGCTTTAAGGCCATATTTCTTGCGTTCTTTCATTCTTGGGTCACGTGTGAGATAACCGGCTTTTTTCAAAGCGGGACGCAAAGTGTCTTCAAATTGTAACAAAGCACGTGCGATACCGTGACGAATGGCACCGGCTTGGCCGGAAACACCACCACCGTTTACACGGATAACAATGTCAAATTTGTCTAAATTTTCGGTGAGCACCAAAGGTTGGCGCACAATCAATTTCAGTGTTTCAAGGCCGAAGTAATCGTCAATATCACGATCGTTTACTGTGATTTTTCCACTGCCGGTATAAACGCGCACGCGGGCAACAGAGCTTTTGCGGCGGCCGGTACCGTAAAAATAAGGTTTAGTCTCGTACATAGTTGTCCGTGCCTCCTTTAAAACTCAAAAGCCTGGGGCTTTTGTGCAGCATTGTTGTGGTCAGAACCCTTATAAGCGCGCAAACGGCGCAGTGCATGTGCACCCAAAGTGTTTTTGGGCAGCATGCCTTTAACTGCCAATGTCATGGCAAATTCAGGGCGTTCTTTCATCAGCTTACTGTACTGTGTTTCTTTAAGGCCACCCACCCATCCGGAATGGTGACGATAATATTTTTGTTCCAGTTTGTTTCCAGTCAACACTGCTTTTTCGCAGTTGATGATGATGACATGGTCGCCACAATCCACATTGGGTGTGAATGTGACTTTGTTTTTTCCGCGCAACAAGATGGCCGCTTGTGCCGCAACACGCCCTAGGGGCTTGCCGCTGGCGTCCAGCAGGTGCCATTTACGTTGCACTTGTGCAGGTTTTGCAAGTGTAGTGCTCATGGTCTTTCCTCCTATCATGTATACCGCTCGTTCTCGCGGTAAAGAACTGTAGCTAAGCATTCTTGCGCCGAAGGCAAAGCTAGGGCGCGTCATTTAGTATACCGAAGCTTTTGTTGCCTGTCAATCCTTTTTTTTAAAAAAATCGATGGAGAAACAGGTAATCTCTTAAATACTTTCAAATTCACAGTTTATCTCCTTTATTCTCTTGTGCTATTTTTGTATTTGCATTACCCGAAAACTGAAAAATCATGGGTATGGGCGTGTATGTTTTGTATTCGTGCCTTTGTGCTTGTAGCGCTCCCTTGCTATTTGAAGAAAAATAATGTTATGATAAAACTCAAACTGATAAAGAATAATAAACTTTGCCTTTAGGGTGGGTTTTGTTAGAAAGGAACCGATATTTTGGGCTCGATGCAACGTTTGGAAGGCATGGCCAGAAAGGCGATGCAAATGTATCAAATGGTAGGGGAGGACGACCGAATTTGCGTGGCGGTATCCGGCGGGAAAGACAGTGTGGCACTGGCGCTGGCACTTGCAAATTTGCGCAGGTATTATGATTATAGTTTTCAAGTGCATGCGCTTACGCTGGACCCTTGCTTTGAGGGAAAAGAAGGCGACTACTCTGCACTGGAAGCTTTATTTAAGCAGAAAGAAATCCCCTACACCATCAGGCGAAGCAACATTGGGCATATCGTGTTCGAAACACGCAAAGAAAACAACCCATGTGCGCTATGTGCCAAATTGCGGCGTGGGATGCTGCACACAGTGGCAAACGAGCTTGGTTGCAATAAAATAGCACTGGGACATCATTTAGACGATGCCATAGAAACTTTTTTCATGAATTTGTTTGGGCAGGGGCACATTCGGTGTTTTTCCCCGGTGACATGGCTTTCACGCAAGGAGTTGACAATGATTCGTCCCTTGGTTTTGGCAACCGAAGCGCAGGTGCAAAGTGCCATGCAGGAACTGATGGCCCCCGTTGTGAAAAACCCCTGTCCTGTAGACGGTTTGACGGCAAGGTCTGAGATGAAAGTGTATGTTAATGAAAAAACCATGCAAGACAAAGCGTTTCGGCAAAAAATGCTTAGCGCATTGCAGGGTGGCAATGTGAGTGGCTGGGGTCTTACTCTATAAATGTTGCTGTGTTTTGTCTTTGTATTGAGAACGGGTGCCAAATTTGAAAAACAAGTATTGGCACACAGCAGACAATTATGGTATACTGTTCTTTAATCATGACATAATTTTGAAAAGTAAGCACTGTCGCTTGATGATTTTGCGTGGTGCGAAGAAAGGCGGTATCTTCAATGGCTGAACAAACGCAAACAGAATATGATCAATATGCACCGCAGGCAAACGGTCGCCTTTTTAGCAACGCAATGTTTGGCTTCAATAAAGAACAGGTGCTAGAATACCTAGAAGATTTAACAAACGAAAATAATCAGCGCCAAGAGGTGGCTACACAGCGCATTCAAGAGCTGGATAAACAGTTGCAGAAAATGGAAATGAATGCCAATAGAGCGCAGCAGATGTTACAAGAACAACAACCAACGCTTTCGGATGAGGAACTTCAAAGACGTTTTGAAGAAATAAACAACGCTTTGCAAATTGCGCGCGATGCGGGCATGCAAGCCGAAGACGAATTGGCCGAGGTAAAAGATAGGCTACATACGGCACAAAACGAAAACAATTGGCTTCGGGAAGAACATCAAAAAACCGATAAACAAGTGGCGGAATTGCGCCGTCAATTGGATGAGGCTTCACAAGGGCAATGGTTTGGGGCAGAGGAGCAGATTGCTGAGTTGCGCCGTAGGGAAGAGGAGGCGCTGGCTAAGCAGAAGGCAACCGAGCAAGAACGAGATGCCTTAGTTGCAACATTGGAGGCGCTAAAAGTTGAGCAAGCCACCATTGAGGCCGAGCGTGATGCAGCTGAAGCCGAGCGTGATGCGGCCGAAGCCGAGCGCGATGCGGCCGAAGCCGAGCGTGATGCGGCCGAAGCCGAACGTGATGCAGCCGAAGCCGAGCGCGAATTATTGCAAGCGAAGGGTGTGGCAGAGTATCCCTTAGATACGCACACCACAAAACAGCTTGTGGCCGAGGCAACAGAGGAAGCTGAACATATTCGTAAACTTGCATATGCTGAAAGAGACCGTTTGCATCGACAGGTTCTAAACAGTGCGGGCGGGCTTGTTGAAAACATCAGTAGCATCCGTGAGGATATCACCGCGGTGGAAGGTGAAGTGACCAATGTTTTGGAAAACGTGCAGGAAGCTTTGGCAGAACTACTGGTTTCCCTTAACCATACAGAGCAAAACCTAAACACGTTGGACATTCAAATTGAGAGGTTTCCATCCACATCGCCAAGTGTGGCAAAACATTCTACATCGTATTTGCAGCCGGTGTCTACGCATTCGGAAATGCCTGCTGAAATAAAACCGATGCCCCACAGTGAAACATGGAGAACACGGGAAAAAGCTGGCTTGGGCAACGCCGACTTCCACAGAGTGTGGCCAAAAGAAAACGCGGAAAAACCCAAAGCTCAACTGTTTCGTCCCAGTTTTTCAAACAGTTCTGGAAACGGCGCCTATTTTAGCCAAGCAGCCCGTGCCTTGCCACGCCAAGCACACCTTTCGGAAGAGGACCGCATGAAGGCGCTGACAGATACTTTGGTGGATACCTTGCGCCAGATGCTGGATTAAATTGATAGAATATATTGTGGGAGTGCCGCTTAAAACAGTATGCGGCGAGGGGATAATGTGATCATTCACAAAAAGAAACCCATCCAGTTACGCAGCCGAAGTTACATCGTGTAAGCGGTGGGGCTTCGGCTTTTGAAAGGCATTTTTTGTGACAAATTGTTGATAAAATGCACCAACCAGGTGCGTTTGGAGGAAGGCAGGATGGGAAGACCGGTTAAAAACATATACAGTACATTATATGAGTGCCCAACCCTTGAACTGGCAGGCTTCATGGCTCGTCGAGAGTTAGAAGGGGAGCTGCTGGCCTATTTGAATTATGGTGGCAGCACCGGGAGTGCCAAAGATGCGTTGGCAGAAGGTATGCTGGCATTGGCTGTAGAGAAGGGGCTTTTAAAACCACGCCAGCCTGTGGTGGAGGCTTCCAGCGGCACTTTTGCAGTGGCTTTAACCATTGCGGCGCTGCGCAGTGGCCACCCAATATACCTGGTAATGCAAGGCACAGTGCAGCCAGAGCGTCAGCATTATTTTGCGCAGTTGGGTGCACATGTTGTGGTAACAAATTTTGTTTATGGGCGCAGTGGCGCCCTGCAAAGGGCAAAGGAACTTTGCGCAGAAAAAGGTGGATATTTTCTCAACTACTTTTCAAATGATGATAACCCGGAGTTTCATCGTCGTGTAACAGGGCCTGCCATTTTGAAGGCGATGGCGGGGGAAATAGACACTGTGGTGGTGGGCGTAGGAAGTGGTGGCACCATCACTGGGGTGTCAGAGTATTTAAAAGCCTGGGCCGGGAATGTGTGGACAGTGGCCGTGCAACCATTTGAATGCCAAAATTTAACCGGTGGCTATGCTGGAAAACATGGCATTGCAGGCCTAGGTGCCGGATTTTTACCGGATAATTACAACCCCTATATTGTGGACGAGGTAGTGAGTGTATCCACGGGGGATGCACAAAAAACGGCAAAAGAAGTACTTATAAGTGATGCGGTGCCGGCTTCAGTGAGTTGTGGGGCGGTTTTACATGCTGCAGCTCAGGTGATGCAGAGACGCAGTGGACGTGTTTTATGTATTTTTAATGGAATGAGCCTTTATGAATAGAAAAGAACACAGACGTTGTGGTGGTTTTTTGGCGTAAGGGTGTGCAAAAAAACTGAAAAATTGGATATTTCTTTTTAGTGCCTTACAAAAATGCTTGTTCATGTGTTAAAGATTGGCCGATGTTTTTGCTGAAGACCGTTTCAACTTTATGAACCTGTGTTACGGCTAAACGCCGGTAATGCAGGTTTTTGTTGTGAAGGGAAATTTACTTAGCCCTGTCTTTTGCTTCGAAAATTCAAAATAAAATAAAGAGCAGAGGAGTTTGTTATCGCATCAAAACATATCCTATACGCTGAAAGTTTTATACAGGCCAGGGCGTGTTTGGGTGTGGGGAGGGCTGTCTACCAAGCGATGAAAGTGTTTTTATGAAATCTGCTTGCGGGGATTGTGTTTTGTAACCATTTTTGATATAATTATACGTCAAGCAAATTCTATTGTGTTAAAATGAATTTCCAAAAGTGAGGTGAACGAGATGCAAAGTAAGCGAGTGACTGTTTTTGCAGGGCATTACGGCAGTGGAAAAACAAATATTGCACTAAATTATGCGTTTTGGCTTAAAAAGCAAGCCAAGGCTGTCACTTTATGCGATTTGGACATTGTAAACCCCTACTTTCGCACAGCAGATTTTAAAACTCAGCTAGAGCAAGCAGACATTTGCCTCATTACATCTCCTTTTGCCAACACGAATGTGGAAATGGTGTCTTTACCTGCAGAAACGCAATCTATTTTAGATAACCGCAGCGAGCATGCAGTGATAGATCTTGGCGGTGACGAGCGTGGTGCGCTGGCGCTTGGGCGCTATGCAAAACGCCTAAAAGAGGATGACAGTGAGATGCTGTTGGTGATAAACCCCTTTCGGCCTTTAACCGCCACGCAAAGTGAATTGCATGAGGTGGTAAGTGAAATCCAGGCGGCTGCACGCCTGCTGTTTTCCGGCATTGTAAACAATTACAACTTGGGCAAAGATA
>CAYJJK010000132.1:0-5707 GCA_964370445.1 uncultured Oscillospiraceae bacterium | reverse complement strand
GGGGAGCTTTTTGAGAGCGACAAATACAAAAGCTATCTCCAAACAATGAGCCGCTCCCACACCTATGGTAGCCGCCGCACAGTTCTAAACGAAAAGCAGCATTAAAAAAGTGAGTGTTCTTATTAGGATACTCAAATCCTATAAGAACACTCACACTGGGACAAATAACCATAAGGGACTTAAAAAAACGCACGCACAAAAAAAGACACCGAGCTTTACTCGATGTCTTTTTTGTGCAGCGTCACGCTGCTGGTGCGGATGACAGGACTTGAACCTGCACGTCATAAACACTAGATCCTAAGTCTAGCGCGTCTGCCAATTCCGCCACATCCGCATCTGTAACATTTATTGTGTGCATTGTTACATAGTAAAGAGCAAATCATGTAAGCTTGTTCTTTAGCACCGAGAATAATTATACCAAAAATCCTTTCAGCTGTCAAATCAGAACGAGAAAAAATTTTATAAAGATTTTTCTTTTTGGGCATATCTCCTCATACAGCTGCGACGCCCATTGTATTCTTCACCGCAGCGGCGCTTGCAGTGCTTACATGGCGTGTTGTTTTTATTTTGTGTAGCCTGTTGAATAGCCGTAGTAGGCAAAGGTTGAGAAACAGGCAAAATAAAAAATTTTCCATATTCCCACATTAAAAAGCCGATTATAGACAATATGAAAACAAATAAGAGTAAGGGTTTTAAAATTGGCAAGCACGAAGGCCAAATAAATAGCAAAGGTAAATTGATCATCAATAAGTCCCAGCCACGAACAGGACAGAGGTAACAGCATCGAATCTGGGTGTTAAACAAACGGTTGGCAAAAAAATTTAAAAAGCAAAAGGCCGAGTAAAAAACAATGTCTAGGCCATAAAGCAAAAAAACGCCACCTAAAAAAAGAAAAGCCGGTGGTGCAAATAATCGATTAAGCAAAAGACAAACGATTATGAAAATGAGCCAAACACACATGATAAAACGCACATATAGTATATAACTTCGCTGCGAAGGGGCGGAGGCGAAGTACTGTAAACGTGCTTGTTTTCTGGTTTGTACACGTCGTTTTTTAATAAGAACCGTATAGCTGTGGATGCGGCGAAAAAGCTTTAAGATGGAAACCACGCACAAAAATAGTAGCAGTGTATTTAACAGTAAATTGGTGTTGTGAAAAAAAAGCACGGCCGCTATAGAAAATATAGACAACAAAACATAGCAACAAAGCTCGATTTTTCGAAAAATAGAAAGCTTCGAAAACACGATAGTCAAAATGTTCAAAGCGTGCTCTCCTTTTTTCACAACTGAAAATAAGTTAAACGGTGGCCGAGAATTTTATTGTTATATTACGCTGCACTCTCTGAATGAACAGTGACAGAATTGATAAGAACTTCTTCTAAGGGTGTGTCGTTTTCATCAGTTTCAACACTTGCAATGGCATCTACCACATCCATTCCCTCGGTAACATAACCAAAAACAGGATGTTGGCCGTCTAAGTGAATAGAGCCACCCACCTCACTATATATATCCAGGGCGTCTTGTGGCCATCCATCGGTCATAGAGAGCTGCTCTGAGTCTACAGTAGTTGCGTCCACGATAAAAAATTGGCTTCCATTAGAGTTTTCTTCTCCTGTGTTGGCCATGGAAATGGCACCATAAAAATGATATAAGCGTCCGTTAAATTCTGTTTCAAAACCTTCGCCCCACATACTGTTGCCATCACCGCTTTCGGGTTTTCCGCTTTGAATCATAAAATCTTGAATAACACGATGAAAGCTGGAACCATCATAATAGCCGTCTTTGGCTAAGGTGGTAAAGTTTTCTACTGCCTTTGGTGCTTCACTGGGGAAAAGTCGTAAGTCGATAGCACCCATAGTGGTATCAATGGTTACATCAATGGCATCTTCCGGCACGATGCTACCATCATAATAACCGCGAACTTCTGGCCCCATATTGGGCACGGTTTTGATGCTACAAGCAGAAAAAGAAACAAGCAATACAAAAACAAGTGAGAGTGAAAATAGTTTTTTCATCGACATAAGAATACCTTTCTTTTCAACACCAATCCTAAAAAGTAAAACACGGGCACGTTCTATTTGTTATAAAACGGAAAAACCATGGTAACGCCAATAGTTCGGCTGGAGGTGGGGTGATGAATTGCAAAATTGGCAAATGGTTTTGTGATTTTCCTGTGAATTGGTATAAAGTGAATTTAAAATAAGATAAAAAGACACTGAACCCAAGGGATTGGGTCCAGTGTCACACTGGTCCGAGTGGCGAGACTTGAACTCACGGCCCCTTGACCCCCAGTCAAGTGCGCTACCAACTGCGCTACACCCGGTGAACTGCCATTTACTCCAGCACAATAAATTATATCCTAACTAAAGAGTATTGTCAAATGTTTTTTTTTGAAACCGAGTTGTTCCTCAAAGTACACTTACTTGTCTTTGGGTTCAAGATCTTCGGGTTCAATGTTTTCGGTTACACGCCGGCGCAGTTTTTCGCGCAACTGTGCAGCAGCATCGGCCGAGCTTTCGCGCTGTGGTTGCAAATTACCGCCCTGTTTTGCCGTTTGTGCAGTCATGAGCAGCTGGGTATAAATGGCGGCTACCACCTCATATAAATCGGTTGGAATGCTTCGCCCTACTTCCAACATACAAAGCATAGACGCTGCAGAGTCATCCTTATAAATGGGGATGCCACGCTCTTCGCCAATGCCAATAATGCGGTCTGCTATGGAGCCATACCCACTGGCAATCACCACAGGTGAAACATCTTCATCCGATCGGTAACGCAGTGCAACGGCTTTACTTTTTGTTTTTCCAACATTAGATTTTGACATCAACACCCATCCTTTTATAAGGTAGATTTGTAAATACATCCATTAAGCTGTGTGTGCGATCCAACTTATCCACGTGGATGGCTTCGAAACGATAATCGGTTTCGTTTATTGCTGCGCGCAAAGCAGGGGCAATGCCGGAAAAGACATCTTGCACACCGGGGGGGCAAAGTAAATTTAATGCAAGACGTTTGTTTTGCACATAAAGTTCTGCCTCAAATCGCCCAAAGCCTTCAATATCAAAAACCATAAGCATGTGCGTTCCAATATCTTTTTCGCCTTGTGCTGTGTTTTCGCCTTCTGCGTTGGGATCAATCCAAATCTCGGCAAAAGCTTGCACGTCCATATAGGTTACGGGTAAAATGAAATGCAAAAGTGGGGTAAAGTTACTAGGGCTCGCTAGCATACTGTGCACAATACTTTCTAGTTTTTCACTGGCAACCAAACGTACATCCGGGCTTTCTGCCTGCTTGTCTATAATTTGGGCAAGGGTGTCTATCACCTGGCTGTTTGCCTCGGCTGCACGCGCTTGTCGGGCTCCCTCTGGGTTGCGATATAAAGAAAGATAGTCTTCTAAATGCTTAAGCAGTGTTTCTCTTGGCACATTACCTTGCATTGTGTCTAAAAGAGTTTGGAAGGCGTTTGGTAAAAAACTTTCATTGTCGTTATATCGGGAAAGGTTATAGACAACAAGGGGTAAAATTTTCTCGATTTGTGGGGAAAACATTAGGCTTTTCTCCACCTCGGGTAACACTTGCAAAACACCCTGTTTCAGCATCGAAAAATGGGCAGGTGCCTCGGGTGTGCGCAACATACCGATAATGATATCCAGTTTGTCTGTAAGGCGGCTTTGTCCCAAAAGCTCTGTAAACTGTTCGGGCGAGAAACCGCCCTGCAACAAGGTGCTGAAATTGATATCGTCCATTCTACTTTTTGTTAAGGCGCTTCCCATTAAAGAGTCTAAAAGAAATTGCAAATTATTCGCCACAGAATCCAGTGTATCTCTGCCGGACAAGGTGGCGTTAAGCCCTTTTAAAAACACCCCAATAGAAGTGGTGAGATAGGGGTCGCCTTTAGCTTCCTGCAAGATGGTGCGCAATTGATCAAACAATTCACCCTTAAATAAAGTTGTATTGTCTTCTTGGCGCATCAATTCCGCCTGTATGTCGGACGGTTTTATCATTAGTGCTTCAAACATCACCTGCAACTCGTTGGTAAGCGGGGTGTTAGCGGCAGGCAATAAACGCACAACCTCTTGCAACAAATAAATGTTGCGTAACATGCTAACCGTAACTGAAGGATCTTTTAACAGTTCCTCTAAAATTTTAGGGCTGGATTCCCTTGGCACTAGCCCATTGTTTTGTTGCAACAATTCGCTTTGGCTTTTGGGCTGCATTACACGGGTGATATCGCTAAGTTCGAAGGGCATGCCAGGTGTTTGTGGCTTTGCCGCAGCGGCAGGGATTGGGTTTTTGTCTACCAGCGGTGTGCTGATTTTTAAAAAATCTGCCATGCGATATCTCCTTTTTAAAAAAATTGAATGGGAAATCCCACAATGATACAATCGGCAAAAAGATAAAAAAACTGAGTCGATTAAAGAAAAAATAAAATTTTTTCTATATTTTACCACATTTTACCTCAAAAAAGCTTAAAAAATGAAAAAAATTGCAATTTCAGGCAGTGGTTTTGCATGTGAATCTTGCAAGAGAGCCAAAATGCTGTATAATAGTAGATAGAGAAAAGTGAGATGGGGTATCTATGATGTAATAATAAACGACAGTTTTCATGTAGATGCTTCCTTTCACAAAAAATCATCAAGAAAAAAGCGGGTGAGGGCATGAGTGTAATTGATGAAATGATGTTGCCAATGTTGGATACATTTATTTTTGAAACGTCAGCACTATTGGATCAGTTGGATGAAATTTTGCTAGTCGCCGAAAAAGCCAGAGAATTGTCGGACGACCAAATTAACGAAATTTTCCGTGCGATGCATACAGTAAAAGGTTCTGCCGCAATGATGGGGCTTTCGGCTATGTCAGAAATGACTCATCGTGTGGAAGACATGTTTTTCTTGATCCGAGAAGACCCAGCTAAGCTACAGGGCGAAACCGTGAATGTGGTGTTTGATATTCTGTTTCAAGCCACAGATTATTTGCGCTCTGAGTTGACAAATTTGCAAGACAACCCCGATGGATATCAGCCGGGTGTTACAACCGTGCTAACTCAGTTGATAGAATCCGAAATTTCGGTGCTTAAAGGGGAGGGCGTGCGGCAAGCTGCCTCTGCCGAGAGTTCAGGTGCTGCAGCTGATGCCACAACTCTTCTTTCTGCAAACGATACAGAGGATGAAGACGTGCGAGTGGTACGTGTGTTTTTTGAAGAAGGGTGCCTAATGGAGAATGTGCGCGCCTTTATGTTGCTGAACCACTTGCAAGAAAATATAGAGGTGCTTGCAACTTCGCCAGAATCGCCTGAGAACAACCCAGAGGCCATTGAGCAAATTGTAGATCATGGTTTTGAAATCAAATTTAGATATGAGGGTTCTATTGAGGATGTGTATGCCTTAATAGAACAAGGAAGCTATATTGAAAGCTATGAGCAAGTGCAAGCTCAAGCTCCAGAAGAGCAGCAAGCGCAAGCAGAAGAGCAAAAGCCTGCAGAACCACAAAACAGTGCAACTGCGGAGGTAGCACAACCCAGTGCACCACCAGCAGCAGCACCTGCCGGTGGTGCATCTAAGGCGGCACCAGCACCGGCAGCGGCGGCAGCAGCAGCCGGAAAACAAAGCTTGATCTCAGTAAATCAATCTAAAATAGATAATCTTGTCAACATTATGGGCGAGATTGTAATCTCTGAAAGTATGGTAGCCTCTAATCCGGATTTGCG
>CAYJJK010000131.1:0-5715 GCA_964370445.1 uncultured Oscillospiraceae bacterium | reverse complement strand
CTCGAAATGTCGTGTGGGGCAACCCACCTAGGGTTCGAATCCCTATCCCTCCGCCATTGCAGCGTAACGCTGCACCCCATGCGCGCTTTCAGCTTTTTGCTGAGGGCGCGTTTTTTGTTTGCACCCAGGCTGCCATACTTTCGCTTTTCTATGTAGGTTCCGCCCAAAATGGGCAGAACCTTTTTTGCTATCCGCTCTCGCCTTCAAGCGCCGCCCATTTGCTGCCAAAGCCGGGGCTGTCCGGCAGCGTGATTCCCCGCTCCATAGCCTGCGCCGAGGATATTTTCGAGGAGTAGTCCAGGTGGGCGTAGATATTTGCCGTCGTAGAAAAGTCGCTGTGGCCGAGCCAGTCTTGTATCTGCTTCATGGGAACGCCGTTTGCCAGCAGGAGTGAGGCACAACTATGGCGCAGGTCGTGAAAACGTATGCGCCGCAGCCCGTGCTTTTGCAACAGCCTTGGAAACTCCTCTGTCAGGTAGCTCGGCTTCATCAGTTCACCCATTTCATCCACAAAAACGTAGCCGTCATACTGCTTGCTGTAGGCCCTGCCGCACACCTTTTTGTTAAACGCCTGCGCTTGCTTCACCTGCAGGAAATACTCCCGGAACTTGCCCACCAGCGGCAAGGTGCGCATACTGGATTTGGTTTTTGCTGAATCCTGCGCATACTGAACCTTCTTACCATCAATGCGGAAGCTGGTTACCGTGTGCTTAATGGTTAGGGTGTCCCGCTCGAAGTCGATGGCGTCCCAGCGAAGGCCAAGTACCTCACTGCGGCGCATGCCGTAAAATGCCCCCACCAGCACCGGCAGTTCCAGCTTGTGGCCTCTCAATGCCTCAAACAGCGCCGCCATTTCGTTCGCATCATAAAAGCTGGGCGAAAAATCATTTTTCTTGGGGCGGTCAACTTTCTCCGCCACATTGCTGAGTATCATCTCGGTTTTCACGGCGTACTTCAGCGCCTGATGGATGACGGCGTGATAGTGGATGACGGTGTTGGGCTTGACGACTTTGAGCTTTTCGGTGTAGAAGCTTTGCAGATGCCGTGGCTCCAATCCCCGAAGCGTCATCTTTTTTTGCTTAAAATAGGGTAAGATGCTGTTTACTATGCCCGAATAAGATGCGTGGGTGGCGGGCTTAATGCGCACCTTGACGATATCCAGCCACTCTGTGAGGTAATCCGAGAAGAGCATATCCGCGCTCAGCTCGGCCTCCTGGGGAATTTGATAGCTGCAGCGAACCTCGTTCAGTTTTTGCTCAGCCTTGCGCTTGTTTCCCTTTTCGGGCAGCCCGGTGGGGATGCTGGGGCGGCAACGCTTACCGTTCCCGTCCACATAATTGAGAACGATATAGTACAGCCCCTTTTTAACTTCAAGATGTCCTGATACCATGTTAAACCTCCTTTACTGGGTGCCAGGACAGGCCTTTTGCCGACACTGCCATTATATCGCGCGGCAAAAGGCACTGCCACTGTGCGATTAGCTAAAAACACTACGGGTCGAATATTCGCTACCGGCTGTCGCGGTTACGCTCGCGCTGCCGTTTCAGCAGTTCCAGCGCCTTGAAAACCTGCTCATAAATCTGCTGGTCGGTGTAACTTTGGGGGAAATACTTGCGGATGTCCTCACGCTTGAAACGGTATTGTTCCTGCTGGTTGGGTTTGCTCTCGGTCATCACTTCTTGAATGTGCCTGGCATCGAGCACGCCCTCTTGTGAGAGCTTTTTCAAGCGGATGGCCTGTGCGTGAGAGGGTGTGCCGGCCTCTCGCTCTATTGCGCCGAACAACTCCTGTTGCTGAGGCTGGGGCAGATAAGACAACTCCACCGCCGGGTTAAAGGCGATTTTACCGCTGTCCACAAGCTCCAGCAGCTCCGGGATGAGGTTTGTAAGGCGGATAAAGCGTTGCACCTGCCGCCCACTTTCATCATCTGAAATGGCATCTCTTGACTTGTGGCCAACTTGTCCACATGTTGCCCCCTGATGGCTGAGTGCTTCCAGCTTCATCTTGTAGGCATACGCCTTTTCGCTAGGCAAAATTGTCTCCCGCTGCATGTTGGCATCCACCATGGCAATCACTGCTTCATCGTCGGTCAACTCCCGTATCACTACCGGCATTGTTTCAAGCCCTAGCGCCTGGCAGGCGGCCAGGCGGCGGTGCCCGGATATCAGTTCGTAGCCGCCGTCCTGGTGTGGTCTCGCCAGCGCTGGATTGATGGCGCCGATGGCGCGGATGCTCTCGGTCAACTTCTCCAGCTCGGCATCCTGCCGAACCTTAAACGGGTGGTTCTGGAATGGATGCAACTCCTCAAGCGGGATGTCTTTTATCCGTTCCAGCTTGGCATCATCCCGCGCTTCCTGCGTGGAAAACAGGTCGTCTACTCCGGGCAAACTAAGCTTAATCTCTCTGCTCATCGAATTATTCTCCTCTCTTGGCGTTGCTGTGGCTGGCGCTCGCGCTGCAGCATCTGGTGCTCGGCGTCCAGCCGCATGTGGATGTCATCTAAATCGGCAAGCACTGTTTCGGCAACCCGCTTGTCGTGGCGAAGTGCCGCCAGTTGCTGCGTACACTGGTCGCGCCGTTTCTTGAGTGATACAATCTCATTAGGCTCCCGGCAGCGGCGCAGCTTGTTGTAAATACCAGTGCGCTCTGCCGAAACGCTTTGGATGCTGTGCCGGGCTTTGCCGATGAATGTTTGTACATCGGCGTCGGTGTCCAGCTTGTGCTGGCACACCAGCTGCACCTGCCTGGAGTAACGCTGCAGCCTGCGGCAGGCCTCTTTCATCTCAGGGGATAATGGCTTTTTGGGACTATTCCTGGGTATGACGCCCAGCCGATAGCAATAGTACAGGTACAGTGCCCGCAGGCCGGTCATTTTCCGCATCGATTTGAAGCTGCCCCGCAGCTGCATCTGCCCGCTGATTTTGGCCACTGGATTCATAAAGCGGTGGTATTGCTGTCGTTCCTCATGCGAGTTGCCCAGTATCCGCGCCTTGATTCCATCGGGCAGGTACGCCTCCCCAAGGCGGTACAGGCGCACCGGCTTTTTACTGTTTACCGAGCGAATTGTGGGGTATTTGCGGCCTGTATCCATCTCCAGCACATAGCCCTGCTTTTTGAGTGCGGCGGTAAACTGGGTCATGGTAAAGCTCATGCCGGCGGCTTTGTCGATGGCTTCACGCATCAGGTTGTATCGGGTCGGCTCGCCATTTTTCTCGGCAAAGTAGATACTGCGTGGCGTTTTGCCCTTGGGCTGCTCGATGACCGACAGGTTATATGCCTGGCACAGTAGGTCCGAGGCCTCCCGCATGGCATAATAGGCGCGGTAGTCGTCGTTGAACTTGCGGCCATCCACAAAGGAAACCGAGTTGATTACCATATGATTGTGCAGATGATTTCTGTCCAAATGAGTGGCCACCAATACCTGGTATTTTTCACCCCATAGCTGCCGCGCCAGCTTCACACCGATTTCGTGGCACTGTTGTGCGCTGACCTCACCAGGCAAAAAACTCTGGTAGCAGTGGTAGGCCACGTTGCCGCCAGTTTTGCCAAAGTGTGCTTTTACCGCGTTCATTTCGGCAATGGCATTGTCGGCGTGGCAGCCTACCCCAGTAACAAAGCAGGCGCGCTCCTGTACTTCGGTTTTGTCTGGATTAACGGCGTAATGCAGCGCCTGCGCAAGGTCTTGAGATTCCGTTTTCTCCGGGTTGGCAGCGTATTGCATCACGCGCTTCAGATTATCGCGGATAGGCCATATCTTCGTGGTTGCCATCGTCATCACCCCCAAAGTTCAGGCGGGATAGTTCCTGCGGCTCACGCCCTTTGGCTAACTGCCGGAGATATTCCGAAACGGTGAGGCCACATTTTTTTGCACGGCGCTCGATGATGGTTTTCTCCTGCGCAGTAACGCGAACATTGATTCCATAGATTCGCTGTCTCATATTAAAATCACTCCTTGGTGTTTTGGGGGTTACAGGGGCACAGCCCCTTTCGGCGCCTGGCGCCGTGGCGAGGGTTGCCGCCGGCAACACAAAGCCTATGCTCGCTACAGTACAGGACAGGCCCTCTGGTGACGCCAGGTGACGGCTGTGACGGCGCTTTCCCGCGCGAGGGTTATACGTCACCTGCGTCATCGCCGTCATGCCTTCGCAGCGTCAGCGTTCGCTCCCGACCGGTGCGGCGGGTGCTGTACTGGATGCCTGCCGGCGCCAGCGCCTCGTGACAAAAGCGGCTGAGGTGCCTGCTGGCCGCGCTAGGCTGTAAACCCACAGTCCCCATTTCAGCTAGCAGCTGCGTCATGGTACCGCGCCAAACCGCCTTACCTTCCATAAACGCCGCCACCTGATACACAAAATCCGGGATGCTCTCTTTTAGCAAATCTTCCCGCCCCCGGCTTTCCACAAGCTGCCAGACGGTGTTTTCAAATCTGAGGGAAAGCTCCTGCTGCTCCACATCCCGCCCCGAAACGTAGAGGGTGGCCAGGTCGGAAAACCGGCTGTCCTTTTTCAGCACATAGATGGTGTCTACCGTGCCGGTGATGCCGGTGGAGCCGGAAACCTCGTTCAGCGGGTCCCTTCCGTCGGCCAGTTTGCGTATGTGGTGTACCAGCAAAACGCAGATGCCATGATTGTCGGCAATGGCCTTGAGTTTGGACAGTTCGCTGTAATCGTGGCTGTAGGCATTGACGCTGCCGGAAACATCCCGCCGTACCTTCTGCAGCGTGTCAATGACGATCAGGCCGGTGGCGGGATACTGTAAGAGCGCCGCTTCAATCTCCTCCTCCAGCCCGTCGCCAATTCTGCCGCAGAGCAGCGAGAAGCGTAAACCATCGGGTGGTTCATCTGTCAGGCGGTGCAGACGCTCCTGTATGCGGGCGTAGGTGTCCTCCAGGCAAAGGTAGAGCGCATCCGTCTTAGTAGCCTCGCGCTCCCACACAGCCTTGCCTGTGGTGATTTGCAGGCACAGCCAGAGCATCAGCCAGCTTTTACCGATTTTGGACGCTCCGCACAGGATGTTCAGCCCCTGGGGCAACAGCCCTTCAACAAGCTGCGGCACCTTGCGCTGCGGCTCGTAGTAGAGGGACTCTGCGTCCATAATTTCCAGTGGTACATTTTTGGGCACGTCTACCCCTCCTTCCGCTGCGATAGAACATAATCGATGATCTTGACTTTGGGCACACGATAGGCCTTGCCCACCTTGATACCCTGTACCTTCCCCGATGTGATCAACTCGTAGGCAAGGTGCCGGCTGACGCCTAGCATCTTTTGCATCTGCGCCACATCCACAATGTCTGGATAACTCGGGAACATAACGGTATACAGCTCTCTGGTTTTCACATAGTCCACCTCCTTTTTTAGCAGGGCGGGCGTGGGCAGCCCTGCTATGTACGCTGGAGGCTTTGAAGGTGAACGGATAATCCACAATATAGCCGGGCAAACAGGTTTCAGAATTGGCGGGTACAGCGAGGCATGCCTTTTTCAATCACTCCGTTTGCCCGGCTAGATAGTTTCTCATATGGCCCTATTTGTCCTCGACACCCCGGGCCGCTGCGGGAAGTCATCAGGCGGCTGTTTGCGAGACAGCACCACGGGAATTTCACCCCTCCGAGGTTCTCTCCAAGCTGCCCCCATCTGTTGCGACGGTTTTTCACCCTAAAGGGTACTTTCACGCTCGACTGCATGGCTGGGCAGGAGTATCGCCCCATTGCCTGTCGTGGCC
>CAYJJK010000130.1:0-5766 GCA_964370445.1 uncultured Oscillospiraceae bacterium | reverse complement strand
TCCAAAAATCCGGCCTCACCACAACGGGCACACCCCGCACCCCATAATTTGGCCATTTGCCTATACCTGCTAGGCGCCCTGCAAGGACAAGGAGGGTAAAGCATGGACCAAATCAACAGACTGTCCCGCCCCATTGTCACGGGGACACCCAATGCCCATGTTCAGGGAACACAACCCAAAACCACCGATAAAAGCACAGGCTCTTTTCTATCGGTTTTGCAAGGGCAACTAGAGCAGGGCAGCAATATCGCATTTTCAAAGCATGCAGTTACACGTGTGCACGAACGGCAAATTGATGTGTCCTCACAAAATTTGCAACGACTGGACGAAGGTGTTAAAATGGCACAAGAAAAAGGCCTTCGCGAAGCTTTGATTCTCATCGACCAAAATGCCTATATTGTCAACGCAGCCAGCGGCAAAGTGATCACCGTAGACAGCGAAGCGACAAAAGGCAGCGTTTTTACCAACATCGACGGTACCGTCATCATTTAAGAGCTGGCCCTATTGCAGGAAGCTTTAAAACCCTAACTGACTGAAGGGTTTTCAATATCAGACGGTATCAAAACTCTTTGGGCAAAAGGCACATTCTTTAAAAAGCCTTGCCCAAAACACAAAACATAAAGGAGATTTGATATGGTTCGTTCTATGTATTCCGGTGTTTCAGGCCTTAGCACTCATCAAACGCGTATGGATACCATTGGTAACAACATTGCCAATGTAAATACTTACGGTTTCAAATCCTCACGCACAACTTTTAGAGACATTTACTATCAAAACATCAGCTCCTCCAGTGCACCCACAGGAGGACAAGGCGGCACAAACCCATCTCAGGTGGGCTATGGCTCGCAGGTGGGTAGCGTTGATTTGCAGATGACCCGCTCCACTTTTTCGATGACAGGCCAAACCATGGACCTTGCCATCGACGGTGACGGATTTTTGCAAGTGATGGATGCTGCAGGCAACATTTACTATACCCGTGCAGGCATGCTTAATTTTGATGCTGCGGGCAACCTTGTGGATACCCAGGGCAACTATGTGCTGGGTGTAAACGGAGACCCCACCGGCAAAGCAGCGGGAAGCGAAAGAATTACCGTTTCTTTGGCCAATGTGCCACCTACAGCGGCATCAGTGGAAGAAACCATCAACGGCGTTCCAATGACACTTTCTGCCAGCAACACCACAAAAGATGGCAATATCAACTTTAACTTTTCATCGGATGCCACCTTAACGGATGGAGTAAAAGCGAATGCTACCATTTCATCTACCGGTATTGTTATCACCTTCAATGCCAACGAACACTTTAACAATGTTGGCGAAATAAACGCTGCCGTCAACGATGCCATTCGTGAGGCAAATGGTGGCCAAAATCATGTGGCGGGCGAATTTACACTTGCCTTTTCAGACCCAACCATCAACCCCTTTGCCGAATTGCCTGCCAACCAAAACCCTCCAACAGGCACCAAAGGCTTTTTAACCGGTGAAGAGCTGGCCTCTACAGATTATAATGTCCAATATGGCTCTACTGTTTTCACGCCCACCACTGCCTATTTCGGCGGCATTACCCCCAGCGGAAAAGTGGGCTCTGAGTTTGGCAAAGATTTCACCGGCACTCCCCCCGCCGTAGGCGGCACCGGCACAGCCGGCTATAATGCCACTTACTCTGCAGGCCCTCCCGCGGCTTGGAATATCAGCATGGTGGTAGGTGGTATTACCTACACAGGCACAATAGACGACACACGTACCACATCGGGCAAATTCAACCTCACAAATCCTGCAAACCCCACCAACGACTACATCGAAATGAGCCGCCCAAGCTTTGATGACATCACCGCCGCTTGGCAGTCCGATACAGGTGTAGCCGCAGGTACAATGCCCACTGACGGAGTTGATTTTGCCGCAGCATATACCGGTGGAGCAGGTTACGCCGATTTGACAGGTACAGCCACAGCTTCTAGCCCCAGTTATGCCTTAGGGCTTTCCTCTAAAGCTCTAACCTTACGTGACGGCACGGAAGGCGGGCCACAAGGGCTTGCCGACATGACCGGCATTGCCATCTCGGGCAACGGTGTTATCGTGGGTCTTGACAGCCAAGGCACTGAGGTATACATTGGCCGTATTGACCTTGCTACCTTTGCAAACCAGGCCGGCCTTACCCAAAGTGGTTCCACATCTTATATCGTTAGCCAAAACTCAGGCGCACCAACCCTTGGCCAGCCGGGCGAAGGTGGCGCAGGACAGCTTATCAGTGGTACCTTGGAGCTTTCTAATGTGGATCTTTCCCGTGAGTTTTCGGACATGATCACCACCCAGCGTGGTTATCAGGCAAATAGCCGCATCATCACCGTAAGTGACACCATGTTAGAAGAACTTATCAACCTAAAACGCTAGTTTAAAAATAACGCTGTAGCAACAGAACCACTCTGTTGCTACAAGCCATGTAAATGAATACGCTCGTTTGCATGGCTTGTAGCAACAAAACTTGTGCTTGTAGCTTGGGGAGGTCTATTGTATGATAAAGTTAACCCGACTCAATGACACCGAGTTTGTGCTGAACTGCGAGCTCATTGAAACAATACAAGAAAACCCAGACACAACGATTCGGCTCACCACGGGAAATCTCTATATTGTGAAAGAGAGCATTAATGAAGTAATATCGGCTGCACTGGCATATAAGCGTGCCCAATTTTCTGAACTACTAAGGAGGGACGACCATTGAACGAAGAGGGTGGGAAATCAAAAAAAAGCGGGGGCTCCTCATTTGATATTCTTACGGTGCTTGGCCTTTTGATGTGTGCCGGGCTGGTTGTATTTGGCATCATATTTACCGCACCGCCGGGGGCACCTGTGCAAGAAGAAGACATGACAGCAGAGGAATTTGCTGAACTGCAAGCTGCCTATGAAGAAACAATGGCAACCCATCAAACCATCAACTTTGGCCTCATCACTGAAGCCTTTATTGATGTGCCCTCCATTGCCATTGTTGTGGGTGGTACGATAGGTGCTTTGATGTTTGCCTACCCATTATCTGTGGTAGCAAAAGCACCAAAACTTTTGAAAATCGCTGTTTTGCCTCCCAAATACGATCCCCAAAGTTACATTGAACAAATTGTTGATTTTGCTAAAGAGGCACGTGTAAAAGGCTTGCTTTCCTTGGAAGATAAGCTAAATGAAACCAGTGACCCATTTTTAAAGTCCAGTTTGATGCTTGTATTGGACTCTGTAGAGCCGGAAAAGGTGCACAATCTTTTGCAGGCAGAACTTGGCAAGCTAGATGAACGCCACAGCATTGGCAAAAGCTTTTTTGAAAATGGTGGCGCATTTGCCCCGGGTTTTGGTATGATAGGTACATTGATTGGTTTGATTAAGATGCTAGGCGACCTTTCGGACCCGGACTCCATTGGCCCTTCTATGGCGGTTGCCTTGCTCACTACGCTCTATGGTTCTATGATGGCCAATATGTTCTTTACGCCGATAGCAAACAAACTTAGTGTTCGTCACGATGAAGAATATCTTTGCCGTGAATTGATTTGTGAAGGTGTTGAAGGCATTCAAGCCGGTGAAAACCCAAAATTCATCGAGGAAAAACTCAACTTGCTCATTCAACAAAAAAAGAAAAAAGGAAAAGAAGCAAAGAGCAGTGACGGCTAGTTAAAAAGACGGTATTTATAGGGAAGGGCGGTGAAGGACAATGGCGAAACAAAAAAAACCAGGTAAAAAGTATAACTATATGGACACCTATGGTGACCTAGTTACCCTGCTACTTTGTTTTTTTGTACTATTGTTTGCCATGTCTACCGTTGAGGAAGTTCAGTATAATGCCTTTGTAGAGGCACTTTCGCAACAAGTTGGCCCGCAACATGCAAGGCGATGTGAGTGGGGAACGCAACGAAAATGGCACCACCTTTATCCGCCTGTCAGACAACCTCCTGTTCGACGGTGACTCGTCTGCCTTGCGTCCCCAAACCACAGACTTTTTAGACTTTTTATCCGATGCCTTTAACGCCGTGGACGACGAAATTTTGCAAGTTAAGTTCAACGGGCACACCGCCTACATCGATGGCAGTGGTGTAGATGACTGGATTTTATCCGGTGCGCGTGCCGGCTCTGTGGCAAGCTATATCACAGAAACGGGCGAATTTGACCGCTTTAAAGTAGAGCCTGTTGGCTATGGACGCAACTATCCCATTGCAGACAATGCTGTGGAAGAAGGCCGTGCCAGAAACCGACGTGTGGATATCATTGTTTTGGGCAACGATGCAAGCCGTATGGAGGCCACCTTAATGGATTCCATGCGTGTCTACTTCCCAAGTGACCCAGTGGATTTCTTTGAAGGAAATGCAACAGATGTCCCCACAGAGCAAGTGGATGGAATTACCCCCACGCAGCCAGGCGGAGCCCCGCTAGACACAACACCGGTAGACGGTGCCCCGCAGGACGCAGGTGGGGTTACACCTATAGCCTAAAAAAGCAATTTAAATCTTGTAAATTTAACACAAAGGGGGTGGTACATCATGGCCGAGGTTCTCAGTCAAAGCCAAATTGACAGTTTGCTTAATAACCTCAACAGCGGCGGCGACGATATAGAAAAAACAATTGAAAAAAAGGGAGAAGACCGAGTTAAAGACTACGACTTTTACTCGCCCAAAAAGTTTACAAAAGAGCAGCTACGCACAATAGACAGCCTGCACGAGCACATTGCACGAATGGTTTCTTCTTATTTTTCCGGCATATTGCGTGTTTTTTGTGAGGCAGAGGTTATCCAAGTAGAAGAGCAGCGCTATTACGAATACAACAACGCTTTGCCTGATACGGCACTCATCGGCTTGATTGACCTAAAACCCAAAAATATCAACCTGCCAGAATCTACTTTGATGCTGGACATGTCTAACAATCTTTCCTTTTTCTTGATAGACAGGCTTTTGGGTGGCAGTGGTTCTGATTCTGTGCTCAACCGTGATTTCACCGATATCGAGCTTGCCATTATGGATGATGTTTACATGAAGATTACCAATTTTGTTGTGGAATCTTGGAAAGACCACATGGAAATTGAGGGAGAACTTGCAAGTATTGAAACAAACCCCCGTCTAATTCAAGTGTATGCACCGGAAGACATTGTGGTTATCTGTGTTTTAAGTGTAAAACTGCGAGATACAGAGGGAACTTTATCGGTTTGTATTCCTGCTTTAGGGCTTGAAAACTACCTAAGTGAATTCACATCAAAGCATTCCAAAGTTTCGCATAAGGTAACAAACGAGCGCCTAGAAGCAATGCGACATGCTGTAATCAAAGAGGCTTTATCAGACACAGATCTATCCCTTACTGCCGTTTTTGATGAAACCAGCATAGAGTTGCACGAAGCCCTACGCCTAAGACCAAACGACATTATTCCACTTTCAAGACCTTTAGATGGAGTTGTTCACATTGCCATTGAGGAGCGCGCTTGGTTTACCGCCCAATTGGGCAATAGCCGAAATTGGAAGGCCATTAAAATATTAGATATCATAGAGGATGAAGAATCGGTAACCAAGGGGAATTCTAGCACGCAGACAAACATGTGGCAACCTTCGTTTTCTTTTGCCGATACCCCTGTTTCTGCTGAGGCTGCTATAGCGGTGGCTGATGAAATAGAAGTTCCGGATGATTATATGCCGCCCGAAGATTCAATGCCGTCTGTGTAATAGATAGAAGCTTTGCGGCTTTGCCGCTAACTATAGCATTTTGAGGAGGATACCATGGGGACAAATCCAACCGATGGTGCAGAGGGAA
>CAYJJK010000129.1:0-5766 GCA_964370445.1 uncultured Oscillospiraceae bacterium | reverse complement strand
ATTCGCAATAATGTTAATTTAATACGAAGATTCATTGTTAATCTCCACTAGATTCATCATGATTTTATTCGTATTGAGTTATGACTTAGACAATGATTAAAACTTATATCCGTTGCACATTTGTCAAAAAACAAAGCATAGGATACAAAATAATCATGAAAAGCATTGCGATACAGAGAAACCACGTATCACCTATTCGGAACACAATTGTCTTGACATGTTTTATGTCACTCTGCTTCACTTAAATATTCAGCCATAAGTTGAAACTGGTTCTCTTCATTTACCAGCACATTATAAAAGCCGCCCGGTTGCATTGGCGCTGTATGTGGTACCAAAACAGCTGTATCAATTTCAAACGCATCCGAAGCACTGCGGCAATAATAAACATTTTCGGTATCTTCTAAGCTATCACACAACACCGTTAACGTTTTACCAATTTGTTCATCCTGCTTTTGTTTCAATATCCTACCTTGTAAATCCATGACAATTTCAGCCCGTTTTTCACGGACATTTTCCGGAATCTGGTTTGTCATTTCTGCCGCTTTTGTCCCTTCTTCTTCCGAGTAGGCAAAACATCCCAGACGTTCAAACTCTATGTCTTTCACAAATTGACATAGTTCTTCAAATTGTTCTTCGCTCTCTCCAGGGTATCCCACAATTAAACTGGTGCGCAGTGTGCAATCCGGAAGTATTAACCGGATTTTTCGTATGGCTTCTTGCACAGTTTCTTTGCCACCTTTTCTTCGCATCGAGCGCAATATTTCTTCGTTGCAATGCTGAATTGGCAAATCTAAATAAGGCACCACTTTTTCGTTTCGCTTCATCGCCCGCAAAAATTCATCCGTAATACGCTCTGGATACGCATACAGAATGCGTATCCATCGAATACCATCTATTTCATTTAATGCATCCAGCAAATCAACAATTTGGTTTTTGCCACGGTCATCTCCAAAAGCGGTCACATCTTGAGCCACCAGCACCAGCTCTTTTACCCCTTGATCCGCTAGCCACCGCGCCTCCTCTAAGCAGGAAGGCAAAGAGCGACTACGAAACGGACCTCGTATAGAGGGAATGGCACAATAAGAACATGCATTTGAACATCCCTCTGCAATTTTTAAATAGGCAAAGTGCGGCAAAGTGCCAATCACACGGTGCTCTGAAAAAGGCAAATCTGTTTTAGGCCCATACGCTTCATAAGGGCATGAATTTTTTCCTTTTTCATTTGCAAGTTGTTCAACTATTTTAGGTAGTTGTGTGTTTTTTCCAATACCCACCACAGCATCTAGCTCTGGTATTTCTTTAGCAAGCTCGCTCTTGTAGCGCTCTGCAAGGCAACCTGTTACCACAACTTTCAGGTTTGGGTCGTTTTTTTTCAGGGCACACGCATCTAAAATGTATTCTATTGCCTCTTCTTTTGCTGCACTGATAAACCCGCAGGTATTTATGATGATGAGCTCTGCCTCAACAAGGTTTGCCACTGTAACATGACCATCTTTTAAAAGTGCATGGCAAAAGGCATCTGCATCCACTTGATTTTTAGGACATCCTAACGATACAATTGCTATTTTCATTCTATTTCCTGTTCATATTGCACTTGTTCCAGTGCTTCTTTGATATTCTGATTAGAAAACCCTCGCCTGGCTAAAGAAGCCATTACTGCTTGCTGCTTTCCCATGCGCAATTTTCCTAAGTAGTTTTTTTTAATCCATTGGATTGCAAGCTCAGTTTCGTCTAATTCCAAAGCCTCCACCACATCATTTGCAAGGCTTCTATCAATCCCTTGTTCTTGCAATGCATAAAAAATAGCTCGTTTGCTTTTTCCTTTTTGAACCAATGCTGCAGCACGCTCTTGTGCAAATTGAGTGTCATCCAAAAGCTGCAATTCAACCATAGCAGCCATCGCTGCTGCAGCCGAATATTCATCATGTTTTCGGCATAACTTTACATATAATTCCTGCTGGCTATGCGGCCTTATGGCCAAAAAACGCAAAGCTTGATTTTTGGCTTTTCGCGTATCACTTGCCTCTTTTATCTCAATCGCTTCTTGTTCACTCAAAACACAATCTTTATGTATATCTTTAGAGAGCAAAGTTTCCTCATCTATAGATAACCAAAATCCATCTTCGGTAAAAAGCGCAAACCGCCCTGCCTTAGTATCCCGAATTTCTGTAATTTGTATCATTTGTCTGCACTGATATCCAGCCCACGCTCAGAGGTTGGCTCTGGCACAACCAGTTCACTCTTTGATGGTAAATCATCTAAATTTCCACCACCACCGGTTTTCTTTTTCTTTTTACTGGCCACTGCAAGGCGATCAAAGTTTTGGCGCACTTGTTTTTCAATATCTGCTGCAAATTCCGGGTTGTCTGCAAGATATGTTTTTGCATTGTCTCTGCCTTGCCCCAAACGCACTTCGTCAGCATTAAACCAAGCACCACTTTTTTGAATCACTCCAAGTTCCACTGCCAAATCAAGCAGTTCCCCTGTATGCGAAATCCCCTCACCGAACATAATGTCAAACTCTGCCTCTTTGAATGGGGGTGCAACTTTATTTTTCACTACTTTCGCACGCGTACGATTCCCAATAAATTGCCCTGCAGAGTTTTTTAGGCCTTCGGTACGGCGCACGTCGATACGTACAGAAGAATAATATTTCAATGCACGACCACCAGCTGTTACCTCTGGGTTGCCATATGTGATTCCTACTTTTTCCCGCAATTGATTAATAAAGATACACACTGTGCCTGTTTTTCCTACAACACCTGTAAGTTTTCGAAGCGCTTGGCTCATCAAGCGCGCTTGTAAGCCAACGTGCGAGTCTCCCATTTCCCCTTGGATTTCCGCCCGTGGCACCATTGCCGCCACCGAATCGATGACAATCACATCAATGGCCCCGCTTCGCACAAGTGCCTCTGTAATTTCCAAAGCTTGCTCACCTGTATCCGGCTGGCTTACAAGCAAATTATCAACTTCTACACCCAATGCCCTTGCATACTCGGGATCCAGCGCATGTTCCACATCAATAAACGCCACATCACCACCATTTTTTTGTGCTTGGGCCAACACATGCAAAGCCAAAGTGGTTTTGCCGCTAGATTCTGGCCCATAAATTTCCACCACACGACCACGTGGCAACCCACCTACCCCTAAAGCCGCATCCAGCGAGATAGAACCTGTGGAAATTGCGTCGATTTGCATGGCAACATTTTGCCCCATTTTCATCACAGCACCCTTGCCAAATGTTTTTTCAATATTGGCAAGTGCTGTATCCAGCGCCATTTTCTTGTCTTGCGGTGCTGTTCTTTCCGGTTTTGGCGGTGTTTTTTTCTCTGCCATTTCTCTCTCCCTTATTTTCACTATTAAATTATCACCACCACACGCCCTTATTTTTATAAAAAATTCTGGGCAAAGTGGCACAAAGTCACTTTAAGATTTGACGACATTTTACATCTTTATATTTAGCATTAACATCAATAGGCTATAACAACTGCCCGTCTTACATTGTTTTGCTATAAATGAGAGCCTACATTTTAACATTGCTTTATTACTTCTTGGTCTTATCCTCACTTAGGCACGTGCGATGCGTCCTCGGTCCACCGAAAACTTGGATCCATATAATCAACATATTGCGATGCATGCTCTTCTTCCATAGCCATGCCTAGTTCATCGTCATTTAAAAGCTCTTGCTTTGTGTTATAGCTAGGCCTTGGGTACATTTCCATGGCACACAACAAGAATAACGGCAAAACCGGTATGAAGTGCTGTGGGGAAACCACCCAAAATAACCCAAATAAAACTGAAAATAGCAATGCTACCCGCAAAACGGTAAGTGCCTCATTCTGATTCAACAAGCTGCGAACCGAGGCAATCACAACCCAGATGGCAAGGCTGCCCCACAAAGCAAATGCACCATATGCATATATATAATATAACACTCCACTTGGCAACACAAGCATCTGCAAAGCGCCTGTTCGTTGCACCGTATATGCGTCCAGCAAATCAGTAGCACCAAGGCTGCCATCGCTAAACATTATGCTCATTTTGGTGCCAAAATGTTGCACCACACCCATAATTCCCATTTGGTCTAGTCTCATTTGTGCTTCATCAAAAATCAGTGTTTGACGCGCCGTATACGTTTGTGCTTCTTCCAGCATTTGAGTATCTGCCAAACTTTCTGTTCCCAAGGAGGAGAGCCCCATCATCCATCCAGCACTGCGCGGCATTTTATCATCCATACTATAATGCGCCAAAAAGGTGTTGTTTACCGCCATTTGACTACCCACTACCACAAGCACTAAAACAGCTGTTCCTGCTGCTATAAGCCAAATTTTGCCACGACCGCACAGTAAAAATATCAAGTCCAAAACCACCGCGACATAAAGACTCAATACCATCGGTTGAAACAAGCTCCCTAATGCCAAAAGAGCCGATAGTACGCAAAACAGAAAGAATGCTTTCCGAAAGGCGGCTGCACGCCATACCTTACGTATATTCACCCACAAAAGGACACTTGCCGCAACAAATACAAGTGCTAAAGTGCCCCCTTGCAGCAAAGGTGCTTGCATCAAAAGAAAAGGGGAAAACAAACAGCCCCAAAGCAACATTAAAAGGCTTTGGTTTGCGCCAAATAATTTTCTAGCAGCAAAATATGTGCATAAAACCGATGTAAAAATGAGGACACAATTCAAAACCAAGCATGGTATGATAAAATTTGTTAACCCAAAAAGGCGAAACAAAGAAAAATACCCACACATAAAGACATACAACATGTTGTGTTGCGGGTGTAACGAAAGATAGTTCCCGGGAAGTGTTCCCTCGTTAACATATGCCGAAGCCATGCGAAAAATTTCGCCAAATGCCCAAGTGCCCTCACTGTCTGTTTGCAATAAAAAAGCGGTGACAAACAAGAATGCAGCCAAACACACAAAAAGCAAAATTGCAAACACACGTTCTTTTATATGCCCTATTGGCTTTGCAAGCATCATTGCGCGCGTGATTAAAAATAGGATACCAAAGGAAAAAAACACTGCGGGCACTAGCCAGTTCCAGCTTAAATTGTACGTGTTGTTTGTGTTAAAAAACAATGCCAAAATCAAACCCGCCAGCACCATCATGGCAAAAAGAAAATTAACCATGCGGTACAAAACCGGTGCATTCAGCTGCGCCCTTAACAATGCACGACCTTTTGTGTTTTTCAACAAAATTCCCCCATAGACCTGTTTTGCAAGGCTTGCCTTGTCGCTTGCCTATGTGAAAACGACGGAGGTTTCCCCCCGTCGATTTCTCTACCGGGTGTAAAATCACAAATTGCTAAACGGTGATTTACAGCGAAACCGTTCCACCCATTTCCAGTATTTCTTCCACTTCCGGAATGCCTGTACCTGCCGGAATCAACTTTCCGATAATGACATTTTCTTTAAGACCTGAAAGCGTATCCACTTTACCTTTGATGGCCGCATCTGTTAAAACACGTGTTGTCTCTTGGAAAGATGCTGCCGACAACCAAGACTCTGTTGCCAAAGAGGCCTTTGTAATACCAAGTAATTTTGCATCCATTGTGGCCAGTTTTAATTCTGATTCACCGGCATCAATACGTTGTTGCAAAGCCCTATTTTGTGCCTCAATATCACTGCGCTCCACCATTGTGCCACTAACAAAATTGGTAGATCCTGGGTCTTGCACCACTACTTTGCGCATCATTTGGCGCACAATCACCTCGATGTGTTTATCGTTGATATCCACACCCTGTTGACGATATACGCCTTG
>CAYJJK010000128.1:0-5830 GCA_964370445.1 uncultured Oscillospiraceae bacterium | reverse complement strand
GAGAAAATTTTTGACGACACCGTGCGTTTTGTTGGCGATAAAGTGGCCGCTGTGGCCGCAGACAACGAAAAAATTGCCGAGGCCGCCCTGCGCTTGATTGAAGTAGAATATGAAGAATTGCCGTTTTACCTGCGCTGCGAAGATGCCATTGCCGAGGGCGCTACGCCTATTCATGAAGGCGGCAATGTAGCCGGTGTGGTAAAACAAAATTGTGGCGATGTAGATAAAGCGTTTGCCGAAGCCGACCACGTGTTTGAAGGCGTGTACGAAGTGCCTGCCATTCACCATGCGGCCATCGAAACACACGCAGCCCTTGCCGATTATAAATCCGACGGCAGCCTTACAGTGTACTCCACAAGCCAGGATGTGTTTGCGTATCGCATCAACCTTTCGCGCATTTTTGGCCTTCCTATGAGCAAAGTGCGTGTGATTGCACCGGCACTTGGCGGTGGTTTTGGCGGCAAAATCGACATGGTGTGCGACCCCATTGTGGCGGCGCTTTCCATGCAAACACGTCGCCCGGTGCGCCTTGTGTATACGCGCCGCGAGGACATTCCGTCTACCCGTTGCCGCCACGAAATGAGCGTGCGTGTGAAAATGGGTGTGAACAACGATGGCACCATCATTGCACAAGACTACGAGCTGCTGATTAACGCCGGTGCGCATGCCGGTGCCACCAACACCGTGGTTTGGGCAATGTGCGGCAAATTGTTCCGCATTATGAAAACACCAAACGTGCGTTTTACAGGCTCGTATATCTACACAAATACGACGTCGGCCGGTGCAATGCGTGGCTTTGGCTCGCCGCAAGAATTTTTTGCCCAGCAACGTTTGATTGCGGAGATTTGCGACAAATTGGGCCTTGATATGAGCGATGTTTTGGCGAAAAACCTTATAGAAGCAGATGCGAAAGACCCACGTTTTAACAGCCCGCTTGGCAACACGCGTCCGCTTGATACCTTGCAAAAAGCACGCGAATTGTTTGGTTACGAGGCTGCTATGGTTGAGGCAAAACAAAGCCAAAGCGAAGGTGGAAAATATCGCATTGGCGTGGGCCTTGCCACAGCGGCACATGGAAACGGCGTGTTTGGCGTTATTCCCGATTCTACCGGGGTTATCTTAAAAATGAATGAAGACGGCACCGCCGGGTTCACAACAGGTGTTAGCGACATGGGCAATGGCTCTGTAACGTGCCAACAGCTTGTGATTGCCGAAATTTTAGATTTGCCGTTTGAGCATATTGCATGCCTAGATGCCGACACAGCCACCGGCCTTTGGGACCTTGGCAACTACAGCAGCCGTGGCACTTATGTTAGTGCGCATGCCGCTGTAAAAGCCGCCGAAAGTATGAAAGCAGAACTTTTAAAAGAGGCCGCTTCCTTTTTAGAGTGCGACGAAAACGACCTTTCTGTGAAAAATGGTGCTGTGGTAGCAAAAGACGGCAAAGAAGCCACCTACGCCGCGCTTGTAAAACACGCACGTGCACGCCGAGAGCTTGTTGTGGCCGAAACATTCGCCTCTGATTCTATGGCGGTTTCATATGGCACGCATTTTGTAAAAGTACAACTGGACACAGAAACAGGCGACGTAAAAGTGCTGGATTACGTGGCGGCACACGATGTGGGCTATGCCATCAACCCAATGAACGTAGAGGGCCAAATTGAAGGTGCTGTTCAAATGGGCCTTGGTTATGCGCTTAGCGAAGCCATTGTAAGAGACGCAAAAGGCAAGGTGAAAAACTCTACCTTACGTCAATATAAAATATTCCGTGCCGCCGATATGCCACCCATTCGCATTGCGTTTGTGGAGGAAATGGAGCCGGGTGGCCCGTATGGTGCCAAAAGCATTGGCGAATGCTCGGTGGTGCCGTGTGCTGCAGCCATTGGCAACGCAGTTGCACATGCCGCAGGGGTCAATTTCACACAATTGCCCTTGACGCCTGAGTTCATCAAAGCAGCCCTTTAGGGTTGGCCTTTATAAAGAAGTTTGCAACTTTTTTAAAAGAAAATCTTTCGTTTTTCTAACAGATAGGTGCTTTGCACCCAAAAGAAAACTAGGTAAATAGCCTGCGGTAAACGCATCCTCAATTGAAAGGTTTGCCCACTTTTTTAAAAAGTGGCAAGGTGTGGGGCAACGCTCCAAGGCCTTTCGCTTACCCTTCAAAGACAGGCCGGGCTTAAAAATGAGAGGAGCAACAATATGAAGTTTCAAGACAAAGTGGCTGTGGTAACGGGCGCCGGCCAAGGTTTAGGTGCCGGGTTTGCCAAGGCATTTGCAGCAGAGGGTGCCAAAGTGGCGCTGATTGGGCGTACAGTCTCTAAAGTAGAGGGTGTGGCAGCCGAAATCAATGCGGCCGGCGGCAACGCATTGGCAGTGGGTTGTGACATTGGCGATGCAGCCGCAGTAGAAAAAGCCTTTGCATCCATTTTTGAAAAATTTGGCAAGGTGGACATTCTCATCAACAACGCTGCGTATCACAATTCAGTGCATGTGTCCGATACAAGCGATGACGAGTGGAAAAAACACATGTCGGCCAACTTAGACGGTACTTTTTATTGCACAAGGGCTGTTTTGCCCGGTATGAAAGAACGCAAATATGGCAAAATTGTAAACTTGTCTTCTTCTGGCGCAAAACATTTCTTCCCGGGTTTTGGTGCGTATGCAGCCTCTAAAGGTGGCATTGTAAGCCTTACACAAATTCTTTCGGAAGAAGTAAAAGACCTTGGCATCAATGTCAATGCCATCTACCTTGGCATGACCAACACCGAGCACACACGCGAGCGTTTTGATAGTGATGCCGCTGTAACCATTAAACTGGACGACATGATGCAAGTAGACGACGTATCCCCGGTGGTATTGTTCCTTTGCTCAGACGAAGCATGGCCTATTATGGGCGCCGCCATCGACGTGTTTGGCCGCAAAGCCTAGGCTGTTTATCAAGGATATTCAAACAGTTTCTATAAAAAAATGAATTTTAATTTTTGCAAATGAAAGGGGCATAACATGGTTAGTTTGAACAAAATGACGATGGACGTAGTGAACGAAATCGTAACCGATGCAGAGGCACTTGGCTGCAAAGTTCATAAAATGGATTGTGGTGTGAACTTAGTGGACATGGGCATCCATGTGAAAGGTAGCTGGCGCGCCGCTTTGCTGTTTACACGTGCATCGCTTGGCAACCATGGCATTGTAAATCTTGGCAGTTTTAAACTCAACGACACATACACATTCTCGTCCGTTGAAGTATACGTTGATGAGCCGCTGGTATCCTGCATGGGCAGCCAGATTGCCGGTTGGAAATTGGGCGAAGGCGAGTTTGCCACCATTGGCAGTGGCCCTGCACGCGCCACAGCGCATGTGGCCAGCGATTGGTATTTCGAAATGACCGACTACAAAGACGACTACGAAAAAGCTGTGCTTTGCATTCAAGACGTGCGCTTCCCAACCGATGCAGTAGCACTGGAGATTGCAAAATCTTGCAATGTAAAACCGGAAGACACCTATTTGCTTGTTGCACCCAGCAATTGCCTTGTGGGTTCGGTGCAAGTATCGGCCCGTATTTTAGAGCAATGCTGCCACAAAATGTTTGAGAAAAACTTCAATGCAGGCCAAATTGTGCACATGCACGGCAGTGCCCCCATTGCCCCCATTGTAAAAGATGAATTGAAAGCCATGGGCCGCATCAATGATGCTTTGATCTACGGAGCCGACATTGAAGTGTGGGTAGACAGCGACGATGTTTCCATTGCAAAAGTGATTCATCAGCTGGCAGGCAAAACGTCATCGCCCAACTATGGCGAGCTGTTTGAAGACGTGTTTGAAGCAGCCGGACGTGACTTCTTCTATGTAGATCACGACGTGCATTCGCTGGGCAAAGTACAAATTCACAACATCAATTCCGGCCGTGCATTCTCGGCTGGCGAAATCAACTACGAAGTGCTCGAAAAAAGCTTTTTACGTTAAATTAAGCGTTTCTCACTCGAGAACAAACGCTTGTTAAATAAGGAGGACATAACAATGGCGCTTTCAAAAGAAAGACTGTTAAAACTGTACCGCGATATGGTGATGATTCGTCGCTTTGAGGAAATCATCGAAATTTATGCGGCAAACGGCACTGTGCCCGGCTTTGTGCATTTAAGCATTGGCCAAGAGGCTTGCCAAGCCGGCGTGGTGGATGCACTGCGCAAAACCGACTACAAATTCCCGGACCACCGTGGCCATGGTGCCATCGCTTTGTGCGGCACCGACCCCAAACTGGTTATGGCTGAAATTTTTGGTAAAGCCACCGGTATCAACCAAGGCCGTGGCGGCTCGATGCACGTAAACGACGTGGATTGCCGCAATATGGGCTTCAACGGCATTCAAGGCAGCACCGTGGTTACAGCACTGGGCACCGCTTTTGCCGCCACGTACGAAAACACAGATGACGTATCCGTTGTGTTTATGGGCGACGGCACCCTGGGCGAAGGCACTTGCCACGAGAGCATGAACATGGCAGCCACCTGGAAATTGCCGCTGATTTACAGCCTCATCAACAACCAATACGCCATTTCCACACGTTACGACGAAAGCCACCCACAAAAAGAGCTGAAAACATGGGGCGAAGGCTACGAAGTACCGTCGTTCCGCATTGATGGCAACGACATTGAAGCTGTGGTGGAAGCAACCGAAGCCGCTGCAGAGCGTGCACGCAAAGGCGAAGGCCCCACATTGCTTGAGTTTATGACATACCGCTGGCAAGGCCACTTCGCAGGCGACCCCGCAGCATATCGCCCTGATGAAGAAGTGAAATACTGGAAAGATCGCGACCCGCTTAAACTGACACGTGATATCTTGAAAAACCGCGAAAAAGTAAAAGAGGCCGACTTAAAGAAAATTGAAGAAGAAGAAGAAGAGCATGTACAAGCAATGCTGAAATTCTCTTTAGAGAGCCCAATCCCCACTTTAGACCTTGCCACAACGCATACATATGCAGACAGAGAGGTGCAACCACGATGAGCAGAAAATTATCTTATGGCATGGCCATCAATGAGGCTTTGCATCAAATTATGGAAGAAGATAACCGCGTATTCGTTTTGGGCGAAGACGTGGCAAAAATGGGCGGCGACTTTGGCATTACCAAAGGCATTTGGAACAAATGGCCCAAACGTATTATGGACACAGCTCTTTCCGAAAGTGCTATTTTAGGCCTTTGCTGCGGTGCAGCTGTGTGCGGCTTAAAACCTGTTGCAGAAATCATGTTTGCCGATTTCTTTGGCGTTTGCTTTGATCAGCTTACAAACAATGCCGCAAAAATGAACTACATGTATCAGGGTAAAGCCTTCTGCGGTTTAACCGTGCGCGCACCACAAGGCGGCGGCATCCGTTGCGCTTATCACCATTCGGCCACTGTAGAGCCGTGGTTTATGAACACACCTGGCCTTGTTGTGGTGGCGCCCACCACACCTTACGAAGCAAAAGGTATGTTGATTTCGGCCATCCGCAGCGACAACCCAGTGGTGTATCTTGAGCATAAAGCCTTGTACAACGTAAAAGGCGAAGTGCCGGAAGAGCTGTACGAGATTCCGTTATACGAAGCTGAAATTGAGCGCGAAGGTGGCGATATAACCATTGTTGCCACACAAATCATGCTGGAAAAAGCACACAAAGCTGCTAAAGAGATGGAAAAAAGTGGCGTGCAGTGCGAAATTATCGATTTGCGCACCGTGTTCCCTTACGACAAAGACACCATCCAAAAATCGGTTGCAAAAACCGGCCGCCTTGTGCTTGCACAAGAGGGCCCGAAATGCGGCGGCTGGAGCAGTGAGATTTCGGCCATGATCAACGAAGA
>CAYJJK010000127.1:0-5852 GCA_964370445.1 uncultured Oscillospiraceae bacterium | reverse complement strand
TGCGGGGACCCAATGTATATAATGTGTGGCCCCAAGTTCCAGTGCCCAATCTTTCATTGCATCCGCCTCAACATCGGCAACGATGGGATTCCATTGCATGCCTTCATCTCTAATTTTACGTAAATTTTCATATACCTCGTGAGATAGGCGCTCTTGCATCACGCGGTCGTCAAAGCAATGGATTCCAAAACCCTCATAATGGTGGTTAGCAGACATGATGTTCCCCTTTCTGTTTGCGGGGCAAAACCCCACTTACAATACCAAATTATTATAGCATGCAATGCTGTAAAGAACAACTGTGAGCGTACAATCTTTTTTTGCAACAAGCTACTGATAAAAAACGATGTGGATGAAAGATGGTGATGGTATGCAATTGGCAGATAGCATTCAATATTTAAAGGGCGTGGGCCCCAAAAGGGCCGCGGCATTTTTACGTCTTGATATACGCACGGCCGGCCAGCTGCTTGCGCTGTATCCACGAAATTACCTCGATTACACCCAAAGGGTGCCCGTGGCAGAAGCCCCACATGATGCACCGGTGGTGGTGTGTGCGACAGTGCTAGAAAAATTACCGCAAAGGCGTATTTCGGGCGGACGTACTTTGCAAAAAATTTGCTGTTGTGACGATAGCGCGGCCTTAACCATCACTTTTTTTAACAACCCATATGTGTTGGATAAATTACAGGTGGGCGAAGAATATTTGTTTTACGGAAAGCTGAGTGGTGGATTTACCGAGCGTGAAATGACATCCCCTCAATTTTTGACGAAGGAGGCAAAACAGCTTTTAACACCAATTTATCCACAAACCGAAGGCCTATCCAGTGCCGTGATTTCATCTTGCGTAGCACAAGTGCTTTTGGAGATAAAAACAGTGCCGGAACCATTGCCGTCTGCTTTGTTAGAGCGTTTTGATTTGCCGCCAAAATGGGCGGCGTTGCGGATGATTCATAGCCCAAATAGCATGGAAGAAGTAAAGATTGCACGCAGAAGGCTTGTTTTTGAAGAACTATTTTGCCTACAGCTGGGTCTTCTTTCTTTGCGCGGCAGGGAACTGCATAAAACAGGGGCACCGATGTGTAACGCATCTCTTGAGAGTTTTTATTCTGCTTTGCCTTTTTCTCCCACAGGGGCACAAAAGCGTGCCATAGAGGAGATTATAGAAGATATGCAAAACCCAAGTGCTATGAACCGGCTATTACAGGGGGATGTGGGCAGCGGCAAAACCCTTGTGGCGGCAGCGGCTGTTTATTTTGCGGCGCAAAATGGATACCAAAGTGTTTTAATGGCACCTACTGAAATTTTGGCAAGACAACATGCCTACACTTTGGAAAAAATTTTGGAGCCACTAGGCCTTCAAACAGCCATTTTGACAGGGGCTGTGAAAGGTAAAGCGCGCGAAGGGGTGTTAAGTGCCTTATCAAATGGTGAGGTGCATCTTGTGGTAGGCACGCATGCCGTGCTAAGTGAACCTGTGCAATTTGCAAACCTTGGCCTTGCCATTACCGACGAGCAGCATCGTTTTGGGGTGCGCCAGCGGGGGTTGTTGGCACAAAAGGCAAATTCTCCTCACCTTTTGGTGATGAGTGCCACACCGATTCCCAGAACATTGGCACTTTTAATGTTTGGGGATTTGGACATTAGCGTGCTTGATGAGATGCCCCCGGGGAGAACACCTGTGAAAACCTACATCGTTAAAGAGGAAAAAAGAGGGGATATGTATGGTTTTTTGGCGTCAGAAATTGAAAAAGGGCGGCAGGTGTATGTGGTTTGTCCATTGATTGATGAAGGCGAAAACGACTTACAAGCCGCAAGTGCCTATGTGCAAGATGTGGCACGCCCGTTGTTGCCAAAGGCCCGCGTTGGCCTGATGCATGGCAAACTGAAAGCAAGTGAAAAAGCCGAGGTGATGCGGGCTTTTCAAGAAAGGGAATTGGAAGTGCTGGTGTCTACCACTGTGATAGAGGTGGGTGTGGATGTACCCAATGCCAGTGTTATTGTGATTGAAGATGCCGAGCGCCATGGGCTTTCGGCTTTGCATCAATTGCGTGGGCGTGTGGGGCGAGGCAGTGCCGAAAGCTATTGTTTTTTACTGTCTGCAAACTTTAGCGAGCCTGTGCGAGAGCGCCTTTTGTTTTTAAGCAAAACTACAGATGGTTTTGCTGTGGCAAAGTACGATTTAGAAACACGTGGCCCGGGTGATTTTTTTGGAAGCCGTCAGCATGGGTTGCCCAATTTACACCTTGCGGATTTGGCAGCGGATGCCCGTGTTTTAAAGGCGGCCCAAAAGGCGGCAGTGGAATTGTTTCACACAGATCCAAAGTTACAACAAGAAAGCCATATCGCTTTAAAACAAGCCGTACGAGACCTGTTTTCCGATATGACTGTTATGAACTGATTGATTCATCTTTGTTGTATTTTGAAAATGGTTTCGTAAAATTTGTTTTTTCTTTTAAGAGGCTTTCTATGAGGGCGAGAGTAAACCTTAATTTGGACAATAAACATCTTCTAGCCTAAGGTTACCGTATTTTATCCGTATGCATCGCTTGCTTGTCTTGGTGCAGTTGTAATAGGTGTCTTTCAAAGCGTTTGGCCAAAAGTGACAGGGGGCGTTTTTGGTGACGAACAAGATACAAAGGCCGAAAAACAGTTTCTGGGCCCAGCCGAAATGTAAGCAAGAGCCCCATTTTTTCAAAATCTTCTACCGATAGCCGCGATACAATAGAAACACCAAGCCCACTGCTGACGGCATTTTTTACAGCATCAGGGCTGTCCATTTCGGCCACCACATTTAAATCATTTGGCTCTATGCCTTGTGTCTTTAGATAGGTTTCAGCCTCACGACGTGTACCGCTGCCACTTTCGCGTAAAATATAGGGCGTTTCATGAAACTCCTCGGGTGAAAAAGGGCGGTTTTTACGCTCGGCATATTGTGGAAAAACAGGTGTAATCACCACCAGTTCATCTTTGCAAAGCTCTTGATAGCAAAGGGTTGAAATGTGGTTGTACGTGCCACTAAGGGCAAGTTCTGCCTCGCCCGAAAGCAGGGCTTGTTCTGCGGTGGCACTGTCTTTGCGAAGAAGTTGAAAATGGACACCCGGGTATTGTTTTCGGAAAGTAGACATTGCAACCGGCAAAAGATATTGATAAGGAATGGAGGAAGCGGCCATGGCAAGTTGTCCGCCAGAAGTATCATGCGTTACCTGGCATGCAGAGAGGGCGCGGGTTCTTAAGGCCAGCATCTCTTTGGCATAGTGGTATAGCTTGTTTCCTGTTTCAGAGGCATGTGCGCCACGGGGGGTGCGCACGAGGAGGGGGGTGTTTAATTCACTTTCCAAACTTTGTATGTGGGTGCTCACGGTGGGCTGGGTGAGGTGCAGCGCCTCTGCAGCTTTAGAAAAACTGCCCTTTTCTACTACCTGTGCAAAAACCTCTAGCTGTTTAAAATCCAAAAACAGAGCCCCCTTTGTCCTTTCATTCTTGTGAAAATCAATAAGATACAGTATACTTGTATCATAACGAATTATATACAATAAGTCAAAAGGGAGGGATTGTGCTATGGCGGAAAGCAAACGTTTAACACAGATGACAACAGCTGCCGGCTGAGGTGCAAAAATAGGACCGGGTGTCCTATCAGATTTGCTGGCGGGCCTTCCTAAAATAGAGGATCCAAATTTATTGGTGGGCTATAACACAAGCGACGATGCCTGTGTGTATCAAGTGAAAGAAGATTTGGTGGCGGTACAAACAGTGGACTTTTTTCCACCCATGGTGGACGATGCTTACTTATATGGACAAATTGCAGCAGCAAATGCTCTCTCAGACGTATACGCAATGGGTGCACAGCCGCGCGTGGCACTGAATATTGTATGTTTTCCAAATTGCTTGCCACAAGAGATACTAAGAGATATTTTGGCCGGTGGCTATGATAAAGTGAAAGAGGCCGGCGCTGTGATTGCCGGTGGGCACAGCATTGAAGACGAAACACCTAAATATGGTTTGTCTATAACCGGGTTTGCACATCCAAAGGATATTTGGGCCAACCATGGGGCAAAAGACGGGGATGTTTTGGTGCTGACAAAAGCTTTGGGAAGTGGAATTATCAACACAGCAGCCAAAGCGGATTTGGTAGACGAAGAGCACTATCGTTTGGCGGTAAAAACAATGGCTACGTTAAACAAGTCGGCCTTTGAAGCAGGGCGAAAAATAGGCCTTTCAGCTTGCACCGATATCACCGGATTTGGCCTTTTGGGACATCTGTGCGAAATGCTAAGTGGAAGCGAAATGAGTGCAAGCATTGATGCTTTGAAAGTGCCGATATTGCCGGGTGCTTTGGCATTGGCAGAGGAGGGCGTTTTGCCAAAAAATACTTATACAAATCGCGCATACTTTACAGAAAAAATCACTCTTACAAGCGATGTTCCGCTGGCGATGCAAGACCTTTTGTTCGACCCGCAAACCTCCGGTGGCATGCTGATGAGCTTGCCAGAGGAAAAAGTAGACGATTTGATGGAGCAACTAGAAAAAAGTGATGTTATGGCAGCCGTGATAGGCAAAGTTCAAAATGCAAGCACACCACTTATCAAGGTAGAAATGGGTGTGTGAGTGGCTAATTTAAAAGTTTAACACGTATTGCATAGGCGCCTTTTTGAGAAGCATACCGGGCAACTTTTAGGCTATGGGGGAAATGGAATAGTGCTTAAACTCTAGGCTAAAGCCCAAGGCTAAAGCCAAGGCATAGCATGTTAAAATGTTTTTGTGCATTGGCTAAAACATAGTAAAAAATCAGCTTTCTAAAACATAGAGAGCTGATTTTTTGTTTTCAATAAAAAAGCTCCCGTAAAAACGGGAGCGAATGGTGGCGTAGTTTAGTAGCCGGCGTTTTCTTCTTTCATTGAAGCAAAACATCCGCTACAGTAAACGGGCCTGTCTTCTTTAGGCTGGAAAGGAACGCGAGCCTCTTGCCCACATTGTGCACAGGTTGCTGTGTGCATCTCCCTGTTAGAGCGTCCGGCCGATTTGCGTGTGTCGCGGCATGGTTTACACCGCTGAGGTTCATTTTCGAAACCACGACTTGCATAAAACTCTTGCTCCCCTGATGTGAAAACGAATTCTTGACCACAATCTTTGCATACCAAACTTTTGTCATCGTACATGCTGATTCTCCTCTGGAAATAGATTTTCCCCTTTTGAACACCGACCGAAACAAAATTCTTTATGTGCCCAGCGAAGGTTTATTAGCAAGGGCGCTTGCCCTTTTGCCCACCAAATAAAATGGGTTTCTATCAATTGTACCTAGCTAAGGGGAAGTTGTCAACTAAAAATAGGTATAAATTGTTGATGTTTTCATAAAAAATTATATTTTGGGCGAAAAAATGTGGTGATATTACCATTTGTGTCATTTTTTGGATGAAGAACAAGCTGTGAAGCATAATTTGAAAATAGGACGGATTGCCATTTGTGTGACATGCAATTTTTCTTGCATGTCAAAGCTGGCTTGTGTTACACTTACTACAATAAAAGGAACTGTAAATCAAGCGCGAAAGTGAGGGTTTACCATGATAAAGATAAGTGTGTGTATGATTGTGCGTGACGAAGAAGCGGTGTTGGAGCGCTGCTTAGATTCACTAAAGGGGTTATATGACGAATTGATTGTTGTGGATACTGGCTCTATTGATGCCACAAAAGAAATTGCGAAGCGTTACACACAGAAGGTTTTTGATTTTACATGGGTGGACGATTTTGCAGCGGCCAGAAATTTTTCTCTTTCAAATGCAACGTGTGAATATATTTATATCGCTGATGCAGACGAGGTGATAGACGAAGAATACAGGCAGCTTTTTATGCAATTGAAG
>CAYJJK010000126.1:0-5934 GCA_964370445.1 uncultured Oscillospiraceae bacterium | reverse complement strand
ATGATGGATATAATCCCGGGGTTCCAAATCGGTGCCCACGCACAGTCAGAGTGTTGTTATAGGAACTCATGTTTCTGTAACAACACTCTTCCTATTTTTATCTATATTATCTGCCAAAGAAGATTTACAACCGAGCGCGTGATTGATATGTTGCTCAAAAAAATCAAGGGTGAAGAATACCAAACCGAGCTGCCGATTCCGAAAGCCGACCGTGTGCCCATTGCAGAGGCTTTCAGCGCAGAGCAACTTGCCAAAGAAAAAGTGGCGCTCATCACCTCGGGTGGTATTGTTCCCGTGGGCAACCCGGACCGCATTCAGTCGGCCAGTGCCACCAAGTAGGGAAAATATGACATCTCCGCCATGGACAAACTTAAAGGCGGCGAGTTCTTTACCATTCATGAAGGCTATGACCCTGCCGCCGCCAATGAAGACCCGAACCGCACCGTGCCACTGGACGTGTTGCGCGAGTATCAAAAAGAGGGAAAATCGGCGGTGTGTACGATTTCTTCTATTCCACCGTGGGCACAGGCACTACACAGGCCGAGGGCGCACGCATGGGCAGAGAAATTGCCGCAGAACTTTTGGATGCCGGCATCAAAGCCGCCATCTTGATCTCTACCTGAGGAACCTGCACACGTTGCGGCGCAACGATGGCAAAAGAAATTGAAAAAGCAGGCATCACCATTGTGCAAATGGCAAACCTTATTCCCGTGGCAAAAACCGTGGGTGCGAACCGCATTGTGCCCACCATTTCCATTCCGTATCCGCTGGGAGACCCCTCAACGCCTGTGGCAGAACAACACAAACTGCGCAAACATCGTGTAGGTGTAGCTCTGGATTCACTTACAACCCCCATCCAAGAGCAGACGGTGTTCAAAGTGTAAGAGTTATTGGCCCCAAAAAGGCGTTTACAAAACCGTTTGCAAACGCCTTTTTACTATTTTTCAGTCGGGAGGATATCCAGTGGGCAAAGTGTATGTGTGGACAAAACAGGACAGGTGCATAGTGCGAGTGTTAGAGAAAGAAAATCGGCCGTGTTGAAGGTTCTGGAAAGCGGGCAGGATTATTATGTTCAAATGCGTTTTGTGAAGGAGAAATACGCCGAGGCTGCGCCCATGTTTTTAGCGGCTTATCAATGGTATGTTACAGCAGCTTCCCAATATCTTGCGCGCCCCAAAGAGGCTCAAAGCGCCGTGTGGGCACACGCGAAAAAGGGGTATGCGGCTTCGGGAGCAGGCGGTGTATTGCTTTCGCTACAAGCGCCAAAGGAAGAGATGCTTTTGTTTGTTCGAGACGATTGGACTCGCATTTTAAACGCCCAATTTTTGGGAAGTGAAAATGAGTGTGCGGCCTATGAAAACGAGTTGAAACGCGCCGGAATTCGCAATGCGTCAACGGTGTGCACCACGGCTTTTTATCCCTTGCAAAAACGCCGCTTACAAACGAGTTGGCAGAGCTTATTTTCTGCTCATGAAAGGCTTTTGCAAGAAAGGGAAGCCTTGCCCCAAAACACGCAAGCGGGGCTTTGGCGTTTGTCTCCTACATGGATAAAAGAAACATATCTATTTGGAAGTGCTGAAATCCAAAAATAGGAACCGAGACCTAGGTAGTGTCGACACCACCTAATACTTTTCCATGAGTGCGTATAAACGATTTTGTAAATCCATGATAACATCTGAAAGATTATCGCTATCCACCTGTTCTTTTTTGCTTGTAAAAATTTTTTCAAGCATGGAGATGAGCTTTTCAAAGTCGTTTTTGCGTGCTCGCTGTGCTAAAATTTCTTCGGTTCTATCAATAATAACCTCAATAATATGTTCCACAACACCATCATCTTGTACCAATGGTACTGCAAAAACATCAAAAATCCGATTTCTACTATGCGCAAGAATTTCTTGTTGAATATACTCCACTTTATGGCTGGTCAAACACCTCAAAACAGCACAATTTGCGCAAGCCTCCACACCAATGCCCATCACTTCAAAACACTTTCCGCCTGTTAAATCTTGCTCTGACAATTCAAGATAAGTATGCAAATAATCACTTGCATATAGAACATTCCGGTTTCTATCCATTAAAACATAGCCACATGGCGTTGCCTCGAATATTTTCTCGAATAATGCGGATAAGTTGATGCTCGATAGCTGTTCCATTTCTTTTTCATCGGCAATGTCTATGTTGTCCGATTGTGTAATCACCCTCTCTAAATGATGAGAGTTTCTGGCCATATACAGGCCGTCTACCATATTTTCAAAATCCATGGAAAGAAAGGCGCCGGCAACCGTTTTATCGAGTTGTGTTCCCATAACAGATTCTATTTCTTTTAGGGCATATTCGTGCGTGTGCGCTTTTCTGTAAGAACGAGTGGTTGTGATTGCATCATAGGTATCGGCCACGGCAACAATTTTAGAACCGATGGAGATTTTATCTTTAGAGAGCTTGTCCGGGTATCCATAACCGTCATATCTTTCGTGATGATGCCTGGCTATATTGCGGATATTGCCAAAACTCTCAAGCCCTTCGAGCATATTGTATGATTCAACAGGGTGGTTTTTTATAATCTCATACTCTTCATCAGTAAGTTTGCCTTTTTTGTTGATGATGGAATCCGGTATTCTCACTTTACCAATATCATGCAAACTCGCCGCAACCGATATTTCAAACACCTCGTCCGGTGTTAGCTCTAAAGCGCGCGCAAGATTGAGAGACAACTTTCGCACATTGTCCGAATGGTTTGCTGTATAGCTGTCTTTTGCCTCTAATAAGGTTGCAAGAATTTGAAGTATCTCGTCATAGTCTTTATTGCGTTGCTCTAACGTGAGCATCTCTTTGGTGCGGTCAATCATAATTTCAAGAACATAGAGAACATGTCCGTTTTCATCTAATTGTAGAGGAATTGCATAGTCATCAATATAGCGAACAGCACCGTTTGGCAGAAAATCTTTTCTTGAAATGAACGCTTTTTCGCCGTTCTCAAGAGATTTCGCCACGGCACATTTGGTACAACGCTTTCCGCCATTCGATAAATTATAGCATTTATCCCCGTATACCTTCGTCATATCAAGATTTCGAAGCTTTGCAAAACTTTCATTGATATAATGAATTCGATATTGATTATCTAAAATAACGTACGCAATAGGCGTGTTATCAATAAATAGTTTGATAAGTTCATTTTTTGATTTTAATAAATCAATCATTTTGTTCCTCCATTGTTGAACAGTACGCAATGTAACATGGTTTGGCAAGATGAAAGGAGAGGGGGGCAAACCTTTTAGGCCATGTTTGCAAAAACCAAACGTAAAATCTCACCATAGACTCTTATTATATTTTAACATGATTTTATGGTTTTAGGAAAGGCTTGGAACGAGGAAAAATTTCGGGTACTTGCGATTTAGTGAGACTTCAAATCTTGCAAAAAAAGAACATTTCAGAACGTGAAACTTGTCGTGTCCAAAATGTAAACGTGAACGGCTCCTATTGTTTGGTTGACGCTTACTCTAAAATATGGTTTAATGAATGAACAAAAGGAGGCAGTATCTTGGGTAACATAAAAAAAATGAGTGCGCGACACAGAAGTGTGCAGGTCGTACCGAACTCAGAAAAAAACAGCTATATTTCCTCCGAGGATATCGAAATGGACAAAAGGGCAAGCGAAGCCGTGCAAGCGGCTGTTCGCAAAGCGGTGGTGTGCAAAACACCCATTGCAAAATATGATAAAGCCTCAGGACAAAGCTATCTAGAGTATTCTGATGGGCAGAAAAAATTATTTTGAATAAAGAATTGGCCGGATGTGTGAGGAATGTATGCCTCGCAAATCCGGCCTTTTATTATTGCAATTTTATATTTTAAGGAGGTACAGCATGAGACTTACGTTCAAAACTTAGATCGAAAGTCCGTCCACCAATTCCCCTTTGCGAAAGGAGCCTGACTATGAATCATTTCCCAACAAATGAGCAAGTGGAAAAAATCAAAGAGCAGTATCCGGTTGGAACGGTGGTAAAACTCATATCGATATCGTGTCGAGCGTGTGTATACCATTGAGAACGGCTCGCGCGAACTTGACCTTGTGCGCACGGATGAAAACGGCAAGGTGACAAACTCTGTTGTACATACACTCACCAGAGAATCCGACAATGACAAGCAGATAATCGACCAAATCACGCTCTTAGACATTGCCCTGCGTTTCAACCCCGATGTTGCCGTAGTGGGCGAAATGCGTGGACCGGAGGCCAACGCCGCACAAGAAGCCGCCAGAACCGGCATTGCCGTGCTCACAACCATCCACGCGAATTCCTGTGAAGCCACGTATCGCCGGATGGTTTCTCTGTGCAAACGTGCCGTGGATATGAGCGATGAGACCTTGTTTCAATACGTCACGGAGGCCTATCCGATTGTTGTGTTTTGCAAGCAACTGGAAAACAAAGAACGGCGCATGATGGAAATTCTTGAAACCGAAATCTTACCCGATGGAACAAGAAATTTCCGCACTTTGTTTCAATATGTCATCACGGAAAACACGATGAGAGATGGCAAATTTGTCATCGAAGGGCATCACGAGAGGGCGAACGGTATCTCCGACAGCCTTGCCAAACGCTCCTCGAAAATGGCATGAGAATGGAGGAAATTGAGAAATTGCAAATACCTCACTAACCCAATCTCTCAACTATTTCTCCCTGTAATGTGTGCCACACTGAACAATTTTGATAATGCCGTTCTCAATGCGATACACCAGCCGATTTTTTTCGTCAATGCGCCTGCTCCAGTAGCCAGACAAGTCACCTTTCAAAGCCTCCGGTTTTCCAATGCCATCATACCCATTTCTGTCGATGTCTTTTATCAAAGCAAAAATTCGTTTGGATGTCTTTTTGTCATTTGTCTGCCAGTAGGAAAACTCTTCCCATGCCTCATCAGTAAACGCTTTAAGCATCATTCACCTCAATGAGTTCGTGAATGGTGCCGCCGGTGGCCTCCATTCGGGCGATAGAACGCTTGAGCCGTGCCATGTTTTCTTCACTATAGAAAGGGTCTTCACCGCTGGAAATCTCGAAGGGAATGCGATGCTCTCGCACCACGGTTTTGGCAAACACGGTAAAGGCAGTTGACATACTCATGCCAACATCGGAACAAAATGTTTCAAACTGTTTTTTGAGTTCCTCTTCCATACGAATATTTACACTTGCTTGTGCCATAAGTACACAACCTTTCTATCATATGTATAGTATTTGTATTTACATTGTACTCGTTATTCTCAAAAAATTCAAGCTAAAAAAGGAGTTGATTGCATGAACTACATCCTACTGCTCGCCTGTTTTGGTCTCATCACGGGCCTATTCGTGCTCTTAAAATCTCGCCCCTCGACCTTGGCAAAAACATCTTTCATCGGCTTGAAAACCGCCCGCAAAGCCTTAAAGAATCCCTCAATGAAACGACAAAACGCAAGAAAGAAAACTATCTCGAACGCGAAATCAAGGAGGTGCAAGCCATCCTTGAATCCACAGGTCGAGGGCACAAGTTTCCTCAAGTGTCGGTACTTTCGATGTTTCTCTTCGTCCTTGGTGGCAGTGTGGCCATCCTCAAAGAACAAATCGATATTTTCCTAAATGAGTTCTAGCAGGAAGAGCGCATACTGAACCTGATTTAGCCGTTCTTTTACCTAGGGAGAATAAGCCGAATTCGGGGTTCCAAATTGGTGCCCACGCACAAAAGGGTGTACCAATTTGACTCCCCTCAAAGAATAACCGAGTATTCGGGAGAATCTGAGAGGAAACAGCCAATTTGGTACACTTATTTTTTTGCAACCAGAGAGGCTGAAATTTGACTCCCCAAGCCCATTTGACGGGAGTTGAACCCTTGCCCTGTTTTTTCGCATAGAAATCATGCCGAAAATTGATAAGAGAATTTTGAAAATTTTCCGGATGAAACAGCCCCCAATGA
>CAYJJK010000125.1:0-6235 GCA_964370445.1 uncultured Oscillospiraceae bacterium | reverse complement strand
CGTGGAGGCTGTGGATATTATCATAGCCGACAGTGGTTCTCATTTCGATCCTGTGCTTGTACAGTCTTTTGTTGCTGTTGCAAATGAATTCAAAAGTATACAATCAGAATACTGTGAACCTTGATAGGAATTTTGCCGGAGGGAACTAGAAATGGCAGATAACAACATCACAAATGAACACCTGATTGAAACCATTGCCATCACCGAAATTGGCGTGTGGATATGGAATTTACAAACAGACCATGTGAGCTACAGCAAAGAGTGGTCACAGATAGTGGGGTATGACCGCTCTGAGTTGCGTAGCCATGTGTCTACGTGGGAATCGATGCTATTGCCCAGCGATTTGGCCCACGCAGAAGGGTGCCTAACAAGATATCTCAATGGAGAAACACCCATATACGAAGCAGAGTTTCGTATGGTGAAAAAAGATGGGTCTATTATTTGGGGGCACGACAAAGGCAAGGTGACCGAATACAGTGAAGATGGACGCCCGCTTATTTTGTGCGGTGTTTTGCAAGATATCACCAGCATTAAATTAACCGAGCAGAAACTTCGTGAAAGTACCGAAATTTTAAACCTAGCCATAGAAGTGGCCGAGTTTGGCACATGGGATTGGAACCTTGAGAAGAACAATATTTCGTATAATGATGAATACCTTAGAATGCTAGGGTATACACAGAAGGAAATTACGGGTACGTTAGAAGAATGGGAAGGCATGAACCACCCCGAAGACCTGCCAAAGGTGTCGGAGATGCTGGATGACTTTACAGAGGGGCGTATCCCTAAATATGAATGTGAAACACGTATGCGCCACAAAGACGGCCATTATATTTGGACAAGAGATGTTGGGCGAATTGTGGCTAAAGATGAAAAAGGAAAAACTACGCGTGTTATAGGTGGGCATCTCAATATCGATGGCCTTAAAAAATCTAAAAGTAAGCTAGAGGCAACTTTAAAGGCGTTGGAAAACCATCAAACACACCTAGAACAGCAAATTGAAGAAAGAACCAAAGCTTTGGTAGAACAAGACCATTTGCTGCTTACAGTGAATGAAATATCGAGAAAATTACTGACCTTGAATGAGAATATGAACTTTGATTCTATTCTCACCGATTGTATGAAAAGCCTAGCCCTTGCCTATGGGGCACCAGAGATTACCTTGTGGCAGTTCATTGAGGTGAACAACAGAAAATACATCTATGTGGGGCATGCCTATAAAGATGGGGCAGAATATGTGTTTGATACTTCGGATATGCAACAATATATAGAAGGCTTGCCAAACGACAAAACCATCTTGTATAGAAAGCCGGACGGTAATGCTGTAATTCACTATGGCATCCTCAAAGAGAGTTTCCGCCGCAGGGTAGAAACCGAGAGGGCAACAGCCGATTTTATGCAAAGTGTTCCGCATGGTTTTTCGAATTTTCTTGCCGAAAATTTTACGAATAATCGTTCCTTATTGGTTTCTCCCATCTATATTTACAACGACCTTTTCGGTTTTATTGCCGTAGGTAGCGATAAAAAGGGTGTTTTTCATACCGAAGCGCAAGACAATATGCTTATGGTAAGCGGAAAATTATTTGCCAATGCTCAAAAAAAGCACGAGATGGATGAGCAACTTCAAAAAGCACATGAAGAGGCCTTGTTAAGCTCGCAGGCAAAAAGTAATTTTTTGGCAAACATGAGCCATGAAATTCGCACACCACTCAATGCCATACTTGGCATGGCTGAAATTATATCCAGAGAGAGTGCGGGCAGAGCTGCCGAAGGTTATGCCATTGAGATAAAAAGTGCCAGCGAAAGCCTTTTGTCTATCATCAACGATATCTTGGATATCTCTAAAATAGAATCAGGAAAACTGGAAATCATTGAAGTAGAATATTATATTTCTTCTTTATTCAATGATGTAATTGGCTTAACTAAAATACGGCTTGAAGATAAACCGGTGATCTTCACCACCTTTATTGATTATAAAATACCCGCAAAATTCATAGGCGATGAAACGAGGATCAAGCAAATCCTTTTAAATCTGCTTAGCAATGCAACCAAATTTACAAACAGCGGTAACATTCATTTCAGTGCAACCTGTGAGTATGTGGCAGGCAGGGCAGTGTTGCAGTTTGAAGTGTCTGATACGGGGATGGGAATTAAAAAAGATGACATGGATAGGCTATTCATGAAGTTTGAAAGAATAGATACCAAGAAAAACCGAAAGGTGGAGGGCACAGGGCTGGGGCTTGCCATTACAAAACAGTTGTGTGAAATGATGGGTGGCACCATCTCTGTAAGCAGTGAGCCCAAAAAAGGTTCAACATTCACGGTGAGAATTCCGCAACAGTATACGCAGGATATGCCGCTAATGGAGTTGCCGGGCAACAAAAATGTGCTTTTGTATGAAGCGAGAGACTACCATGTGAACTCTATCAAGCAATCTATTGAGAATCTTGCTTCAAAATGTACAATATGCAAAAGTCAAGCTGAGCTTTTACAGGCACTTGAAAATGACGTTTTTGATTATCTTTTCACGCCCGCTGTGCACCTATCCAAAATTAAAAGTCTTAAGAGTTCTATGAATCTTACGTCTAACATTGTGGTGATGACAGAGCATGGGGATTTAACTATATATAAGGATGTGTTTACAGCAAGCCTTCCTATAAATTGCCTTCAACTGGCAAATATTTTTGGCAACACTGATTTTTCTGTTCAAGAAAAATCTAAAATCAATCACTTTGTTGCGCCCGAAGCTAAGGTGCTGGTGGTAGACGACAACCACGTGAATTTGGTGGTGGCAAAAGGGTTGATGTCGCCATATAAGTTTAATATCGAAACTGCTGTAAACGGAGCACTAGCGGTGGATATGATTAAAAATAACACCTATGACCTTGTGTTTATGGATCATATGATGCCAGAGATGGACGGCATAGATGCAACCACTGAAATTCGAAAATTGCCAGGAGAGTATTTTCAAAGTTTGCCTATTGTTGCGCTCACCGCCAATGCACTTGTGGGTGCAAGGGAGTTGTTTGTGAAAGAGGGCATGAATGATTTTCTGTCCAAACCCATTGAGCTAAGGCGTTTAAATGATGTCCTCCTACGCTGGATACCAAAAGAAAAACAACATAGTGCCACCTTGCCGGTCACCGATATCGGTGGACATTGCGAACTTTATATAGAGGGTATCAATACACGCTACGGCATACAGCTGGTGGGCGGAGATTTGTGTGATTATTTGGATGTTTTGGGCTCGTTTTATCATGATGGAATTCAAAAGTTGGATAAAATCAATGACTATGTGGAGCGAAATGATTTAATCAATTATAGAATTGACGTTCATGCGCTTAAAAGTGCTCTTGCTTCTATCGGTGCTTTCAGTACCTCCGAAAAGGCAAAGCTGCTTGAGGACGCTGCCATTAAATCCAATTGGGATTATATTAAAGTGCATACCGATGATTTTTTACATTCACTTAGAAAATTGATTGATGCAGTGGAAATGCATGTAAAACCCGCATCGGATTTAGAAATGCAAAAAAAGGAGCCAGGTGAGCTTGGTGTTCTACAAAAAAACCTCCTTATATTAGAAGAGGCGCTGGGATCTTTTGACATTGAATTGATAGAGCAATCACTAAATGAGTGCCTGGTTTTTTACTGGGAAGGCGAAATACCCCAGCTGTTGCAAAAAATTAAAGAATATGCAGAGGCATTTGAGTACTACAATGCAAGGCCACTTGTAGATAAAATCAAGGAGAAAATTACACAGTATTATCCCTAAAAATAAAAACTGGAAAAATTGAATGTTTTAGAGAAAGATAAGCGTAAAAATGCGGGCTAATTTCATGTATAACAAGGCAGGGAAGAGGGAATACCGGATGTATTTCCTGCGACCAAAGCATTGTTTCTGAATGAAATTAGCCCGCATTTAGCTATATCTAAACTGAGGACAGATGATCATTTAGTGCTGGAAACTAGTGATGGTGTATAGCGGGGGTTTGAGCAGCGAAAAAGACGATGCGTAAAGTATCGCTATTGAATATTTAGAATGCCATCAAAGCCCGTGAGCTGAAAAACCTCGCGAATGACATCATTGCAATGCAAAACAGACAGAGAAGCACCCTCTTTTGCACATTCTTTATTTAGCAGCAAAACCACGCGCAAACCAGCACTGGAAATATATTCAAGCTCAGAAAAGTCCAAAATCAATTTCTGAATGCCTTGCACATCGTTTTTTAGCTCTTCTTGCAAAGCAGGTGCTGTTTTGGTATCTAAACGCCCCGATAAAGCCACGGTTAAAGTGCCGTCGGTGTTTGTTTTGCTAATGTTCATGGAATCAACCTCCACAATTTTTAAATAGGATATACTGTGATTTCATTCTTTTATCTTTTTTGATACAGGTAAAATAATAATTGTTCAATACCGTGTCGTTCAAATGACACGAACTGTACATTCATGTATATTTAGAATAACAAAAAAAGAGGATAAAAGCAAATCAGTATGCAATCACCTGATGGATACAATGGTGAAACATAGGCGTATTTTACCTACTGGCCTATGTTTTTTATTGTGTTTAATGAGAAGGTTATCTTATTATTGTGTTTCTCTTTTTTTTGTGATGTATTTTACAAGCAAAATAAGTAACACAGCAACAAGAGAGCAAATGCTGGCAATTGCAAAGGCGGGGAACATGAGGCTGATGTCATTTTCAGCGAGGTTTTTATAGTAGCCAGCGATATATGAAGAACCAACTGCGGCAAGCCCAAAGCCCAAAAGCACCATGCCGTAGTTGGTGGCAACATAGCTTGGCCCAAATGTTTCGGCTGTAAGCGTTGGATAGGTGGACAAAAGACCACCGTAAAAAAATCCGATAAGACCAATCAATACAAAAACCCAATATCCGCTTGCCCAATTGACTAGCAAAGACATGGCGCCGCTGCCAATCATTAAGATAACCAGCGTGTTAATGCGCCCCAGCTTGTCGGAGACGATACCCCAGAACAAACGACCAACAGAGTTGAAAATAGAAATCATCAATACACCTATTGTTGCAGTTTCAACCATGCCGTGGCCCACAGCGATTGGCTTTGCAAAGCCAATCATCATAAGCCCACCTGCGCAGGCAAGCATCATGGAAAGGGTGATGAGATAAAATTCTGCACGTTTTAACACCTGCAAAGGGGTGCTGTCTTTTGTTGTTTGCAAAGCTCCAGAAGCAGTTTGTGTGGCCGATTTTTCAGTGTATAAAAACAAAGAGCCAACAGTGCATACCACAAGAAAAATGAAAGAAATGACGCGTAAAGCCATCAGCTCGCCAACACCTTGCCCGCCAAAAGACGCAATCATATATTCGACCAATGGAGTGAACACAACGCCACCAAGGCCCAAAGCAGCCACAACAAGACCGGTGACAAGGCCTTTTTTATTTGGGTATAGCTTTTGTACACAAGCTATGGTGGTGGAATAAGCAAAACCCATGCCCACCCCGCCCATTACGCCGTAGGTAAGCAAAATGAGATAGGGAAATTCCGGCGTGGTAAAAGAGGCTAAAAAGAAACCAATGGATAAAATAAACCCACCAATCATCACCACCATTTTAAGTGGGATTTTAGAGGCTAACAGTCCTCCACACACACTGCCTACAGTTAAAGTGGATAGCAATAATGAGTAGGCAAGGCTGGCCGAGGCATTGTCACCGCCAAAGAGAGAGTTGGCAATGCCGGTTTGGAATACGCTCCAAATATAGGCAACACCTAAACATAGCTGGATGGCAATGGCTGCAATAAGTGCAAGTATTTTGCGTGTAGAGTTATTTGTCATGAACAGTCTCCTTTTTTTCAAATGTCTTGTTATTATACAAAACCGCTGGGATATTTGTCAAATAAAAATAAATATCGAATTATAAATAGTTATATTTAAGTGTGTAAAATATAAACTTTTATTTGTATATTAAGCTGATGTAGCTTCAAAAAGAAACCCCTTTCGGCCTTCAATAACCGAAAGGGGAGAAAAGAACAAATTGCTATGCAGAAGGGGATGTTTTTGTTTTTGAACCAGCCATTAAAAGACCGATTTGCTCAATAGTTGCCTCTTTTGCAGAAAGTTCACCCATGATTTTGCCATCGAAAATAACACCAATACGGTCTGATAAGGACATGATTTCCTCAAGTTCGGTTGGAACCAGCAATACAGCTTGGCCGGCATCGCGTGCTTTTACAACCTACTTGTGGATAAATTCAATAGAACC
>CAYJJK010000124.1:0-6248 GCA_964370445.1 uncultured Oscillospiraceae bacterium | reverse complement strand
CTAGGATTCTGTTTGAATTTTGGCATTTCCACAAAATTCAGTTCCATACAATCCGTTATTTCCGTGTTATCATCGATTTCCTTAAACCTTGCCCTGTGCATCCATTTGTCATCGTCAAAAATTGTGAAGTCTAACAAATTCAAAGCAATCGCCCTACCGAGGTGCTCATATTTTTCGCCTTCTTTAAGAGAAAAAACAAAAAGTTTTGCCACATAATAGGCACTGCGTTTGACCATGTCACCCATATCTGCAAGCTGAATTTCAATATCTATATGCTCATGGCTTCCATCGCTTCTTTGCGTTTTCACACGGATATCTAAGCGGTTCATCTTTTCGGAAGGGTGTTCAGCCGGAAGCTCTGTGTTTGAAAAAGAGATGGCATCTTCGTTTTCTATTTGGAGACCGAGCAAATTGTTTAGGAAAGAGCGTAAAATCTCTTTGCTGTCTTCGCTGCCGAAAAGGACTTTGAAAACCAAGTCCATTTTGGGGCTGAAAAGCTCTTGTCCCTTGTAATTGATTTTTTCCATTATAGACACCTCCTTTTCGTCCGGTGATTTAAGCCTAATAACTCACCTTTAGTATACCACAAAACGAAAACAAATCACAGTGAAAATATTCAAAAACAGCTGTAGTAAATTGTATTGTTTTTTCAAAGCAGGCTTTATCTCGTCCAATTTGTGGCCGTCAAAGTTCAAATCCCTTATAAGAACAAAGTAGCTGCTATTCTGGAAGAACACAATACCAAGAATAACTGCGCTGTGATTTATAAGAAAGTAGCGCAGATTTTGGATAAGCTGAACTCCGGTGCATATGACTACAGCGCGTATGATGACAAACTCATGCGGCAACTGATTTACACAATTGAAGTGATGGATAAAGGCCTCATCCTCATCCGATTTAAAGATGGGGTAGAATATCGGCAAATGGTCGAAGCAAGGGTGAAACCGGCGAGGAAAAGTGCGTAAACCCCCGCTCCATCTTATTCAACCCCATACAATCTATGACTGGATGAGCCATTGATAGTCCTGTCTTGCATCCACAACATAATCCACATAGACTACATTGTCTAATACCTGATACATTAAGATATAATGCCCCTCAAAAATGAGCTTGCAGTAATCGGAGTGGGTTTTGCCATCAAATGAAAGTCTTGGGTACCTATGAGGCATAGACTGCAAAGACTCTGCTGCTTTCCTAAACTCCCGTGTGAGCCGCAAGGCGGCTGTTTTGCTTACCTGTGCCACAAAAAAACATGGGAGACCAGCATATTCGTTGCCCTACCGGACACCACTACCTTGTAATTTTCATTCTGCATGGCGCTCTACCGTATTGTCAATGGCCTCCTCCATTCTTGCGACTACTTCGTCAATTGTAAAGTCCGGTACTCCATGTAGCCTGCCTTCTTGAACAAGCAGCAACTCCTCACGCAGTGCAAGCATTTTTTCACGTCTGGTGAAAGATTCAATATCCATGACAACCAAATCACCCTCACCATTTTTTGTAAGGTAAACAGGCTCCCCGCTTGATTTACAAAGCTCGGACACTTCATTATAGTTATTGCGAATAGCTACGGATGGTTTAACATTCATAACGAAAAATCTGTGTTTTTCAGAAAAAACTCTTTACGGTTGCGGTTTCAATCATATTTTATTGCAGTGTTTCTTTGGTTGCGGAGTATCAATTTTGGGTGCCGGCTCTGTAGCTCTATTTTTTTATTTAAAACACTTTGTCTTTTGCTATGAGCTGTGCTAAAGTATAAGTGGTATTGACATGAAGCTAAACATTTAAAAGGAGAAAATAAATGGACAGGCAGGATGCATTGGATGCAGCAGCGTTTGCTGGCGAAATTTTGCTTACCAACGGAGCCGAAATATCCCGTGTGGAAGATACGGTTTTGCGCCTTTTAAACGTTTTTGGTGTTGGGGACGCAAATGTATACGTTGTCTCTAATGCCCTTTTTATCACAATTTCTCCAAAAGGAGAACAAAGTATCACAGTGGTTCGTAGTCTGCCTCTGGGGAAAATTCATTTGGGTCGTATTGATGCCGTAAATGCTTTGGCAAGGCAATTGGTAACGACAAAGCAAATTGACAAAGAGGAAGTAATGGCCCACTTACAGCAATGTGCCACTTTGCCTCATTCTAACCGATATGCTCAGCTTTTTGTTTGCGGGCTTGCTAGCGCCGCATTTTGCTATCTGTTTGGTGGAAGCTTACAAGATAGCCTCTGTGCTCTTATTATCGGTTTTTTGCTGCAAGTATTTCGGCTGTTTCAAGATAAATTCTCAAACTCCATTTTTGTCACATCTATTCTCAGCAGTTTTTTTGTCACATCGCTTGCCGTCTTTGCGGTTCATTTTGGTTTGGGCTTTTCCCTTTCTCACATCATCATCGGAGCTATTTTTTCGCTTGTGCCAGGCATTGCGCTCACCACCGCCATTCGTAATTTTTTTTCTGGGCACTACTTATCCGGCTATATCCACCTCATCAATGCGCTATTAATGGCCGTTTGCCTTGCGGTGGGCGTAACAGTGGCTTTATGGTTATGGGGTCTTTTGCTTCCGGAGGTTATCTATATATGATTTGGCAAGTTCTCGCGGCAGCCATCGGTTCTTTAGGTCTATCTGTTTTGTTTCATGCGCCGTTAAAGCAATATTTGTTTTGCTCGCTTACGGGTGCTTTTACGTGGTTTGTCTATCTTCTGTCTCAATCATTTTTTCAAAGCACTATTGCGGCTTCTTTTATATCCACGCTTGCTCTCACCGTCTTGTGTCACTTTTTGTCTGTGCGCAGGCGGGCACCCATCATCATTTTCTTGTTTGCCGGAATCTTTCCCTTGGTGCCGGGCTCTTCCATTTACTATACGGCCTTTTATCTAATGCAAAACGATTCTCCTGCGGCCTTGCAATACGGTCTGCAAGCACTTGGGGTCACCTTGGCCATTGCGCTGGGGATTTTGTTTGCTTCTGGATTTCAAAAAAAAACATCCAGCTCACAAAAATAATAGTTCTTACAAAAATAGACCACTAGGTGTATTTTCGTCCCATGGGCTTAAACTGTCAAAGAAGTCCCTTGAAAGCATCGTTTTCAAGGGACTTCTTTGTGGTATAACTAATGAGTGACATGTAAGAAAAATTGGCAATACAGATTTCTTTTGGTTGTTCAATGTCAATTATATGTTATAAGTTAATTGCAGTATTTCTTTGGTTACGGTATATCAATTTGGGAGAACGGCTATTGTGAAAGTTTCAACGCTCGCATGCAGGATGAATTTCTAAATGGAGAACTGTTTGAAAACATGTATGAAGCACCTCAGGCCGCACTCTTATTCTAACTCAAAAGGAGTTTCTTGTCTTAATTTCGCTTTAAGCTTTGACCCCCGGCATAGCCGGGGGTTTTGTTCATACAAAAAGAGGCCACCGAGCGTGGGTGCTCGGTGGCCGAAAATGATTATGGTAAAGATATCGTTTGTGCTTATCGCATAGAAATAGCTTGCGCTTCTTCCAAGTCAGATACGGAGGGCAAGTCAATTTTCAAGGTTTCACCACCCATACCTAGGCCTGAATCTACGCTTACTATTTTATAGCCTGTTTCCATTCGGGAGACAAAAAAGTCCAAACTGGAATCACCACGCAAGGCACTAAAGCTTCGAGCCGGTTCACTGAAACCCACCCCGCCGGTCGCTGTTTTAAAAGCACTTTCCAACTGGATTGTGAGCTTATCTATAATATTAGAAGCATTTTCTAAAGCTTTCATGATCTCATCTGGGCTGCCCTGCAAATTGGCAAGCCCCAAAGTCTCCGCATTCAAAGCGTGCAGTGGGTTTTCAAAAACGTCGGATGCAAGGCCACCGGACAATTTATCAAATTCATCTGCGTTGTATTGGTCTCTGCCAATGTGAAAATCAGCATAATCAGTGGCAATGCTTTGCTCATAGTTGTGCAAATAAGTTTCGGCTGTTTCCCTCGTCATATTTGGGTCACTGTGAGCACTGGTACCGGCTAGGAAATTTTCAAGTTCTGCCATCTTGCCGACGGTAAACGCCAATTTCGACTTAGCATGTTCAATTTGATCTGCCATCGTTTTGAGGTCATTTCTTTGGTAGCTGAGAGACATTTGTGCAAACTCTGCTTTGCTGTGTGTGCCCCAGCGGGTGCTGTGCACAAGTTCAGAATTTTCATAATCGATGACAGGCTCTTTTTCTTGGACATCATCACTTTCTTTTAGTAGCTCTTGCGCCTTTTTACTCAGCTCCACAACATCAAAATTTTGTTTTTTCGCAACATTTGCATTGAGCAAATTCACAACCTTTTGCAAATTTGCGTCTTGCACCCCGGCTCCAAAAACATTTTGGTTGCCAATGTTCTGTATCAACATAAGCTGCCATCCCCCGTATCAATTTGATAATTTAAAAGTCTGTTCTTGCAATGTCTAAACCAGTTTTCCCAAAACTTCCCGTATGGTTTCTGATATTCCCACTCTATCCTCATGAAAACCAGCAAGCAAAGGGTCTGTTCCTCTATACATTTCAGATTCCACTTTGCTGTATAGACCCATTTTGTCAAACCAGCCCCTGGCACTCGTGTTCGCAAAATCCTGCATTGGGTTTATCCAAGAAATAGGTTGTCCACTGGAATTAAAGGCTGACGGTTTGCCCTGTGTTACATTGGATAAATCGGCTTCTGAAATCACGCCCATATTCACCAAATCCCATAAAAAAGACATGTATTCATCCGAATTCGCCTGCATGGATTCAAAATCATAGGTGGTTTTTAAATAACTTGTATACGCCTCTGTCAAGGCTTCTATCCCGATTTTCGATATATTCGGTGGGTGATTTGGCACTTTATTCAGTGTGAAGCCCGATATCACGCGGCTGTATCCGTTTGCTTTCAAATTCGCAATCGCATCCAAATCATTTTCACTGTGAAAAGAGAAATTTTGCTCTGAAGCCAGGTTGTGCATACCCTTTAAAACCTGTGCATAACTTGTTTCGATCGGCGCCGCTTGCTTTGCCTGTTTTGTTCCAAAAGTCGCTTGAAAAGATGCTCCTACACCCAAAACAAGTCCATTCATACTCGCTGACCCTCCACATGGTTTATGTTCTCTTGCCAAAGTGAGTTTGATATAAATTTGGGTATTCCTCTTGGTTCTCCTTTATATGGAGCATCATACTTTCAACAATGTTTTGCAGTTTTTTTTGATACGCTTGTGGGCTGATTTTTGCCGGCACTTTTAAGGCACCGTTTTTGTCATAAACATCTGCGTATTCAACCTCTCGTCCGTCTGCCTCGGTATTCCGTGGTGAAAATTTGTTCGCAACAGCAAGGGCTTCGTCCAGATGATTCCTAAAATGTGCTGTGGTCATCTGCTTTTGCTGTTCCCATGCCTGTTCTTCTGATAGACCGCTTTCCATTGCATTTTGGTAAATGTCTTTGCCGCTTGGCATAGCCATCGCCGCACGCCAAACATCACCAAAATAATTCCCTTGCGAACGGTTGTAGTCTGCAATGGGGTCGTCTATTCTGCCATCGGCATAAAGCGTGACCACCCATTTTCCTTCTAGATGAGATAAATCCGCTTTTGCAAGTGGTGTTTGTGTCATTTCCGGAGGTTTTGCGGCCTTGCTTGTCTCTTTTGCAGAGATACTGAATTCTACTGTGTCATATCGGCCGGCTTCATTCACCACAGCAAGCGGTGTGCCCTCATTCAAATTTTCAGCTGTGAATGTTGTTTTCATGGGCATAATCGGCATCGAATTCTGGATTACCGCGTTGATTGACATCTCTATGTCCTCCCTGACATGGTTCGGATTTTTCTAGATGAAGTATCCTACTTACCTGTCTACTATATCGGCAGCTCTTTCATAAATATTAGCTTTATAAGGCTGCCTGCTTATTTTTTGTTCTTCCACCCAGCATACGCAATGCAAGCATTTTTTCTCGTCTGGTGAAAGATTCAATATCTATAACGACCAAATCGCCCTCACCTTTATTAGTAATGTAAACAGGATTCCCACTTGATTCGCAAAGTTCGGACACTTCGTTATAGTTGTTGCGAATAACTACAGATGGTTTGATGTTCACAGCACAGCCTCCTGTAGAATTATGATTCTCTTCTTTGCTATGTTCACAGTTGAATTTTCATTTCCCATTATCAAATATATGATACTTTCTATGCATTTAAGAGGAAGCTTCGCTTACTTTAGCATATATTTCAATGCATTGCTAAAGCGTAAAACCATTTCTT
>CAYJJK010000123.1:5745-6383 GCA_964370445.1 uncultured Oscillospiraceae bacterium | reverse complement strand
TGGAAAATCGTGTGTATCAAAAGCACAGGGGCTTTCCCAGTGTAAAAGACGTCGGCTGCATAACAGCAGGGTGTGTTTTAAAATGCCAAATAAAACATATAAAAACCGATCAATGTCATGGCTGCACCCATCACAATTTTAAGGATGTGGCTTAGCTTTCCATAGCGTTTGTTTTGTGATAGTTTCTGCACAAAACCAATTGATGTGCCGCAAGTAATGGCCAAAACACCATGCCCGACAGAATAACATAAGAGTAAAACAATACCCCATACAAAGCTTCCTGAGCCGGCAACAACAGCAAGCAGTACGATTAAAACCGGTGTTGAGCATGGCGAGGAAAAAATACCACCTAATATGCCGGCAATTAATGCGCCAAATACCCCTTTTTTTGTGTTTTTGGATACAAGATAACTAGAGGGAATGATTTCATAAATTCCCCAAGTTTGAAGTGCCATCAACATCATCAGTATCCCTAAAATTATGTACCACCAGGTAGCTTGTGTTCCTATTAAGTTGCCTGCAAATGTTGCCACAACACCCAATACAGTAAACGTTATGCCGGAGCCCAAGGCAAAGGTGAGTGAAAGTATAAACGCTCGTTTTGTCGTCTTCTCGCCCGTTCCGCCCACATAGCCCAC
>CAYJJK010000123.1:0-5735 GCA_964370445.1 uncultured Oscillospiraceae bacterium | reverse complement strand
CAATGAGTGGCACACTTGATAAAGCACATGGTGTGAATGATGTTAAAACACCGGCCAAAAATGCAAGTAAGGGTGCCACCCATGTGCTTTCAACAATTAAGTTTGATAGCGTATTTAGCCACGCATCAATCACGATTCTACCCCCATGTCAGCCAATATCAGCCGCATTTGCTCCTCAGATAAACCGCCTTGATGGTAGGTAAACATGTGTTGTTCTGTTTCGTTATGTGTAGATACAGAAAAGGTGATTGCATTGGCTACTTCTTCGCTTGGGATATATGGCGTGCCATCGGCGTTTATAAAAATTTGTGTTGGAATGATAGACACCGGAAAGCCTCTTGCCGCTTCGGGCTCTTTCCAAACATCTACAAATTGTACAATGGCTTTGCCTTGCATTTCTGCGTTTAGTGTTGCAAGCACAGGGGCCATCTCTTTGCAAGGGATGCATTCGTCTGCGCCAAAATCGATAATAATGGGCAATCCGCTTTTACTTAGTGTTTCCATATCCACTTTTTCGATATTCAGCGGATACTCACCGTCGGCTGCAACAAGTGCATCTCCGCTTGTTTGGCCTGCGTAGTTCTGAAAAACCATAATGCCTGCAACTACGCCAAACATAAAAACGGGTACTAAAATTCGCAATATCTTTTTGGTTTTCATTGTTGGTAAGTTCTCCTTCAAATTCACATGCAACTGTTTGCAGAACAAGATGCAAAGCAAATGGCCTTCGCCCGCCGCAAAAGTATGTTCATGTTGACTTTATTATGGTTTAAAATCACATATAAATGCAAAATTATCGCATAAGATCGATTAAAGCCTGGGTTACTTTGCGGTTTTTGATGGTGGTCAATATATACATCAAAAATGTTTGATGTATATATTATATCAAAGTATTTTGATGTGTCAATAATAAATTAAGAAAACAAACACACAGCGGCTTAATAAATTGCAAGTGTGCAATTGCTAGGTGTATAATGGATAGAAAGAGGGGCTTTGCCCTGCACTGGTTTTTAAAAAGCATGGTGGCGAAAATTGAGTATCAATGAATGGAGCAAATAAATGAATATACGAAACGAAAATAAAAATGACTATAGATTGGTAGAAGAGCTTACAAGAGATGCGTTTTGGAACCTTCAAGTTCCAGGTTGTAGCGAACATTACATTGTGCACAAAATGAGAGATCATGAGGATTTTTTACCGGAACTTTCTTTTGTGATGGAAGTGGATGGTAAAATTGTGGCGAATGTAATGTATGTAAAAACAAAGCTTGTGGATGAAAATGGAAACATAAAACACATTTTATCTTTTGGGCCTATCAGCGTTAGCCCTAAATTTCAGAATAAAGGCTATGGTCGAAAAATATTAGAATACTCGTTTCAAAAAGCAATTTCATTGGGATATGACACGGTTGTAATTTTGGGGTCGCCACACAATTATTTTTGTTATGGTTTTAAAAATGCATTTAGATTCAATATGAGTTTTGAGGATGGTACAATTCCAACAGGATTACTTGTGAAAGAGTTGGTGCCAAATGTACTTGCCGATAAAAAATGGGTATTTTACACGAGCGAAGCCCATTATGTAGATGAGCGTGAAGTAGATGATTTTGATAAAAGCTTTGTTTCGCGCAAAAAAGAGTATCAGCCATCGCAGGAATTTTTTCTCACGTTTAGTCGCTCTCAAATTGTTTGAAAACAAGCAAAAAAGCAGGGTTAAGTGATGTGCAAGTGTTTGGGGACATGGGTTCTCGAAATGATGAGCTAAAAAATTGAAAGCTGTTTTTGCAGCTAAAGTTCATTCGTAAGTTCTTTAGCCTTTTCGCGCGCCTCGTGTAAAATTTGTTCGCCTTTTGGGGTTATTGAATAATATTTTCGAACTTTCCCCCCCACGTTCAAACTTTCAACGGCCAAAAGCCCCCCTTTTTCTAAATTGTGAAAAATGGGGTACAGCGTCCCCGGGCTAATGTCATATCCATGAGACTTCAGTTCCTCTATCATAAAAGAGCCGAAAATAGGCTCTTTTTTTGCGTGATGTAAAATGTGGATTTGTATAAATCCTAAGAATAATTTTCTTAAAATAGGGTCTTGCATTTTTGGTCTCCTTATGATATTGTTTCATTATATCGGATATCGATATTGCATATCGATATCCGATAACGATATAGGTAGTGTATCTTTAAATTTAAGAAAAAGCAAGGTGAAAGTATGCTAAAAACAAAAAAACTAAATTACAAAAATTTTATATTGTATGATGACATACAAATAAAGAAAGGCAAAATCAACTTTGTAATAGGGGAAAGCGGATGCGGCAAAAGCACGCTTTTGAAATTATTTAACCGAACCGAAAATTTTTTTGCAGGGGAAATACTTTATAAGGATAAGCCTATAAATTTGGTGGACACCATTTCACTTAGAAAAGAAGTGAAACTTATATCCCAAACCACATTTCTTTTCAGCGGAACAATAAGAGAAAATTTTGCGCTTTTTTATCGTTATTGTGAACAGAACGATTTGACCGAAGAAAGTATGAACTTTTTTTTAAAACAAACAGAAGCCAATTTTTCACTGGATACGCTGTGTGAGCAACTTTCTGGTGGAGAAAAGCAAAGAGTGTACCTTGCAATTTGTCTTTCTATGGAATCTGAAACCATCATGCTTGATGAGCCAACTTCGGCGCTTGATTATGATTTATCGGTAAAAGTGCTTGAAAATATTATTTCTTATACCAAGGGGACAAACAAAACCATCATTATAGTAAGCCATGACCATGCATTGGTGGAACAGTTTGCAGAAAATATTATAGATTTAAAAGGAGCGAAAAAAGATGAATGAGGCTGTGCAAATTAGTATTTTCCAGTTTGCTTTGATTTACTTACTTCTTATCATTGTTGGCGTAATTATGAAAATGAGCAATATTTCTCAAACAAAATTGCTTCTTGTGGCAAGTGTTAGAATGACGGTGCAGCTGACACTGGCCGGATATGTTTTGATGTTTATTTTTGAAAATCCATCACCTGTTTTTGTGTGCATATATGTGCTGCTGATGTGCCTGTTTGCAGTTTATAGAATTCTTACTGTGAATAAAGGTTTAAATAATCGGTTTAAGCAAATTATTGCAGGCTCTATATTCTTGTCGGCTGTTTTAATTATAGCATTTTTTATTGTTGTTGTAATTGGCGAAAGTATATTTAATCCACAATACACGATACCAATCAGTGGAATGATTATTGGAAATGCAATGACGGGTATCACCCTTGGTGTTAGAACATTTATGGAGAAAATGAAGGATTCAAAACTTAAAATTGAGGTGCTTTTAAATCAAGGGGCTAAACCCCAAAATATAGTGAAACCGATTGTGAACTCTTCTCTTGAAACTGCACTTTTGCCCACAATAAACTCGATGCTTGGTATGGGAATTGTTTCATTGCCCGGCATGATGACAGGCCAAATCATATCGGGAGAATCTCCAACAACTGCAATTTTATACCAAATATCAATCAATATTTGCCTAGCAACCGTTGTTTCACTTGCGGTATACTTATCTTTAAACTTAGGTTGCAAAACACTTTATAATAAAGACAATCAATTTATAAGAGCGTAAAACAATCAGTTTGCCGCAGAATCCTTTGACGCTTATGCCTGTAAACGCAGAGCCATTTTACACAATAAAAGAAAAGGGTGCATCAGGCCCTTGATGGTCTATGAATCGAATAAAAGGCGTAGAAAGTACTACGTGGCAAGCGAGCACAGTGCAAGAGAATATCTTCGCTCTGTTATATGGACAAATGCCGACCGTACACAGCATAGCTAAATAACTTTGCAGTAGTGAAGATATTGGCCTGGGCGTGTTTCACAGAAACATTGATGAGTTTTTTTAAAATTTGTGCAGGCGGCCTTATTTTTGTTGTAGGGGCTTGCCCGCTTGTGAAATTTTTGTTTTTGGGATATACTAAAGGCAACATTTATATTAGAAAGGATGTTATAGCTATGGGGCTTGGTAAAAAGACAGTGGACGATATCGTTGTAAAAGGTAAGCGCGTTTTGGTGCGTGTAGATTTTAACGTACCTCTTAAAGACGGTGTAATCACAAATGACAATCGTATCGTGGCGGCACTGCCCACCATTCAAAAATTGGTGAGCGAGGGCGGCCGCGTTATTTTATGCAGTCATCTTGGTAAACCCAAAGAGCCGGATGCAGCTTTTTCGCTGGAGCCTTGTGCTGTGCGCCTTTCCGAACTTTTGGGCAAGCCAGTGTTGTTTGCGAGCGACGACAATGTGGTGGGAGAAAATGCTAAAAATGCCGTTGCAAAAATGAATGATGGCGATGTGGTGCTGCTGCAAAACACACGTTTTCGCAAAGAGGAAACCAAAAATTTGCCGGAATTTAGCAAAGATTTGGCTAGCCTGTGTGAGGTGTATGTGGATGATGCATTTGGCTCGTCTCACAGGGCGCATTGTTCCACAGTAGGCGTTGCAGAGCTTGTGCCTGTTACAGCTGTGGGTTATTTGATGGGCAAGGAAATTGAGTACCTCGGCAATGCTGTAAACGCGCCGCAAAGGCCTTTTGTGGCTATTTTAGGTGGCGCAAAAGTGGCCGATAAGCTGAAAGTAATCGATAACTTGCTCACTAAGGTGGATGCCCTTATCATCGGGGGCGGGATGGCCTATACCTTTTTAAAAGCCAAGGGCTACGAAGTGGGGAACAGCCTTGTGGACGACGAAAAACTGGAGTACTGCAAAGATATGATGAAAAAAGCAGAGGAAAGCGGTGTAAAACTGCTGTTGCCGGTAGATTCTGTGAATACCACCGCATTCCCTAGCCCCATCGACGCCAAGGTGGATGCCGTGACCTATCCGGTAGAGGATATGCCGGCCGGCACTTTAGGCCTTGATATTGGCGAAAAAACAAACGAATTATTTGCAGCCGAAGTGAAACAAGCCAAAACCGTTGTGTGGAATGGTCCAATGGGTGTTTTTGAAAACCCAACTTTGTGCAAAGGCACCCTGGCCGTGGCGCATGCCATGGCCGAAAGCAATGCCACCACAGTGATTGGTGGGGGTGATTCTGCTGCGGCAGTGCTGCAACTGGGCCTTGCCGATAAAATGAGCCATATCTCTACGGGTGGTGGCGCTAGCCTTGAGTATCTTGAGGGCAAAGAATTGCCCGGCATTGCAGCAATTCAAGCAGAGTAGGCAGCATAAAATTTTTTCAAATAAAAGGAGATGTAGTGTTTTATGGACAAAAGCAAACGTAAAGTTGTGATTGCAGGCAACTGGAAGATGAATAAAACCGCCAGCGAGGCAAAAGTGCTACTAAGCGAGCTAAAACCCCTTGTGGCAAATGCAACGTGTGATGTGGTGGTGTGCACCCCGTATACAGACTTATGCACAGCACTAAGTGAAACAGAAGGTACAGGCATTGCCGTGGGCGCACAAAACGTCCACTTTGAAAAAAATGGAGCTTACACAGGCGAGATTTCGGCCGGTATGTTGAAGGAAATGGGCGTGAGCCATGTGGTGGTAGGCCATAGTGAGCGCCGTCAGTATTTTGCTGAAACCGATCAAACCGTGAATTTGCGCACAAAAGCGGCTTTGGCCGCAGGCCTCTGCGCCATCGTGGGTGTGGGCGAAAGTTTGGAGCAGCGCGAGCAGGGTGTGACCGAAGAATTGGTGCGTATGCAAACTAAAATTGCACTGCTGAACATCTCTGCAGAGGAAATGAAAAATGTGATTGTG
>CAYJJK010000122.1:0-6547 GCA_964370445.1 uncultured Oscillospiraceae bacterium | reverse complement strand
AAAGTGATGGCTCGCGCCAATTGCCATTAAAAGCCTGGGCAGAGTACGAGCCTGTGGTTCCGTCTTTCACCACCCTAACCATAGGCGTTATTCCCTTATGGCCACTGGGAAAACCGGCCAGTGAACAATTAATTCATCGGTTTTCATTGTTTTCTGAGTTGACCGGTTTGCAAAATGGGCAAACCATTGAACCACATCACCTAATTAAGGCCATTACATCAGAGCACGGCAAGAGCATGTTTTCTGCAGCACAGGGACGCAAAATATTGTTTTTTAGTCAAGTGGAAAGCAAGGACGATAGGAATCAGGCAAAAAAAATGGCATCCCTACTCCCTTCCCATTTTTGCAAAGGTTTGCATGATATAGTAGCCGGTAGCGCAAAAGAGGACCTCGCCTTCTCTCTTTTCCCTCCTCTGCTGTGCTCAACTTAACCGATTGGCTACTATGAGCCCCCCTTAGTTTTAAAAAATGTGGCCCTTTTAGGGGCCACATTTTTTTCGGTAACTATGTTTTTCACAGCTCTGCTTGCATGCCCTTAAAACAACAAGGGCATATCTTGAAACTCTCCATCTTTTAGCATCGCAACATGTTGAAATCCATATTTTTGCAAAAAATAGGGTGCTTTATCAAAGGCATTGTTTAACGCCTTACTATTATGGCTGTCTCCTGTCACAATCACGCGCGTTTTGGTTTGTGCCAAATGCCGCAGCATAAAACAAGCCGGATAAGGCTCGCTACAAAAACCACGTGCATAGGCGCCCATATTCATTTCCACCATGCCACCATAGTTTTTTACCACTTTGCACACTTCATCCATTGCAGCAAGGGCTGTATCTTTGTACCATGTGCTGCTCTCATCAAAAAACAAATTACCTTTATTATATTTTTTGATCAAGTCAAAATGTCCTACAATGGTCGGCTTATTTTCCTTTACGTTTCGTAGGCTATCTTCATAAAACTCTGAAATCATTCCCTGCCAATTGCCGTCATACCATTTTTGTATCAGGGCCTTCATTTCCTCCGGATATAAATCCACCGGCTGAAACTCGCCATCACGTGGTGGAAGATAATGATTTGAACCAATAATGTAATCAAAACCGATGCCGGGAGAAGGGCTATACGTGTCCCGTTCAATGCCACAAAGAACAGTGAGCTTGCCTTCATATGCTTTGCGTACCTCATACACTTCACTTCGGTATGCATTTTCATCTACCACATCAATACCATAGCCCGGATGTCCAATTTCTTGGGCATGCGAAGAAAACCCAAGGTCGGTAAACCCAAGTTCAAGTGCTGCTTTTGCCATTTCCCAAGTGGTGTTTTCACCGTCGCACCACTTTGTGTGCGTATGAGCATTGGAATAAAATCTCATCCGACAGTCTCCTGCTTTACTTTTTTATCCACCACGTGCCTTGAGGCAAGTTCTGCTTTAATTTCATCCGGTGTGATGTTCATTTCCACCATCAGCACCATCACATGGTAGCAAAGATCTGCAATTTCATACACCGTTTCTTTGCGGCTATTTTTCATGCCACCAATCACCACCTCGGTGCACTCTTCACCCACTTTTTTTAATATTTTTTCCAAACCTTTTTCGTACAAATAGCTTGTATAGCTACCTTCCTTCGGTTTTTGCTTTCTCTCATTCAGCATATCGTAAAGGCCTTGTAAAGAAAACTCATCCTGATTTTCTGCCCCGAAAATTGGCTGATAAAAACAGCTGTCCTCCCCAGTATGGCAAGCCGGACCCTCTTTTTCTACTTTTACCAAAACAGCATCTGCATCACAATCGGCCACCACCGACACCACATGTTGAACATTGCCGCTTTCTTCCCCTTTTCTCCACAATTTTTGACGACTGCGCGAGTAAAAACAAGTTCTTTTTTCAGCAAGCGTAATGCCTAGGCTCTCCTTATTCATATAGGCAACCGTAAGCACTTTGCCGCTGTGTGCATCTTGCACCACAGCTGGCACAAAACCATTCTCATCAAATTTGATTTCTTGGATATCCAGCATGATATTTCTCCTTTAGGTGTTGATATTTCTACGCAATGTATACACAAATGTTCAACCATCTACTTTTAACTGCTTTTTCACTGCACTTCGTTGTTGCAACTTGCATTCCATAAGGGCGTATATCGATTTCACCTTATATATATAACAGAAAATCGATTTACGTAAAAAATTTAGAACATTACTATAGCATATATTGAATAATCCAATTCGCATTACACAATACGCATTGGTAAACCCTTTGTTTTTAAATAGGTCTTCAGCGATGGAATTTCCACCTCTTTAAAGTGAAAAATAGAGGCCGCAAGCCCAGCGTCCATACCATCAAGCTCAAATAAGCGGGCAAAGTCTTCCATTTTCCCCGCGCCGCCCGAGGCAATGATTGGCACAGCAACAACGTTTGCCACTGCCGATAACAGTTCAAGGTCAAACCCTTGTTTCACACCGTCTGTATCCATACTGTTGATAACCAACTCACCTGCACCATCAGCTTCGCCTTTTTTTGCCCATTCAATTGCATCAAGACCCGTATCTTCACGGCCACCTTTTGCAAACACATGAAAGGCACCATCAACACGTTTAACATCCATCGATAGCACCACGCATTGGCTACCATATCGTCGGGCACCTTCTGAAATGATTTGCGGTCTTGCAATGGCGCCAGAATTAACGCTCACCTTATCAGCACCACATTTTAAAACACGATCAAAATCCGATAGTTCTCGTATGGCCCCACCCACTGTTAGCGGAATAAATACCTCTGCTGCTGTGCGGGTAAGAATATCGGTAAATAAGCCCCGTCCCTCAGCCGATGCTGTAATATCATAAAACACAAGTTCATCTGCACCTTGCTCATTGTAATATGCTGCCATGGCCACAGGGTCTTCAACATCACGCAAACCTTCAAAATTTACGCCTTTTACCACACGCCCATCTCGAATATCCAAACAGGGAATGATGCGTTTAGTAACCATTCGCATTTCCCCCTTTTCCCGCTGCCTCTATTGCTTTTGAAAGTTCAATATTGCCGGCATACAAAGCCTTGCCCACAATGGCACCATACAGCTGAAGTTCCCTCAATGCATTGATATCCTCAAAAGACGTTACCCCGCCGGAGGCAGTGACAAAAAGGCCTTCGATTGTTTGTAATTTTTTATATATCTCAAGATTGGTGCCTTGGCCTGCACCATCTTTTGATATATCTGTATAGACGATATGCTTTACACCGTTTTTTTTCATCTCTACGCAAAAATCAAACGAATCGGTTTCGCTAGTGGATAGCCAACCCTCTATTGCTACTTTTCCATCTCGTGCATCCACACCCACAGCTATTTTCTCTTGATAGCGCTCTACCATTGTTTTTGTCCAATCGGGATCACGTAAGGCAGCAGTGCCTAAAATAACACGCTGAACCCCAAGCGAAAAGGCCAGCTCCACACTTTTTTCATCCCTTAAGCCACCGCCAAGTTCTATAGAAAGTTCTGTGTTTTCTGCAATAGCACGTATGGCCTCAACATTGCATGGCCTACCAGCTTTTGCACCATCTAAATCCACAAGATGCAACCATTTAGCACCGGCTGCTTCAAATTGTTTGGCAAAGGCCACAGGGTCTTTCCCAAAAATTTCTTGTTTATTGTAGTCGCCCTGAAATAGTCGCACTACCTGTCCGTTTATCAAATCAATGGCCGGTATCACAATCATTTATTCTACCTCCGAAAATGCTTTGAGCATCGAAAGACCCACCGGGCCACTTTTTTCTGGGTGAAACTGTGTGCCATATACATTGTCTTGTTGCACTGCTGCAGTCACCTCAATACCATATTCACAACTAGCCACCAAATATTCCGTGCGGGTTTTGGCGTAAAAGCTATGCACAAAATAAAAGGCATCCCCTTCTTTTGTATATTTCAATAAAGGAGACCTTTCTTTATGCAAATGTACAGGATTCCACCCAATTTGTGGCACCTTATACCCATAACCGGCTTTTTGCAAATCTTCTTCCAGGCTACAAACCGTCCCGGGGATCAGCCCAAGGCCAGCGTGACACCCAAATTCATGGCTTTCGTCAAATAATAATTGCATCCCAAGGCAAATGCCAAGCAAAGGCTTTCCCTTTTTCGCCTCTTCTTTTAGCACATCACTCAATCCGGCAGCACGCAATTTTTCTGCCGCATCTTCAAACGCCCCTACACCGGGCAAAATAATTTTAGAGGCATTTTGTAGGTCCTGTGCTTTACCGCTTATCTGCACATCAATACCCAGTACTTTTAGCGAAGAGCTTAGGCTAAACAAATTCCCTACACCGTAATCTACAATGGTAACGGCTTTGTTCAAAACAACTCCCCTCCTTCACTCTCACTGTATTTTTTCGAGATGATTTTTTGAAGCACATTTACAAATTGCTCCATTTCCTCTTCTGTACCCACAGATACCCTAAGGTGGTTTTCAATTTTAGGCCGCTTAAACCATCGCACCAATATGCCTTCATCTCGCAACTTTAAAAACAAAAACTCGGCAGTGATTTTTTTATGCTTAATAAACAAAAAGTTGGCAACACTTTTTGTGCAACAAAAGCCCATTTCTTCCAGCTTTAATGTTGTTTTATCGCGTGTTTTACAAACTCGATTCAAACATGTTTCATAATAATCCACATCTTCTAAGGAAGCCTTTGCCGCAGCCATGGTCATAGAGTTAACATTATATGGATTAAAGCCATATTTCATACGACTCAAATCTTTTATCAATTCCAAATTGCCAACGGCATATCCAAAACGAGCACCTGCAAGGCTACGCGCTTTAGAAAAAGTGCCCACCACCAACAAATTATCATATTTGTCGATGAGAGATACTGCACTTTGTGCCCCAAAAGCCACATAGGCCTCATCCACCACCACAAGTCTATCTTTGTTTTGACAAAGAATGGATTCAATACTGGATAGGGAGAGTGGCAATCCGGTGTGGGCATTTGGATTTGCCAAAAAAATGTTTTTTTTTAGACCATCATAATCTTGCGGACAAATGGAAAAATCGTCATGAAGTGGGATAATACTTGTTTTTACTTCATACATTTAACTGTATACTTCATAAAAACCATAGGTGATATCGGCAAAAGCCGCACCGTTTGGGCAAAGAGCCCAAAAAATAAACGCCAACACCTCGTCGCTTCCGTTTGCAAAAAATAATTGTTCCGGTTTCACCTGCAAAAATTTTGTTAAAGGCTCTATAACTGTATCCCCATAAAGTTGTGGATATAATTGCAAGGAAGAAATGCTGTTTTCCACTGCTTTTTGCACATTTGGTGCCGGTGGATAGGGGTTTTCGTTGGTGTTGAGTTTTATCAATTTTTGTTTTTTGGGTTGTTCGCCCGGAACATACGGCTCAAGATTTAAAAAACGTGGATGCAAAAAACGAGACAAATTTGCAAGACCTCCTCTTTATCCATGATTGGCTATATTTGAAAGCCAAATTGGTCTATTTTATTCTAAACTACAACATTTCTTTCACTTTTTCTGTAAGACTTTGAATAAGATCTCCCTTAAAACGGAATGCGGCTCGGTTGGCTATCAACCTTGCTGAAGACGGTGCAACAGTTGCTAAAACATCCAAATTGTTTTCTCTTAGCGTAGAACCGGTTTCCACAATATCCACAATTACATCTGATAGACCTGTGATGGGTGCCAGCTCTATGGAACCGTTGAGTTTGATGATTTCCACGGCCTGGTCGCGCTGAGCATAATAACGGCGTGTTACATTGGGATATTTGCTAGCCACACGCAAAACAGAGGCGGGATCCGCCACAAAATCCGGGTTACCGGCCACCGCAAGACGGCATACCCCAAGGTTTAAATCCAATAAATCCAGCACATCAGCGCCACTTTCCAAAAGAACATCCTTTCCTACCACGCCAATATCAGCAGCTCCATGTTCTACATAGATATGCACATCGGTGGGTTTCACCAAAAAGTAGCGCACTCGGCTTTCTGCGTCCTCAAAAACAAGTTTTCGAGATTTTTCAGCTAAACCTTTGCAGGAAAGGCCGGCTTTATCAAACAGTTCATATACTTTGTTACCAAGGCGACCTTTTGGCAAAGCCACATTGAGATACTCTTCACTTACTGCCTTACTACACTCATTTTCCTCGGCAATTTCCAGTGCATTGAGATATAACGCAAACCCCAAAGCCCCTTGGGTTTTACCAAAACGGTGCATCAGGGTGGCATACCGCCCACCGGCCAATACCACCTGTGGCACACCTTGCACAAAACCTTGAAAAATAAGGCCGTTGTAGTAATCTGTGTTGTTTAGGATAGAAAAGTCCAATCGCAGCTGCACATTTGGCACTTCACCCACAAGCTCTTGTAAATCAGCAAGCTCTTGCAACGCCTTTTCTGCTTGTGGCAGTCCTGCCGCAAGCTCTTTTGCCTCACACAATGCGCTTGAAAACGGCCCAAAAAGAACTGCTAGGCGGGTAAGTTTTTCAATAACTTCCTCTGCTAGGCCGCCAGCCTCACCCCCAAGTCGCATCCCATGCCTA
>CAYJJK010000121.1:0-6625 GCA_964370445.1 uncultured Oscillospiraceae bacterium | reverse complement strand
ATCTCACTCATTCTAATGATTGTTTTATTATTCATGTTTTTTCTTCCTTTACTGAATTTAGGTACTAGGTGAGCCTAAACAAATGGTGTCCGCAAAGTATGTCCCACATCGGAGGGGCGCCACGGGCAGTCAATATTATGACTTGCTATCAATCTTTTTTGCACGTTTGTGCCTGCGCCCATTTTAGCGGTTGAGCCGAGAAGTATCCGCACCTCGCCGCTATTCACTCTTGCAAAAAGTTCCTTTTTCTTAATGTCGCTATTCGCATTGTGAATAAAAGATATCTGCTCGGGCGGCACACCTTTTGCTATGAGTTTGTCTCGAATGTCAAAATAAACGCTGAAATCTTCCTCCTTTTTTGGGGTGGATAGGTCGCTAAAAATTAGCTGTGTGGCTTTACTTTCTGCGTTTTCCCGCCATGTTTTAAATACATTATCAATGCAGGCATTCACCTTACTACCCTCAAAATCGGGCAGGCTTTCATTCATAAGCCGCTGGTCAAGGGCAAGTTTTCTGCCGTCGTTCGTTATTAAAAGCATATTGTCAACCGTGCTGTCCACCATGTTATTGCGCACCTTTTCGGCACGCTCTGCAAGGCTGTCCACCATCTCTTTTTGAAGTTCCGACGGCTCCACTGCCACATTGATAAACTCAGCTTTTGGCACGGGTAGGTTGAGCATATCCGCTGTTTGAATATCCGCCACTTCCTTAAACATACACATGAGTTCGGGCAAATTATAGAATTTTGCAAAGCGTGTTTTCAGCCTATAACCCTTGCCCTCGGGCGAAAGTTCCATTGCCGTCACCGTCTCGCCAAAGTTTGCCGCCCATGCATCAAAATTGTGCAGATATTCTTTTTTAAGCGCCGCCATTTGCAGATACCGTTGCATGGTGAACATCTCGACCATGCTGTTTGAAACGGGTGTTCCTGTGGCAAAAATGATGCCCTTTCCACCTGTGAGCTCGTCCATGTAGCGGCATTTCATAAACATATCGCTTGATTTTTGCGCTTCCACCTGTGATATGCCACCGACATTTCGCATTTTTGAATAGGCAAAAAGGTTTTTGTAACTGTGCGCTTCGTCCACAAAAAGGCGGTCTATGCCAAGTTCCTCAAAGGTGACAACATCGTCTTTGCGGTCTTGCTTATTGAGCTTTTCAATCTTGCTTTCAATATTTTTTCGTGTGAGTTCAAGCTGTTTTGTGGTGAATTTACCGCCACGATTGCGCTTTGCCTCATCAATCCCATCGAGGATTTCTTGTAATTGGTTTTCCAAGGTTTCACGCTGACGAGCAAGGCTCACCGGGATTTTTTCAAACTGAGAATGCCCGATTATGACGGCATCAAAATCGCCTGTGGCAATGCGTCCGCAGAATTTTTTGCGGTTTTTGCGCTCGAAATCTTTCTTTGTGGTCACCAAAATATTGGCCGACGGATACAATTGTAAAAACTCCGCCGCCCACTGCTCGGTGAGGTGATTTGGCACAACAAACATGGATTTGTTGCACAGCCCAAGCCGTTTTAACTCCATTGCCGCCGAACACATTGCATACGTTTTGCCAGCACCTACTACGTGGCCAAGCAGGGTGTTTTGCCCGTATAAAATTCGTGCCACGGCATTGATTTGGTGTTTTCTAAGCGTGATTTCGGGGTTTATGCCGCCAAAAGAAATATGCTGTCCGTCGTACTCACGGGGGCGCACCGAGTTGAATTTATCGTTGTAAATGCGTGTCAATTTTTCCCTACGGTCGATGTCTTTCCATATCCAGTTGGCAAACGCTTCCTTGATAAGCCCCTGCTTCACCTGTGCCATCGCCGTCTCGGTTTTGTTCAAAACAGGGACGCGTTTGCCGTTGCCATCGTCCACATAGTCGAATACACGAACGTCTTTTAAGTTCAAGGTTTCTTCAATAATCTTGTACGCATTCACCCTTGTGGTGCCATAACTATTGAATACCTTAATGTTACTGCGGTCGGCACTTTTGCCCTCAATATTCCACTCTGCCGTGTATTTTGAAAAGTGAACATGAATATTCCACCTGTTGTAATTGGGCGGGTCGAGTAGGTCGAAAATAAACTCACGCACCACCTCGGGCGGCACCCATGTTGCACCAAGCCGCACCGAAATTTCACTTGCGGTAAGGTCTTTGGGTTGCACTTTTTCCAGTGCTTCAACATTTACCGTGTAATCTTCGGGGTGAGTTTCTGCACTGTTTTTCGCCGTGGCAAGTTTTTCTCGAACATTGCCGGAGAGGTATTCATCGGCGGGCAGATACTTTTCACCGCCGATACTTCCAAAGTCATGCAAGGGATTTAAAAAAATCACACCCTGCAATTCGCTGTAAATTTCCTGCTCGCTTTTGCCTGTAAGGGAACACATAAAGTCCATATCCACCTTCGCTTTTTCGGCAAGTGACACGGCAAGAGCCTCGCTCGAAGTGTCCACGGAGGTTATCGGAATGTGCGGCTTTATGGTGCGTTTTGTGAACATATCCGCCTTGCGAATTAGCTCGCCCTGCTCGTTTACCACCTCCAAAGAACACAGCAAACTGTAACTACTGTCATTAGAAAAAGCCATGCTATTGGCACGGCTCGACAAGAGTCCATATTTTTTTGTGTAGCAGTCATATAGGCTGTTTAGGGTGTTTTGCTCTGCGAAAATCTCGCTATCGGGGTAATCTTCCGTCTGCAATTCTATCAAGCGGCGGGTGCTGTTTCGTATCTCAATCATGCCCTTGATGCGGTTTTTTGCGGTCTCGGCGGCAGTCACAGGGAACATACGAGAGTTTTCCCGAAAATATAGTTCACCCTCCTGCACCGTGTATGAAAAATTGCGCACTGTTGGGTCTGCCGGGATGGAATTGTCCTGCTCGTCCTCGTCCAAAACCTCAATATCATACTCTGTATATTGCGCATGAATATTTTGTACCGCATTGGATAACAAGTCGGAAAGGTCGCTGTCGGGATAGGCAATACAAGCAGTTTCGAGACCGTATGGACCGCTAATTTCCTTAAATTCACCCAGTACCATGTCGGGGTTATCAATGAAATATTGATTGATGGCAAGCCCGTTTTCGTCTTTGCCGAGGTGTACCCACTCCGGCTCAATGTCGATAACCCTATCCCGTTTTTGCAGGAAAATGATGTCGCTCGTCACCTCTGTGCCGGCATTCGCTTTAAAGGCATTATTGGGCAAACGGATTGCTCCGATGAGGTCGGCACGCTGCGCAATATATTTTCGCACTGCACTGTTTGCCTTGTCGAGCGTGCCTTTGGAAGTGATAAAGGCAATGATGCCGCCGGGGCGAACTTTATCGAGTGTCGCACCGAAAAAGTAGTCGTGAATGAGCCAGTTGTGCCTATCATACTTCTTGTCCGACACCTTAAATTGCCCAAACGGCACGTTGCCGACGGCTACATCGAAGAAACTTTCGGGCAGGCTCGCCTTTTCATACCCCTGCACCGCAACGGAAGATTTTTGGTATAACTGCTGTGCAATTCGCCCCGAAATGCTGTCGAGTTCCACGCCGAAAAATTTGCTTTCTTTCATGCTATCGGGGAGTAAACCCATGAAATTTCCTGTGCCGCAGGATGGCTCTAAAATGTTGCCCTGCTTAAAGCCGACACTCTGCAACACTTCATAAATGGATTTTATAACAAGCGGCTGTGTGTAAAAAGCGGTGAGGGTGCTTTCCCTTGCGGCGGCATATTCCTCGGCATCGAGTAGGTTTTTCAGCTCGGCATATCGGCTGTTCGTTTCCTCAAAATATTCCGGCAAACCACCCCAACCCACATATTTTGAAAGTGTCGTTTGTTCGTCGGGTGTGGCAAGTCGATTTTCTTCTTCAAGCGTTTTCAACAGAGAAATGGCAGAAATATTTGCGTTGAATTTCTCCGTTTTTGTGCCGGTGCCTAAGCCGTTGTCGGTGATTACAAACTGATGGCGGTCGGCCTGTTTCACCCCAGGGTGGGGCAAGCCAACAACCGCCCTTGGTGTGGGTGCTTTTGGTGGTGTGAGCGGCTCGCCGGTCTCAATTTCTGGAGGTATATGCCTGCGTACAAACTCTGCTTTTTCAATGCGGCTTATCGGAAAACCGACAGAATTTTCAAAGGTGATATCTCGCATGGACACATCGCCGCTTAACGCTCGCACTTCCTCAATAACATATTTGCGGCTGTCAATCGTAATTTCTTTGCCTACAAGGTCGCTGTTGGCACCTTCTTTTTCGGCGGGCGTTTCCGTAATCTCGTTAATCACATCATCAACAGAAATTTCTGTTACAGCGGCTTCCTGTGCGGCGTAAAACTGCACCTCATCGCCATCGCCGAGGGTGACGTTGTATCCCTTTTCGGTGAGCCGGTTGATATAGTTTTCTACGGAAAAATTTGGCACACCACACATCGTGACCGCTGTATCGTCCACCGTTCTCTGCATGAGAGATATGCCCAAAACCTCGCTTACGGTCTTTGCATCCTCGCCATAAAACTCGTAAAATTCACCGAGTTTGAACATGACAATATCATTCGGGTGCTCATTTTTAAGCGCAAGATACCCTGCATAGTGGGAATTTGCTGATTTTACAAGCACCTTTAAATGGTCGTTATGTGGGTTTTCCTCCACCTTGCGGTCAAACTCTGCACGGGGCATTTCCTTGTTTAACATCGGGAAAGTTTCGTCATAAAGTGCCACGGTGTCATCGTCAAAACTGACAATTTCATATTTGCTCGCACCGAGATACACAAGGTCACCAAGGTGGTATTCATAGCCGTAAACAGGCTCGGGGTCTGGCAAAATCGGTGTTGCCATGTCACTGTTCAGCACTTCAAGGTAACTTTTCGCACGGTCGGTAAAATGAATATCTTCTGCGATTATATCTTCAAGCGCCGTTATCATCAGCGGCAGGGCATAGTCACCTTTCATGGCATGGGTGAACGTCTTTTTATTTTGAAGTGCAAAGCAGGAAGTGCAGTCGGACAGCACATACATATTCAGCGCCTTATCAAATTCTTTCAGCCCATTTACAAAATTATTGTAATCGTGAAACAAGGTGCGTATTTCAAGCGCAACCTCCCACCGCTTTTGTAGCTGTGCTTTTTTTTCTTGAAAAGAGGGGTAATATTCCTTTTCTTTGTCGTTCAAAAACCTGTCTGCGGCAATGAGTTCACCGATGCGTTTTTCAACTTTTTTCCACGACAAGGATATTTTTGTGTCGGGTGCGGAAATATTTCTGCGGGTGATTTCTATGCCTTTCCCGTCGTGTGCTTCACCAAGATTGCTCCCACTGACGGCAGGACTAGAACCGCCAATGCCATACTCACTTTTTAGGAATTTAATGTTTTCGGCGGCGGTTTCTTGCTTTTGGAACTGCTCAAAAATGCGGCATTTGCCATCGCTGACATTGCTCCCACGCTGAAGCACGGCATCAATATCATCCTGTGAAATAGGAAAGAGACTCGATTGCTCGAGCCTCTCGTCTATACCATTCTTTTGCTCTTCTTCGGTGGGTAAATCCGCAAGAATTTCACCCGTTATACCGTTATCAATTCCGCTGTTACTATCTCCCGTGCCGAGTGGCGGATGTTGTTCATCAGCCCCGCCCAGCGCATTTGTTCGGATGCTTTCATCTGCTCGCTCACGCCCTGCTGTGCCGCCATCTGCGCCACCAATCGTTCCTCCATCTCGAACGCCTGCTGCTCTATCTCTATCAAATGCTGTGTCAATTTGCCCGAGGTAAGCAGATTGGTGAACAGTATCCTGCGGCTCTGCTCGAGATAGCGTTTGCGGCTCATGGCGTACCTCCCAAGCGGCACTTCCGGCTGTAGCGGCATTGTCAAATTCGGCAGATTGTAATCGCCCACCCTGCTGTATGTCATCTCCATTATCGTTGCTCCTTTCATCGTTTGTTACTCTTTCAGTATAGATTTTTTCACTTGCAGGCGCAAATGTGCGAATGTCCTCTTTTACCAAATTTTGCACAGTTGCGGAAATTTCACGAAGCGCCATCTGTGAAATATCGCCCGTGGCAACACCGAGGGCGGTGAGGGTTTCGGCAGTGCTGAAATCTGTGATACTGCGAAAATCGTCATTGTCAAAGTATATTTCGACCGGTACATCAAGCCGTGACAAAAGCATATAGGCCACGCTGTTTGTAACAAGGTCTTTGTAGGTTTTTTCGATGTATTCGGTGCTTGTGTCCTCTAAAAAACTACCCTCGACAGCATCTTTGAAGTCGGCAAGATAGTCCTGCAAGTTATCACCGATTATATTGCTTACAGCACCCATAACCGCCTTTGCAAAACTGCTTTTGTCCTCTATATCACCGAAAGAATTTTCAAGGCTTTCGACAACATCTTCTTCAAATTCCGCCTGTATCTTCCAAACGGGAACGGGGATTGCATTTCTTCCTGCATGGGTATCTGAAATATCAAAGTAATATTTCAGCCGCTTGCTTTGTGGATTTTGGCGGTCAAAAACGGCAATGCCGCTTGCGCCACGATTCACCCACCGGTTAAAGCGGTAGTTCCATTTGTTTATCTCAAGCACGGCGGTGGCATCGGGCCGCTGTGCGAAAATGAGAAGTTGTTCGTCAAAACTGCACTTGTAGTTGCGGCAGGCGCTGTTTA
>CAYJJK010000120.1:0-6703 GCA_964370445.1 uncultured Oscillospiraceae bacterium | reverse complement strand
GACCTTAAAGGCCGTAAATTTGTTATCAGCTGGACTTCTGCTGGCAACTACATGCGTCCTCTTTCTATGGCTAACAGCCTTGTTACCCTGATGCCTCGTTTTGGCATGGACGTAACTCTTGCACATCCGAAGGGCTTTGAGCTGTTCCCAGAAGTGCTTGAAATGGCAAAAGCCAATGCTGAAGCAAACGGCAGCACCTTCAATGTTGTAAACGACATGGACGAAGCTTGCAAAGACGCAGACATCGTATACGCCAAAGGTTGGGGTCCAATCATCACCGTGGGCGACGACGAAGAAGCCGGCGTAAAAATGATCAACGAAAATCCGGGCTGGATTGTAAACAAAGAGCGTATGGCTTTGGCCAAGAAAAACGCTATCTACATGCACTGCATGCCTGCTGACCGTGACATCGAAGTTACCAGCGAAGTTATGGACGGCCCGCAAAGCGTTCTGTATGATGAGGCAGAGAACCGCTTGCACACCATCAAAGCATTAATGGCTTTGACCATGGGCAACACTTCTGCTCGTCGCTAGAACTTTGCGAAAGTAAAACCGAATCGATCAAACACATGGGGTGTCTTGATCTTTCCTGATACCGGGGAAGTCAAGGCACCTTACTAAAAATTTGCAGGGGGCTCATCTCTTTATGGGACAGAAACAGTTTATTTTAGCCGGCGCAGTTTTAACGCCGGAAGGCTTAAAAAAAGACTGGGGCATTTGCATGCAAGACGGGAACATCGTGGCTGTTGGGCCAAACAATAGCTTAGCGCCCACCGCCGATGACGCCGTTTGTCATGTGAAAAACCAAGTGATTTTACCGGGCTTTGTTAATGGACATAACCATATGTACAATGTAATTGCTCGGGGCATCACTACCGATGCTTTTGTCACCGAATTTACTAGCTTTTTAGAAGATTTTTGGTGGCCCTACGTGGAAGACCGTGTTACACCGGAACTGGCTAAATTAACAGCCCTTTGGTCCTGTGTGGAGATGATTGAAAGCGGTGTCACCACTTTCTTTGACATTTTAGAAGGCCCAAACTCTATTCCCGGCTCGTTGGAATCAGAGGCTGAAGCAATTCGCGAAGCAGGCTTGCGCGGTTACCTCTCTTTTGAGGCATGCCAGCGCCAAAGTGAAGACAACGGCCAGCTTGGCATTGAAGAAAACGCCAACTTCTTTTTGGCACACAAAGATGATGACCTTGTTAAAGGCATCATGAGCATTCACACCCTCTTTACTTGTGACAAAGATTTTGTGGAAAAAGCCCGTACACGTGCGCGTGAAATTGGCGCTAAATTCCATATGCATTTGAACGAAAGTGTTGCAGAGCCTGCATGGTGTGAAGAAAACCTTGGCATGCGCACAATCAATTATTACAACCAACTTGGGGCTTTAGACAGTGATGTCATTGCTTCTCAAATGGTACAAATGAGCGATGAAGAGCTTGATTTGGCTGCCAAAAGTGGCATGAAAGTGGTTTCTATGCCGCTTTCTAACTGTGAAGTAGGCGGTGGTGTTGCACCGGTTCCCGAAATGCTGGATCGTGGCATTGAAGTGGGCCTTGGCAGCGATGGCTACATCAACAATTTCTTTGAAGTAATGCGTGGCGCCTTCTTAATCCACAAGGCCTATCGTCAAGACACACAAACCATGCCGGCACATGTCGTGTATGATATGGCCACCTCTATGGGCGCCCGTGTGCTGGGACGAGATGACCTTGGTAGCATTGAAGTGGGTAAGTTGGCCGACGTGATTACAGTACGTATGGATGATATTGCCACACCCATCAACGAACATAATGTTTATGATCAACTTATATTATACCGCAACCCACAAGATGTAATCAATGTATTTGTGGGCGGAAAAGCATTAAAACAAGACGGAAAACTTACCACCATTGACAAGGAAGCTTTACGCGAAAAAGTGCGCGAAGCAACCGAAAAATGCTGGAGTGGCAAGTAACCTTACGGTTTTATAAAAAAAGAGTGATAAGTGGAGGTGCACACCGTGCCCCTATATGGTCAAAAAAAAGAACAATATACAATTATAAACCAATCCAAACCGCGTGTTGACGGTGTGGATAAGGTGACAGGTCGTGCTCATTTTGCCGCCGACCTTTTTTACGACCGCATGGTCTATGGCGGCATGTTACGCAGCCGTTTGGCCAGCGCAAAAGTTACACGCATTGACACCGAAAAAGCAAAAGCGATGCCCGGTGTTTTGGCGGTGCTTACAGCAAGTGATTTACGCAAAACGCAAAGCTGGGCCATGTACATGTATCTCACCGACCAAGTACGCTATGTGGGTGACGTGGTTGCTTTAGTATGTGCTGAAACAAAAGAGCAAGTAAATAATGCCCTAAAAGCCATTGAAGTGGACTATGAAGAGCAGCCTGCTGTCTTCACCATTCGGGAAGCGTTGGCAGATGGTGCACATCAAATCCATGAAAAATTCCCTGGCAATAAGTTCAGCCCTTCTGAATTCCATATCGAAAAAGGCAATGTAGACGACGGTTTTGCCAAAGCTGATTTTGTAATTGAACGCGAATATGAAACACAATATGTAGAGCATGCTTACATCGAGCCGGAAGCCGTTTTGGCTGTAGAAGACCCAGCTGATGGCATGATGACTGTGCATGCTTCGGCACAAAACCCGTTCTTTACACGCCGCTATGTTGCCGATATTTTGGGCCTGCCCATGAACAAAGTTCGTGTGGTGCAAGAAACACTGGGTGGCAGTTTTGGTGGCAAAGAAGAAGGTGTTGGCCTTTTAGCCGGACGCGCAGCGCTTCTTTGCAGCATTGTGAAGCGCCCTGTAAAAATGGTGTTTAGCCGCGAAGAATCACTTTTAGAAAGTGCCAAGCGCCATCCGTTCATATTGCAATACAAAGCAGGCGTTACAAAAGATGGCAAGATTGTGGCATGGGAAGGCACTCAAATCGATAACTCCGGTGCTTACAACAACCAAACACAGTTTATGAACTGGCGCGCCAATGTTCATAGCTGCGGGCCTTACAGCATCCCCAATGTGAAAACCGAAACCTTTGGAGTGTTTACAAACAACATTCACTCAGGTGCTTTCCGTGGTTATTCCTCTCCGGCGCTTATTTTTGGCCAGGAGCAATTCATTGATGAGATTGCCGAAGAAATTGGCATGGATGAAGTGGAGTTTCGCCGCATCAACTGCCTAAAAGATGGCCTTACCAATGCCACCGGCACCGTGCTGGACAATGTGATTTTACAAGAGGTAATGGATCATACCGTGGCACAGGCCGACTATCAAGCCAAACGTGACCAATATAAAAATCAAGCAGCCGGACCTGTTCAAAAAGGCATCGGCATGGCCATTGCCCACCGTGCTTGCGGCCTTGGTGCTGAGGCACCGGACGCTTCAGGTGCGATGGTGATTGCCAACGAAGATGGCTCTGTGCACATCAACACCGGCCTTGCTGAAAATGGCCAGGGCCTCAAAACAGCATATGCACAAATTGCAGCTGAAGCGCTTGGCGTTAGCTATGAAAGTGTTGTTATGTATGGCACCAACACCCATGCCATTGCAGATTCTGGCATGACCGTTGCCTCACGTGGCACGGTAATGGGCGCACAAAGCATGCGTAAAGCTGCTACAAAGCTAAATGGTATCATGCGTGAAAATGCTATTTCTCTTGGTTTTTTCAGCGACACTGCTGCCATTGAAGAGGCATGCAAACTTGGCAAAGGTACCTTAGATGGCCTTACCATCACAGCAGATGACCTTGTGCTAAGGGACAGCTTATTTTTCCATCCAAAGTACCCTGAATACACCGTGGGCTTTGATTGTGTTTGTGGTGCAGGCCTATGGTCTGGTTGCCAAATGGCCGCCTATGAGTGGTTTAAACCGGACGCTTACGAGCAAGATCACCACACCGGCCAAGGTACTGCCGGCCCAAACTTCGCCTATGGCTGCGTTGTAGCTGAAATAGAAGTGGACATGGGCACCGGCTATGTGGACTTGATAAAGGTAACGGCCAGCCATGACGTAGGCACTGCCATCAACCCTGCTTTGATTGAAGGTCAAATTTACGGCGGCATTGTGATGGGCCAAGGTTATGGCATTATGGAAGAGGTAGAAATCAACAAAGGTCGCGTACAAAACCAAAACCTAGATGAATACATTCTACCTACCTCCATGGATATGCCAGAAATGGACATCAACATTTTTGAGTGTAACGACGAAAAGGGTACCTTTGGTGCTAAGAGCGTAGGCGAGCCTTCTACCGAGGCTGTGGCTGCTGCCATTGCCAATGCTGTTTACAACGCCACCAAACGCCGTGTACGCATCAATCCGGCCGGCCTAGAACAGGTTTTGCTGGGCAAAAAACTGATTAAGGGTTGATACTATGCAAAAAATACTGTATTTAAAACCAACAAGCTTGCCCGAGGCTATTGAGATGATGTCAAAACATGCCGCAAACATCAAACCATATGCAGGTGGCACTGATTTAATGGTGCAATTACGCGAAGGTGCCAAGAAATTGGCTGATGTATCCGTTTTGATGGATTTAGACGGCCTTGACGAACTTCGTGGTATTCGTGTGGACGACAAGGTCATCAGTGTTGGCACAATGTGTAGCCACACCGACGTAAGCCAATCGGCTGACATTCAAAAATATGTGCCATTTTTAGCAAAAGCTTGCTCCACGGTTGGCTCGCCCCAAATCCGCAATGCCGGCACTGTAGGCGGCAACATTTGCAACGGATCGCCTGCGGCTGATTCACTTTCTCCTTTTGTTGCGCTGGACGCACGCATGGTTTTAGTAAGCAAAGACGGCGAGCGTAAAGTGATGGTGAAAGACTTTTACGAAGGCGCCGGCCGTGTAAAACTGGCTGCCGGAGAGTTTGCCACACGCATTGAGTTTGACCGAATTGACAACTTCACCACCGCCTTTAGCAAACTTGGGCGCCGCAAATCGTTGACCATTTCACGCATGAATGCAGCAGCTGCTGTGCGCATGGCAGACGATGGCACCATTGCCGAAGCACGCCTTGTGCCGGGCTGTGTGTTTTCTACACCGCAGCGTGTTGAAAAAGCCGAACAATTTTTGCTGGGTAAAAAGCCTTCTATTGCTTTATTTGATGAATGTGGCAAAATTGTATCCGCTTACATGATTGAGTGCACCGGCGTTCGTTGGAGCACCGAGTACAAACAGCCTGCCGTAGAAGCAATGAGCCAGCGCGCCTTGTGCGAGGCTTGTGGCCTGCCTTGGGCAGAGTAAGGAGAGGTGAACATGGAGAAATTTATTTTAAAATTCACGCTAAACGTGCAAGAAACTGAAATTGCCATCGAGCAAAACGCCCGCCTCTTAGATGTCTTGCGAGACGTGCTCCAGCTCACCGGCACGAAAGAAGGCTGTGGCGTTGGTGAGTGTGGTGCATGTACTGTTATTGTTAACGGTGAAGCAGTAGACTCTTGCATGGTACTGGCTGCTAGCGTGGCCGGAAAAAGTGTTACCACCATTGAAGGGCTTGCCAACGACGAAATTTTACACCCATTGCAACAAGCGGTTCTCGATCATCATGCTTTGCAATGCGGATTTTGCACACCGGGCTTTATCATGAGTGCTAAAGCCCTGATGGACAAAAATCCAAACCCAACGCGCGATGAAATCAAAGTGGCCATCAGTGGCAATCTCTGCCGTTGCACAGGGTATCAACAGTTAATCGATGCGTTTGAAGATGTGGCAAATCGCAACAAATAATAGGATTTTCGGCAGTGCAAAACCAACCTTTTGCACTGCCATCAAAAAAAGAGGAGTGACCTAACTTATGTATGATAAGTCCAAACTACAGGGCGTTGACATTAGTGTCGATTATTGTGGCATCAAGCTACAAAGCCCCTATATTCTAACCTCTGGTCCGCTTACGTATGCGGCAGAAGGCATGATTCGTGGCCACGAAGCTGGCTGCGGTGCTGTTGTTACCAAAACCATCCGTCTTGGCCGTGCCATCAACCCCGTGTTCCACATTGGTGGCATTGGTCCCACCTCGCTCATCAACGCTGAAAAATGGGCGGATTCTGAGCGCGAGCTGTGGTATGAGCGTGAAATTCCCATGACAAAAAAAGCTGGCGCTGTTGTTATTGGCAGTGTGGGCCATACACCAGAAGAAGCAATCGCCATCGTAGAAGACGTGGAAAAAGCCGGCGCTGATATGATTGAGCTTGTTTCCTATGCAGAAGAAACTTTGCTTCCTATGCTTGACTACACAAAAGAGCACGTAAATATTCCTGTTATTTGTAAATTGAGTGGCAACTGGCCAGACCCAATTGGCTCTGCAAAAAAATGCTTAGAGCACGGTGCAGACGCAATTGCTGCTATCGACTCCATCGGCCCTGCCCTTAAAATTGACATCGGCAAACGCCGCCCCGAAATGCGCGGTACAAACGGTGTGGGCTGGCTGTCTGGTGAGGCTATCCGTCCTATCGCTCTAAACATCAACTATGAAATTGCAAAACAAAACCCACAGCTAAAAGACCTTTATGGTAGTGGTGGCGTAATGAGTGCCGAGGATGCTATGGAATACTTCATGGCCGGCTGTAACGCTGTTGGCGTTTGCACCGTGGGCATCTTGCGCGATATCGACTACATCGAGCATATGTGCTATGATTTGTCGAAACTTGTAAAAAAACTTGGCTTCAACAGCCTTGCCGAAACCGTTGGCGTGG
>CAYJJK010000119.1:0-6718 GCA_964370445.1 uncultured Oscillospiraceae bacterium | reverse complement strand
CAGCACCGTAACGCTCAAAATCAAGGTAGGGTTCCAAGTTTTCATCGTACTCAAAACGCCCACTCTCACAAATGAGGTGGCGGGCGTATTGCTCGGCGGTTTGCACACCCTCGAAAAATTCAAATTCATAGAGGTGCTTCATCGTGGTAATCAGTTCGTCTTGTGTGGTGATGTTTGCCGCTTGCACCAGCGTTGTAAGATATTCGGCATCGTGCATGACGGGCTGATACCCTGCCGCAAAGGTATTGAACGGTTCCAGAGCAATCTCGCCACCCAAAACAATTTCGGCCACGGGGATGGGGATGTTGTAATCCTCAACGAATAGTTCCACATCGGATAGCCCTGCCACTCCCAGCCTCTGGCAGGCTTTTGTTACCTCAGATAGTTCACAGGGTAGATACAAATACTCCGCATCTTCGCCGTTGTCGAGGCCAAGAGCAAGGGGGCATTTTTGATCCTCCACGCGGGGGAAGGTGTGGCCGCTGTAATAAGTTTGCATCTTGTGGCCGTTTTGGAAAACAAGCCCATACGGTGAAACTTTAGGCGGCGGAACACTTTCGAGGAACTGTTCAAAATAGGCTGTGCCGCCGGTTTCATTGGAAATTTCCGCCACGCCATTTTTCGGGGCCCGCTGTGCCAAGTGCTTTCCTGTGGCCTCCATGTTGCTGAAATCGTCCACAAGGCTGTAACAGTGGAGGTTAAAGCACAGGTTGATGAGACCAGGCAAATCGTCTGCTTTTTCCGTGTAGGCCGCCGCATAGAAAATTTTTCCATCCGTTTTATCCAAGCGGGTGAGCTGACCGGTTAAAAAATTGAGTTCTTCAAGGCAGAGCTCCTTACCTTTTAAGAGAGAAGCCAAGTGGCTGTCGTACATACTTTCGGCAAGGGTGATGGTGGCGGCCATATCGTTGGGTTGGTTTAAGTGCTTTTCACAGAGATTTTGTAGCTCCTCCTCTCGCAACGGAAAATTAGCTGACTGGATGCCGGTCTTGGTTTTAAATGTAAGTCTCATAGAGTTCCTCCGTTCAAATTTGTATTTCAATAAAAAAACGGCTATCTGAGATTCGTTCAATTTCTCGGATAGCCGTATTCCATTCTTATCAATAATATTCAATTATATTCTCAAAAAATTCTTCCAACCCAGAAAAGTTCGAATCCTTTTTTCGGCTCAAAACAGCTCCGTTAAGGTTCAAACCCTCTAAATCCAAAATGACAGCTCAAAATCTGTCATATAAAATACAGCCATTTTTGCCCAAAAATAGGCAACAAAAAAGCCGTCTATCGAGAAATTTTCCCGATGACAGCTTTTCTGTCACACTAATATGGCGGAGAGAGAGGGATTCGAACCCTCGAACGGGTATTAACCGTTACACGATTTCCAGTCGTGCGCCTTCGACCAACTCAGCCATCTCTCCAAAAATGTCTGCAAAGAATATATTACTGGATGATCTTGAGTTTGTCAAGATAAATATTGGTTTGTTTTGACAAACACTAGATTTGTGCTACAAGGTAAAGAGAAGCAAAATCTCTCAGGTTGAAATCAATAAGTTTAGTTTTTTTCAAAAGTTGTATACGTAAGTATATGAAAATACATGTTGATAAACTTTATGGTATACAAACCCGAACACATCGGGTGTTAGAAAAAGAAATTCTGCCAAAAACCATAAGAATGGAATTTCCGGCAGAATTTCTGGCGTCCCCGAGACGATTTGAACGTCCGACCCTTCGCTTAGGAGGCGAATGCTCTATCCAGCTGAGCTACGGAGACAAACTTGTTTTTGTGGTTGTTAAATAATCTAAATCTAGCGAGTTTCCTCTTATCAAACACTCATCTTTAATTTGTTTGTTTACAATAATATCACCTAACTTTTAAAGAGTAGCATGTTTTTTTGGAAAATGCAATCTTTTTATTTGGTAAACCGTATGTTTAAAATAAATGCGGATTATCAAAGAATGTACATCCGTTAGATAAAAAGGCGTTAAATGTGAGGACAAATCGACAAAAATGTGGTATAATGGTGATCGAATGTGGGTGATTATGCGATGGTGAGGTGAGTGTATTGCGTGTGATAGGTATAGATCCTGGATATGCTATTGCCGGCTATGGCGTAGTAGAAGCGAGCAAGCAAGCACTACACGCCGTTACTTTTGGCGCAGTCACCACCAAAGCGCACACCCCTATGCCAGACCGGTTGCATGAAATCTATCAAGATTTTACAGAGCTCTTTTCTTCTTTTGCACCGCAGGTGGTGGCTATTGAGTCGTTATTTTATCAAAGCAACCAAACCACTGCCATCGCTGTGGCTGAAGCTAGGGGAGTGATTTTGTTGGCTGCAAAACAGGCTGGGGCCACAGTGTTTGAATATACTCCCTTGCAAGTAAAGCAGGGCGTCACCGGTTATGGAAAGGCCACAAAACGGCAGGTGCAACACATGGTAGTGCGGCTCTTACAGCTAAAATCAGTTCCGAAGCCAGACGATGCTGCCGATGCCTTAGCTATCGCTATATGTCATGCACATGCGGCGCACAGTGCCCAGTTGGGGCGCCATAAAACACGCCGCCAAGAGCTAGGATATGATTAAACTGAAAGCACCACAAAATGCATTTTTACGAACTCTGGGTTGTTTTGTGTTACTTTAAAGAAAAAACACAAAAGAAAAAACACAACAAACGGGCTTTGCTTGTTTTATGCTTTGTTCTAAAGGACGCTTTCGTTTTATAAAAAGCAAGGCGAAAAGCTGGAAAACAACAATTATGTTTTACAAGGTGAAACCATTATGATTTATTCTTTACACGGAAAACTTCTTGAAAAAGGTACAACTGAGGCTGTTATTGAATGTGCCGGGGTGGGGTATTTTGTCCTTATCACCTCGGCGGCACTTGGTGCACTTCCAGCTGTTGGTGAAAAAGCCCTTTTATATACTTCGCTGCATCTTAGCGAAAACGATGTAAGCCTTTACGGTTTTGCAAGCTCAAGCGAACGCTCTATGTTTCTAATGTTGGTGGGCGTAAGTGGGGTAGGGCCAAAAGCAGCTTTATCTATTTTATCGGCATTGACACCCGAAAAAATATCTTTAGCGGTTGCCGCGGGCGACCATAAAACACTTACAGCAGCAAATGGTGTAGGGCCAAAACTAGCACAGCGACTTGTTTTAGAGCTTAAGGACAAGCTTTGTGCATGGCAAAGCAGCGGTATATCTTTAGAAGATGTACAAAAAGTGGTGGCCCCACAAGAAGGAAGCCAAAGCAGCCAGGCAATCGCCGCACTTGTGAGTCTTGGCTATTCGCAAAGTGAAGCCGCCTCTGCGGTGGCTGCCATCGATGCCGCCTTGCCACTTCCCGAAATGATTCGCTTGGCATTGCGTAGCATAGGCGGCAAATAACCCAGCATAGGAGGAGCTCTTTTGGCTATAGAACCGTCTAATTTTGAGTCCGAAACGCATGAACGATTGATTTCGCCTGAAGTGGCGCATGAAGATTTTGATGGTGAGCAAAGCCTTCGCCCTCAAACTCTTTCTGAATATATAGGGCAAGACAAAGTAAAAGAAAACCTAAGTGTTTATTTAAAAGCTGCAAAAATGCGTGGGGAAGCACTGGATCACTTGCTTTTGTATGGCCCACCCGGGCTTGGAAAAACCACCCTTGCCGGTATAGTGGCACACGAAATGGGGGTACAATTTCGGGTAACATCAGGCCCTGCCATTGAAAAGCCTGGCGATCTTGCTGCCCTTTTAACTAATTTGCAAGAAGGCGATGTTTTGTTTATAGACGAAATACATCGTCTTTCGCGTCAGGTAGAGGAAGTTCTCTACCCTGCATTAGAAGATTTTGCTTTAGATATTTTAATTGGAAAGGGACCCAGTGCGCAATCGGTACGTATTGAATTGCCCCGATTCACACTTGTTGGGGCCACCACAAGAGCCGGTCAACTTTCCAGTCCCTTGCGGGATCGTTTTGGTGTTTTGCTCAAACTTGAGTTATACAGCCCTGAGGAAATTCAGCGTATCGTTAGCCGATCGGCTGATATTTTGGAACTTAGCTGTCTTTCGGGTGGGGCTGAGGTGATTGCCTTACGCAGCCGGGGCACGCCACGTGTGGCCAATCGGCTTTTGAAACGTGTGCGCGATTTTGCTATGGTGCATGGCGATGGTGCCATTGACGCCGAGCTTGCACAGTTTGCCATGCAACGTATGGAAATTGACGACAGCGGCCTTGATGAGCTGGACCGCCGTCTTTTGCGGGCCATCATCAATCTTTATGAGGGTGGTCCTGTGGGGCTTGAAACACTTGCTGCCACGTTAGGGGAAGAGGCTGTGACTTTGGAAGATGTGTGCGAGCCTTACCTGATGCAGAAGGGCTTGCTAAAACGCACAGCGCGTGGGCGTTGTGTTACCCATGTGGCCTATCGTCATCTTTCTCTCATCCCGCCCGAGGATGCTCAAAACAGGCAGCAAACATTGGAAGATTTGCTACAAAAGGGTTGAGGGTTGCCCTAAAATGAATATAGGCTTACAACCTTAATATTTTTATAGGTAACCCTATATCTTTGGTGACATGGGATAAAATAGGGTTGCAAAAAAGGAGAACAAAAACATGCGTGTTGCAAGCGAATGGCAAGACTATCACCTTTTGGATGCGAGCGAGGGCGACCGCCTGGAACGCTGGGGTAAGGTGGTGTTGCAGCGTCCGGATCCACAGGTGATTTGGCACACAGAAAAAGCCCATCCGGCCTGGAACCGGGTTGATGCCATATACAAAAGAAGCAAACAGGGTGGAGGCCGCTGGACAGTCTATAAAAAATTCCCTCAAAAGTGGAGTTTGCGCTATAAAGACCTGCGCTTTATTGTAAGCCCTACAGGTTTTAAGCATACGGGTGTTTTTCCCGAGCAAGCGGTTAATTGGGATTTGTACCGGGACATAATTACACAGGCAAATCGGCCCATTAAGGTGCTGAACCTATTTGCTTACACAGGCGGCGCTACACTGGCTTGTGCGGCCGCAGGAGCCGAGGTAACCCATGTGGATGCCAGCCGTGGTATGGTGAGCTGGGCGCGTGAAAATGCTCAGGCCAGCTCGTTACACGAAAAGCCGATACGCTGGATTGTTGACGATTGTGAGAAATTTGTGGCACGGGAAATTCGTCGCCAAAAATATTATGATGCCGTGATTTTGGACCCGCCAAGTTATGGGCGTGGGCCTGCCGGTGAAGTGTGGAAATTGGAAGACACGTTGTGGCCGCTATTACAATTGTGCAGTAAAGTGCTGAGCAACACGCCATTGTTTATGGCGCTGAACAGCTACACGGCCGGCCTTGCACCCGGTGTAATGGGCTATATGCTGGATGTTCTGCTGCCAAAGAAGTTTTTGGGGCAGGTGCAAAGCGACGAGCTGGGCTTACCGCTAGAGACCGGTGGGGTGTTGCCTTGCGGAGCTACGGCGCTTTGGCGGGCAGAACCATAAGGTTTCTTTTTGAAGTGTCATCAAAAAAGCAAGAACAATTATGAAGATAGGATGTAAAATGGTACAATCAACAAAACCAAACAATATTAACATCGAAAATCTTTCTTTTGAGTATCAAGAGGAAGCACCGCATGTGATAGATGATGTCTCGCTCTCTGTAAGGGAGGGTGAGTTTTTGGTGGTTTTGGGGGCGAATGGATGTGGAAAAAGCACCCTTGCAAAACACCTCAATGCCATTTTGTTGCCCACAAAGGGCGTCGTTTGGGTAGAGGGGATCAACACCAAAGACGAGGATAAGCTTTATGACATTCGTCAAAAAGTGGGCATGGTGTTTCAAAACCCAGACAACCAAATAGTGGCCACTGTAGTGGAAGAAGATGTGGCGTTTGCACTTGAAAATTTAGGGGTACCACATGAGGAAATGCACAGGCGTATTCAAGACGCCATGCAAGCTACAGGCATCTATCAATATCGCGAGCGCCAGCCACATAAGTTAAGCGGTGGCCAAAAGCAACGCGTGGCCATTGCAGGGGTGCTTGCAATGAACCCACAAGTGCTGGTGCTGGATGAAGCCACTGCAATGCTAGACCCACGTGGCAGAGAAAAAATCATGAACACTGTGCGTAAAATCAACCGCGAAAAAGGCATTACGGTGGTGCATATTACCCACTATATGGAAGAGGCTGCTCTTGCTGATCGTGTGCTGGTGATGGAAAAGGGAAAGATTGCATTTTTTGGCACACCTAAGGAGGTGTTCAGTCGTTCTTCGGAACTTCGCCGCTTGCATTTGGATATTCCGCAAACAGCAGAACTGTGCGAGTTGCTTGCAGCACAAGGGCTTCCTTTACCAAAGGGTGTTATCACCGCCGAGGAGTGCGCCCAAATTCTATATGACACATTGACACAGGGCGATGCAAGAAAAGGGGGTGGTGCAAATGGTGCCCATCATTCGCTGTGAGCATTTGCGTTATGTTTATAACGAAGGGCTACCCGATGAAACTGTGGCCATTCAAGACCTTAGTTTTGAGCTTGATGCGCAAGATTTTTTGGGGATTATTGGGCCTACAGGGTGCGGAAAAAGCACACTGATTACGCATTTTAATGGCCTTAATAAACCCACCGGCGGCAAGGTGTTGATTGACGGGCATGACCTTTGGGCTGAAAAAAAGAATATGAAACAGTTTCGCTTTCTTGCAGGGTTGGTGTTTCAATATCCAGAATATCAGCTATTTGAAGAGACCGTGGAAAAAGATATTGC
>CAYJJK010000118.1:1654-6814 GCA_964370445.1 uncultured Oscillospiraceae bacterium | reverse complement strand
TCACCCACTTACCCTCCAAAACCGGTGGGCATGATATTAAATTGTAAAAATGCAATAAATATCCCCTGGCTTAGCCGGGGGTTTTACAGAAACGCCTGTAAGGCGTGAATACTAGCGGCGCCTCAAGGCGCTTTTATAACGGCCTTTCTCCTGCGACTTGGGTTACTTGCTACCTTTGAACGAGTCTTGGTATTCTCTGATTGTCATTTGGTCGTGAAGTTGGTCTTCTTTAAGCTGGTTTTGAATGTATTCCTTGATTCGCTTTGTGTTTTTCCCCGCAGTATCAACGTAGTAGCCCCTGCACCAAAAACTTCGGTTGCCATATTTGTACTTTAGATTCCCATGTCTTTCGTGTATCATCAAGCTACTTTTTCCCTTTAGATACCCCACAAATCCGGAAACACTCACTTTGGGTGGGACTTCCACAAGCATATGTACGTGGTCTGCACAGAGTTCCGCTTCTATTATGTTGATTTCTTTCCATTCGCATAGCTGTCTTAATATTTTTCCTATATCTCTTTTTATTTCCCCATATATGATTTTTCTACGGTATTTCGGCGCAAACACGATGTGATATTTGCAATTCCATTTCGTATGCGATAAACTGTTTTTGTCACTTGCCATTTTTGTGACCTCCTTTTGAGTTTCCTTGTGCAGTTCTCAGGCCGCACTCTTATTCTAACTCAAAAGGAGTTTCTTGTCTTAATTTCGCTTTAAGCTTTGACCCCCGGCATAGCCGGGGGTTTTGTTCATACAATATAAAAACGCCCAAACGCATAACGCGCTTGGGCGAATAGGATTTATTAACGCTTACTGAACAAAATTCTGCAATTTGTTATCGATGAAAACATTGTGATTCAAGCCTTTTTATGCTCTGCAATCAGTACAGGGGGTTCTTTCAGGGCATAATCACGTTGATATTTCACAGTGTTTTGAGACGCCCTCTTTTGTCACCTTCATAGATTTGCACCTCTTCTTCCTTAGCACGTTTGATAAGCTTCCCTTTGAGAAAACAGATGCATTTCAAGATACAGCAAAATTTAAACCTAAAAGTTATGTTTAACCTTGCAAATGATAATGTGCTGTTCACTTTATACTCCGTTTTGAAATGCCAACGCAGCCTTGGCTACACGCCGTCCCAGCGCCTGCACATGCCGAGTGCCGATTTCGTCGGCAAGCACACCTTCTCGGCCTTTATCACGGCTCCACACCGAGCCTCCGCTATAGGCACCAAGGCCACCGTTGATTACAGTGATTCCCTTGGTATGATAGAGCCCATGGATGGCTGCAATGGTGTTTTCTTGCCCACCGTTACGGGTGCCTCCAACCGCGATGGCTCCGCCCACACGAAACAGGTTGCGATCCGGGTCATGTTTTGACAAAATGAAATTAGGGCGAAAACGTGAAAAATAAGCCGAGAGCAAAGGGGTCATCCCCATACCATAAATCGGGGAGGCTGTAATATAGCCGTCCGCCTCTTGAAACACCTCAAAAATTTCTTGCATATCGTCTTTAAATGCTAAACAATCATTGATTTCCTTTTTAATACATTGATTGCAACCAATGCAAGCTTGAATATTGCGGCCACGCAATTCAATCAGCTGTGTTTCAATGCCAGGCAAACTTGCAGCACTTTCCAGTGCCAATTCCAGTGCCGTATAAGTAGCTGCACGACGATAGCTACCACATATTCCTAAAATCTTACATGACATATAAATCCTCCATGTGATGGCAATGCGGCAAAAACTCATATACCCATATACTTCAAAACCGGCATCCATTTGCCCTGTGTGGTAAAACGGATGCCGGCGTTGAAAACAGATAAGATTTTGCAGTATTGCCTTTTTCTTTATTACCGATTTTTCATATAAGGCTTACCCAGCGCAGCGGGGCCGTGCCCCTTCGAACCACGTGTGCCAAGTAAAGCAAGAATAGATAAGATGTAGGGCACCATTAACGCAACCTGGTAAGGAATGCCCACGTTCAGTACTTGTAACTGGTTGGAAATTGCCGCCGCAAGCCCAAACAAAAGGCAGGCAAAAAATGTTCCCATGGGAGACCAGCGACCTAAGGCTATGGCAGCAATGGCTATCCAACCACGACCATTCGTCATGTTTTCGGCAAAGCGATCTACTTGTGCCAAGGTGAGATAAGCACCGCCCAAGGCGGCCAGCACACCGGAAATAGTAACAGCTAGGTAACGATAGCGAAACACCGGAATACCTGCGGTTTGTGCTGCATCAGGATTTTCACCAATAGAACGCAAAGACAAACCATACTTTGTGCGGAAAATAAACCAAATATAAAAGGCAAACGCTATGAGCACAAGATAAGTTAAGTAGTTTTGACTTAACAACGTGCTCCCTATGATAGGGATATCTGATAGGGGGCCAAGATTGACATTTTCAATTTGCCTTTCTAAGGCAACGCTTGTTCCCATACCGCTCATCATACGTGAGAAAAAACCGGTGATACCAAGTGCAAGGGTATTAAACCCAAGCCCCAGCACCATTTGACTTACGCCAAAACGGATAGAGAAAAACGCCAATAAATAACCATATATAGAACCGAACACAATGGCTGCAAAAAATCCCAGCCAAGGGTTGCCACTAAACACGGTAAACAGGTAGCCAAAATAGGCTCCACCAAGCATCATACCCTCTAAACCAAAGTTGTAAACACCACTACGTTGTGCAAGCAAGCCGCCCAATGCGGCAAACAAATATGGTGTAGCCATGCGGATGGACATTTCTAAGGTGGTGTCAAGCAATGCAATCATATCCACTAGCTTGCCCTCCCTTCTACGAGCTTACCTTGTATTTTCTTGACAAAGTAGTTGCTTACGATGATGGCAATCACAATGCTTCCTTGCAAAATATAAAGCATCGGTGTAGGTACATCCATGCCACGTTGCATGCTGGCTGTGCCCACACGAAGTGCGGCAAACAAAAGTGCCGATAGAATAATCCCCACCGGGTGGTATTGGCCCATAACGGCTATGCCAATGCCATCAAAGCCAAATCCTGACGAAAAGTGATTGATTAGCTTGTATTGGTTGCCTTGCAATTCCAAAGCGCCACCAAGGCCGGCAATAGCACCAGAAATAATGATGACTGTGATTAGGGCACGGGTGCCGTTTACGCCAGCGTAACGTGCCGCAATGCTATTCATTCCTGATAAACGCATCTCATAGCCGATGGTGGTGCGCTGTTGTATAAACCAAACTACCACAACGGCGGCCAAAGCTATAAATAAACCGGCATGTAAACGCGAGCCTTCTAAAATGATGGGAAGTTCTGTGTATTCGGGAATGGGGGCTGTATGTTCCATAGAACTTTCGGGGTTTTTAAGAATGCCGCTGACAAGCAGGGCAATTACATAGGTCATGATGTAGTTGAGCATCATGGTGACAAGCAATTCGTTGGCACCAAAAAAGATTTTAAGAAGACCTGCCAAGGTGCTAAGCAGGGCACCGCCAACAATGCCGGCCAAAATGCTGATAGAAATCGCAAAAACCGCGGGCATTTCCGGCAAAACACTTGCCACAACCACACTGCTAAGTGCCCCCATATTCAGCTGCCCTTCAGCGCCCAAGTTGAAAAATCCCGACTTTTGTGCCACAGAAAATGCCATGGCACAACATAGCAAAGGCACAAACTTGCTTAACATTTCACCAAAACCGTAGGTGCTTCCCAAAACACCGTAAAAAAAGTAGTGGTAAGCTTCCACAGGCGGAATATCAATAAAAAACATCAATACCCCACCGATGAACATGGCCAACAATATAGCCAGCAGAGCCATAGTGCCTGTTATCCAAAAAGGCTGTTTGCGCAATATGGTCTTTATATTTTCTTGCACGCTTCGTCCCACCTCTCTTCCGGCGCAAGAATCCTCTTGCGCCGGACCGGAGTCATTAATAGTTACTAGGGAAGTTCTATTGTGATGCTACCGTCCATAATGCCAGCAGAGGCTTCATCAATAGCCTCAAACATAGAAGGCTCGAAAATTTCTTCCATGGAAGGGTTGATACGATATTCTTCTACACCTTCTGCAATGCCCATCACCGGCACTTCCGAAGATCCTGTCATACTACCGTCAAGATAGCCTTCCACAATCATTCGCAACATGTAATCGGAGTTCAGCATTGCACTGCCCAAAACATATTCTTCTGAAATGGCATTGTGGTCTAAAATGGCACCCACAGCGTACACACCGTTTTCGGCAGAAACTTCCATTACCGGAACATTACTTTGACCACTGTTACAGAAGATAACATCGCAATCTTGTCCCATTAGGCTTAAAGCCAATTCTTGCCCCACGGCTAAATCGCTAAAGCTACCGGTGGCCACGTGCACAACTTCCACATTTTCGTTTACGCTTTTGGCACCGTCTCCATAGGCCTGCAACATGGTAAGGGCCGAGTCCGAGTCGGTGGAATAGGTGATAAGACCCAACTTGTTGCTTTCGGTGGCAAGGCCGGACATAACACCCGCAAGATATACATGCTGCCACATATCGGCTGAAACCACAATCATATTATCGGCCGAAACATAGCCATTCACACAGCCAAAGGTAACATCTGGAAACTCTGGTGCGATTTCGGCCATGATTTCACTATGGTATTGCTCGTTGTCCAAAACAAGATCATAACCTTCACTGGCATAATTACGAATGACATCGGCTGCATTGCCTTCTGTCACGTTTTCTTGATAACTTACTTCTAAGTTGTATTCTTCTGCCAGCAGTTGCATTTCTTCATAGGCAATTTCATTCCAGCCGTCACCTGCAATAACACCGCCAAAAATCAAAGCCACACGCGAGGGGTCTCCATCTGTTTCACCCTCTGCAGCACTTGCGGTAGAAGCCGCAGCTTCCGACATGGCCGTGCTGCTGGCCACAGTAGTATCGGCCTCCTCTGGATTGCTTACACAGGCGGTGAGGAGAGACAGGACTAAAACACTGGCCAATAGCATACAAATCCAATTCTTTTTCATGAAACTTCCTCCTTTTTTTCTGAGTGCAAACCACTCATCATAAACCCAATTTCCTCAATATCGGCTGTTTTGGGGTCAACTTCCCCCATAATCTGTCCTTCAAACAAAACCATAAGCCTGTCTGATAGACTGCGTACCTCTTCAAGATCGGTAGAAATCAGCAAAA
>CAYJJK010000118.1:0-1644 GCA_964370445.1 uncultured Oscillospiraceae bacterium | reverse complement strand
CTTGCATAATTTTTTCATACACAAAGGAGCAAGCTCCAATGTCTAACCCCCAGGTGGGTTGCACCACCAATAGAATATCCGGCAATTTTTGAATTTCGCGAGCCAAAACCAACTTTTGTTGATTGCCGCCGGACAATGTGCGCGCGGTTACCTCTGTCCCGGGTGTTTTAACACGGTATTCCTCGATGTATTCTTTTGTGATGTTCCGCATATTTTTCAGCTGTAGCAAACCATTTTTTGAAAAAGGCTCTTTATAATACTGTGTCATAGAGGCGTTTTCAAAAAGGCGAAAATCCAGCGCTAAGCCCTCACCGCGTCGGTCGGCCGGAATATAGGACAGTTTATGCTTCTCACGGCTACGCACACTTTCCTCACTAACATCATTTCCGTTAAAAAGCACCATCCCGCTTTCCTGTTTTGCAATGCCTGCAATCACCTGAGACAGTTCACTTTGGCCGTTTCCGTCCACACCTGCAATGCCAAGTACTTCACCACTACGTACTTTAAAATTGATGTTTTTTAAGCTTCGAGCTTGTGTTTTCCCCGGCATGGATATCCCGCGTAACTCTAAACGCACATCGCCTACTGCAACCTCTTTTTTATCTACATTCAAGCTCACATCACGCCCCACCATCAAAGACGTCAAACGCTCTGGGGTGCTTTCTTCATGCGTTAAGGTTTGAATGAGTTTTCCATCACGTAGCACCGAGATGTTGTTGCTCATCTTCATCACTTCTTTCATTTTGTGTGAAATGAAAATGATGGTGCATCCATTTTTTTGCAACTTTTCCAAGGTTTCAAAAAGCTCTTCGCTCTCTTGCGGGGTAAGCACCGAGGTGGGCTCATCCAAAATCAAAATGCGAGAACCACGATAAATAGCTTTCAAAATTTCCACTTTTTGTTGCATACCCACGGTTAAATCGCTTACGCTTTGATCTAAATCTATCGAGATATGCAACTGCTTTGCCACTTCATTTACCGCTTCTTTTAGCTTTGCCACCGGCATGTTCCAAGGGGTTTTCATCTCTTGGCCCATCACCACATTTTCCCACACACTAAAGTTTGGAATAAGCATAAAGTGTTGGTGAATCATGCCAATACCCTGCTTCATCGCATCACTGGGAGAAAGTATGTTTACAGGTTTTCCCTCCAGATAAACCGTTCCCTCATCGGCTTTGTATAAACCATAAAGAATATTCATCAAGGTGGTTTTGCCCGCGCCGTTTTCGCCCAATAAAGTATGAAACTCCCCACGATAAATGGTTAAATCCACATGTTTATTGGCCACAACCCCCGGAAAAAACTTACTCACTTTTTCAAACCGTATCATTTCTTCTCGCTGTTGCAAATTGCCTCACCTCTCAGTCTGCAATCGGATATCTTGCCATCTCCATACAAAATTGGCCAAAATCAATTTTCATGGCACAAGATACTCAACTTACACCATGCAATATTTCTTAATGGAACAAGCTGTCTTCCAGCAGATCTTCTCGAAGCACGCCGGCTTTAAAGGTATTACCAGTTGCGACGTTGGTCATTTCATAGCAGGCCACGGTGTGGATATCTTTATCTACAATATAAAAGTCTCTTTTTCCCTCTTCGAACAAATCTAAGAATTTTTCACCATAACGACGCGAGGCCGAG
>CAYJJK010000117.1:0-6908 GCA_964370445.1 uncultured Oscillospiraceae bacterium | reverse complement strand
ATAAAAGAAATGGAAGATGACCTTGAAAGTGACATCAGCCAAGGGGGCAAAAATGTATCGGGAGGGCAAAGGCAACGGCTTTCTATTGCAAGAGCTCTTGTGAAAAAAGCGGATATATATATTTTTGATGATAGCTTTTCTGCCCTTGATTTTGCAACGGATGTACGCTTACGAAAAGCGCTGAAACCCTACACGGAAAATAGCATTGTACTGGTGGTGGCACAGCGTATTTCCAGCATCATGAATGCAGAGCAAATTATTGTTTTAGAAGATGGGGGCATTGTGGGTTGTGGCACCCATAAAGCACTGCTGAAAAATTGCGATGAATACCGCGAAATTGCAGAAAGTCAGCTTACAAAGGAGGAATTGGCATGAGCAAAGAATCCTCTTCTGTAACACAGCCTGCCGGCCGTGGCCCTGCCGGTGGCCGCGACCCCATGGGCAGGGGGCCACAAAGCTTTATGCCCGGGGATAAAGCAAAAGATTTTCGCGGATCGATGAAAAAATTGCTTCGCTATCTTGGCAGGTATGTGCCGGCTATTTTGGGCTGTATTGTGCTTGCCATAAGCTCTACGGTATTTAATATTTTTGGGCCGCGCATTTTGGCCGGTGCCACCGACGAAATTTTTACCGGGCTGATGGCCATGATTGGCGGCACGGGTGGTATTGATTTAACCGCTGTGCGCACTTTGCTTTTATGGGCTCTTTTAATCTATGCCATATCGGCGGGGCTGATGCTGGTGCAAGGTGTGCTTTTGGCAGGCATTTCCAACAAAGTGGGCTATCGTTTGCGGCGCGACATCAGTGCTAAAATCGACCGATTGCCGCTCGCTTATTTCGATAGAAATAGCTACGGCGATGTGCTAAGCCGCATTACAAATGATGTGGATACCCTCACCCAAACTCTTACACAAAGCTTACCACAGCTTATCAGTGGCATTACCACCATCTTGGGCGTTTTGATTATGATGCTTACGATCAATGTGTGGATGACTCTGCTGACGATGTTGATTTTGCCCATTTCGATGGTGCTGGTGCGGGCGGTGGTGAAGCGTAGTCAGCCTTATTTTTCTCAGCAACAAGAATATCTGGGCCAGGCAAACGGCCAAGTGGAAGAAATGTATGGCGGGCATCTTGTGGTAAAGGCCTTTGGCAGAGAAGAGAAGAGCTGCGAAGAATTTTCTGAAGTGAACAAAAAATTGCATGCATCGGCATGGAAAAGCCAGTTTTTAAGTGGTATGATGATGCCTCTTATGGTGATGGTGGGCAACATTGGATACGTGATGATGTGTGTGGCGGGTGGGTTTTTAACCCTTACTGGCTCCATCACAGTGGGTGATATTCAAGCTTTTATTCAATATGTGCGCAATTTCACACAGCCCCTGTCTCAAATTGCAAATTCCTCCAATGTGTTGCAGCAAACAGCTGCCGCTGCAGAGCGTGTGTTTGTTTTTTTGGAAGAGGATGAAGAAGCGGGCGATACAGAAAATGAAGTGGACACAAGTGCACTTGAGGCAAGCGTGCAGTTTTCACATGTCCATTTTGGGTACTTACCCGATAAAACGATCATTCACGATTTTTCTGCCAGCATTAAATCTGGCCAAAAAGTGGCTATTGTGGGACCAACCGGTGCGGGAAAAACCACAATGGTAAAGTTGTTGATGCGGTTTTATGATGTGAACGAGGGTGCCATTTTGGTGGATGGACAAGACATCAAACAACTAAAACGTCACGACTGGCGCTCGATGTTTGGGATGGTGCTGCAAGACACCTGGCTTTACGGAGACACCATCATGGAAAACATTCGTTATGGGCGGCGCACAGCCAGCGATGAAGAGGTGATGGATGCGGCAAAAATAGCGCAAGCACACCGCTTTATCCGCACGTTACCTGAAGGATACAACATGGTGCTAAACGAGGATGCTTCCAATATTAGCCAAGGGCAAAAGCAGCTTTTAACCATTGCCCGCACCATTTTGGCAGATCCCAAAATGCTGATTTTGGATGAGGCAACCTCCTCTGTGGATACACGCACCGAGGTGGCCATACAAAAAGCGATGGACAATTTAATGAAAAACCGTACGAGTTTTGTGATTGCTCACCGCCTTTCTACCATACGCAATGCCGACATGATTTTGGTGATGCGTGATGGCGACATTGTGGAAACCGGCAACCACAATGAGCTGATACAAAAAGGCGGATTCTACGCCGATTTATACAATAGCCAGTTTGAGCCGGAAGGCGAAAGTGCCTAGGTGGTGTTGGCAATCGTTGAATCGAGCATAATTTGAGTAATTTTTCTGTCCAATCTGGCCTAAAAATTGCCGAACTCCTTTATGGAATTCAAGATTTTTAGGCCAAATTGGGTGGGAAAAGTGCCAAAATAGGCCGACTGAACACGATTGTCGACATCACCTAGAAGTTGCACTTGAAAATACACCATAGATACAACACAAAAAAGGCCTTTGCTCAAATGTGAAATACATTTTGAGCAAAGGCCTTTTTTATAATGTTATAGCCGATAAAAGCCAATTCCTTTTTCGTTCAGTTTTTTCAAAACGGCCACTTCTTCGCTTGAAAAATCTTTTTCAAGTGCTTTTGGCAGCAGGGAGTGGTGCCTGCTTGCCGCCATAAAAATAGAAACCATTTTAATTACAAAGCGCAAAGTGTTAATTTCTTTTTCGCTCCAAACTCGGGCGGTTGTGCAGTCGTCCAGGCCTAAAATTAAGCGGGTGATTTTTTTGCTTTTTGATTGCACCAGCATAAAAGATTTGATTTCTTGCCCTTTCACCAGCGTATAGGTGTCGTTGTTTTCAATCAGGTCATGGTCGTTGTTGTATAAAACACCGCTTTTGTCTAGCTCGGCAAGAAAGTTGCCCAATTGTTCGGTTTGGACGTTTTGCAAATTATTTTTCTGTGCAGTAATGCCGGCGGCACACCATTCAAAGGTGATGCTATAGCTGTTGCCCTCATCAAAGGTTTCAAAGATGTAGCATCTATCGGTTTTAAGGCGCCGGCCCAGAAGCTGCAGTACTGCAGTGAGCGAAGTGTGAACATCTTGCGATTCATACATCAAGTTGAAAACGGTAGAGAGTAGCTCAGTGTCAAAATAGGAGCTTTCCATGCGGTTTGCATTGTCTACCAAAGTGAGGGTTTTCATTGTACCATCAACAAATTCGTCGGAATAAAAGGTGAAGCGATCTTTGCCTTGTAATTTTGATTGATACAGGGCCTTGTCGGCAGCCTTATATAAATCCTCATAGTGGTCTCCATCTTTTGGAGATAATGCAATGCCAATGCTGCCGGAAATTTTATAATCGGCATGCTCGCCGGAATAGGTGTTTTGGAAGGCCTTTGTAATTACCTTGGCCTTTTGGCTAACGATATCTAGGTTTACCACGTTTTGCACAAAAACAACAAATTCATCGCCACCAATGCGGCCTATGATATCGTTGCCCCTAAAATTGGCGTGTAGGTTTGAGGCAATTTCTTTCAGAACCAAATCTCCAAAATAATGGCCAAGGTTGTCGTTTACGGCTTTAAAATTATCCACATCCACAATATAAAGAGCATGAAAGCCACCTTTATCTTTATCTAGCGCATTTTTTATGGCAGTTTCTGTGGCTGTTTTATTTAAACAATTGGTAAGCATATCGGTGCGCGAAAGAACCTCCAGCGATTTTTGATCGTGGATATCATACGTTTTACCAATAGAAAAAAGCGGCATTCCGTTTTTATTGTAGGTGGTTTTAAAAACAATGCGGAAATAATGTGGAGTGCCATTTGGCAAAATAAAGCGCACATCAAATGGGTGATGAAACCCTTTTTTTGCAGCTTCGCTCATGGCCATAAACGTTTCTAAATCATCGGGGTATACAAGGCCGCTGTCTAGAACATATTGTGGGAAAGGTTGTTTTTCTCCAGATAAATTGAGAATTTGCCGCCCTTTGCCAAAAAATTGAATGGTGGCCGCCGAAATATCATATACCCAAAACCATTCGTCGCTCAGTTCTGCGATTGAGTGAAAGAGTGACCTGTCTGACAGCTGGTGGTAGAAAAAATCATTTGGGTGCTCTTGGTCGTCATAGCCAGCCAGTTGGGGCCGTAAATCCCGGATGATGCTGACCAGCAGATCGCCGCCCTTGCTTTCCGGCACACTTATCTTAAATAAGGTGATTTCTGCCGGGATTTCCTCGCCATCCAGCTTACAGTGCATCCAATTAAAGCGCACACTGCCTTCTTCATAGGCCTGTGCCACATAAGCATCCGAGGCTGTTCTCGAAAGCCTACCATCCGGTTGTCTTTCTGGAAAAAGGCGAAAAAAATTATTTAAATACTCTTCTTTGCTAGAAAAACCAAACAATTTGGCGCAGTGCCAATTGCAATAGATGTTCTGTGTGCGCTGGTTCCATAAATTAAGACATAGCGGTAGGTTTTCTAGGATGCTCAGTAGCTGCGAAGCCTCTAAATCGGCTTTGCCAAGGCTTGCACCGCTGTCTAAAAACCTTTTGCTGTTTAGTTTCAAAAAATTCTCCTCCCAAAAAGGGTTTCGGCCAATGCGAAAACCGAGCCCGATGTTTTACTTTTATCAGTATAACGTGATATGACTAAAATTTCAAGAAAACCATGTTCTTCCTTGAAATAATATTTTATTGAGGTGGTAAGGGTGCTTTAGACAAAAGCTATTGCATCAACCAAAACAGAAGTCCTGCCACCTGGCAAAGCAAAAACAGGGGGATAAGAAGATAAAATTTTGGTTTTTTGGTTTTATGGTGTGCCAAAATCATGCCTAAAAGTGCACCGAGTGCGCCAAAGCAAAATGACGAAAAAAGCAAGGTGTTTTCACTGATGCGATGTTTTTTGTGAATGGCAAGACGTTTGTCGATGACAAAAAGGGCAAAGGAAAACAGGTTTAAAAGCAGAAGAAGCACCGCAAGATATAGCATAGAAATTCTCTTTTCTTTAAAATAAGCCGCATAGCAAGTGCTTTGCAAGTGCAAGCTAACAGTTATTATGCCTCTTTGCAAAAAAGTTTGCAAGCCACACAGCAAAAAGAAAGGGGGTTCCCTAAAAAATTATATTGACAAATCATGCAGTTATATTATAATAAAAGGGATACAAAGGGGTAATATAGTGAAATCGATTCACTTTATTGATTGCGTTTGAAGCGCAACTTTTATAAGCTGGCAACTTAATTGCCTGTTGGGTTCATTCGCCCGAAGTGTACGATAGGTGCATACTTGTAAAACGGTCAATAAGAGTGGTAAAAGTGATTTTTGCTATATAGACTCTGCTGCATATCTCGAAGAGAAAGACTTGTTTTTATGGGTGCATCTTTATAGATGTACCCTTTTATTTTGCCTTTTTTGCGGTACTTGTAATTTACAAACAAAGGAGCGGGCCCCATGCCGGATAAACTGCATTTGTACGGGTTTAATAATCTTACAAAATCTTTGAGCTTTAACATTTATGACATCTGCTATGCCAAAACGGCAAGGGAGCAAAAAGATTATATTCAATATATCAACGAACAATATAACTCTGAGCGCCTCACTGATATTTTAACCAAACTGACGGCCATGATAGGTGCCACGGTTTTAAACATTTCAAAACAAGATTATGAGCCGCAAGGGGCCTCGGTTACTTTTTTAATTGCGGAAGAAAGTATGTATAAAAAGCGCAGTGGAGACACCATGGTGGCCCACTTAGACAAAAGCCATGTTACGGTGCACACCTATCCCGAATACCATCCAGAAACGTCTATTGCCACCTTCCGTGTAGACATTGACGTGGCCACCTGTGGCAAAATTACACCACTTTCCACCTTGGATTTCCTTGTGGGCAGCTTTGATTCCGATATCATTACGCTGGATTATCGTGTGCGTGGTTTTACAAGAGATATCAATGGTAAAAAGCTATTTACAGACCATAAAATCACGTCTATTCAAGATTATATTGAGGAAGATACCTTAAAAAAATATGACGTGACCGACATCAACGTGTATCAGTCGAATATTTTCCACACCAAAATGCTTATTAAAGAACTTGACTTGCAAAACTACCTTTTCAACTCCGACATTTATGAAATTCCGCCTAAAACAAGGCTGGATATCACAAATTCTTTGCGCCGTGAAATGATAGAAATTTACAGTGGCGTGAATGTGTATGCCCCTTAGGTGAAGTGTATATGGAAAAATTTTTGAAAAGGCAAAAATGTGCGCCTATTTTAGAGGCGATGGAGGAACTGCGCCAAAGCCGCATTGTGCCCTTTGACGTACCGGGACATAAACGGGGCAAAGGCAGCCCTGAGCTCACCGAATTTTTAGGCCAGCAGTGCATGAGCGTGGACGTGAATTCCATGAAATGCCTCGACAATCTATGCCATCCCACGGGGGTGATTCAAGAGGCCGAAGCGCTTGCTGCCGAGGCTTTTCGGGCCGCTGCCGCCTTTTTTATGGTAGGGGGCACCACCTCCAGTGTGCAGGCCATGATTTTAGCCAGCCTCAAGTCGGGGGATGAGCTGATCTTACCAAGGAATGTGCACCAAAGTGTGCTTAATGCCTTGGTGCTTTGTGGTGGCACTCCGGTGTATGTGGACCCCAAAACAGACAAAACACTGGGCATTGCCCTTGGTATGTCACTTACCGATGTGGAAAAGGCCATCAGAGAGCACCCAAAGGCCAAGGCAGTTTTGGTGAACAACCCCACCTATTACGGCGTGTGTTCCAACCTAAAAGCCATCGTTGATTTGGCGCACCAAAACGGCATGAAGGTGCTGGCAGACGAAGCCCATGGCACCCATTTTTATTTTGGTAAAAACATGCCGCTTTGTGCCATGGAGGCCGGTGCCGATATGGCCAGTGTCAGCATGCACAAATCGGGCGGTTCTCTTACGCAAAGCTCCATTT
>CAYJJK010000116.1:0-6926 GCA_964370445.1 uncultured Oscillospiraceae bacterium | reverse complement strand
CGCCAATGCCTTCAATGCGGTGAGCGCCGAAGCCGTTGTCGAGGATGGTGGGGCACTGCAGAGCCTCGCCCACAGCAATACGCAAACCAGGATGGAGGTTTTTGAGGTAATCGCCCGAAGCAAGTGTACCGGCTGAACCGCTGGTGAAGCAAACGCCAGCAAAATTGAGGCCGCTGCCCAAAGATTGGAATGCCTCTTCAAAAGCGCTACCTGTGCAGTTGTAATGCCACAAATAGTTGCCCATTTCGTCGAATTGGTTAAACACCATCACTTCGCCTGCACGGGTTGCTTTCAGTTCGTTTACTTTGTCAAAAATTTCTTTTACATTGCTCTCGGTGCCAGGAGTTGCAATCACTTCATTTGCAATGGTGCGCAACCAATCAAAACGCTCGCGGCTCATGCCCTCAGGCAAAATAGCTACAGAATCCACAGCGAGAAGTTTAGAGTTGAAAGCGCCACCGCGGCAATAGTTGCCTGTGGATGGCCAAACTGCTTTTTGGCTGGTGGCATCAAATTGGCCGGTAACCAAACGCGGCAACAAGCAACCCACGGACGGACCCACTTTATGGCAACCGGTTGGGAAATATTTGCCAGCCATCATGATGATGCGGGCATCTACTCCGGTTAATTTTTTAGGTAATTCAATGAAGTTGGGGCCTGCGAAACCGCCGCCGCTTTCCACGGGCTCGTTGTGCCAAGTAACACGGAACAGGTTAAGGGGATCGATGTCCCAAAGGCCAAGATTTTTCAGTTTTGCTTTCACTTTATCGGGCACATTGTTTACAGGGTCACGCATCTGTTTGATGGTGGGCATGATAACCCCGTTTTCTTTGGCCTTTTTGATGTTGTTGGCCAGCTGTTGCTTTTGAATACTCAGATCAATCATTATACAACGTCTCCTTCTTTTTAGGCGAAATATCGCCATTAATATTCATACGATCCACCCTTTATCGGCTTATAATGCGGCCCGAAAATACCGCAGAGCTCATATAGCTAACTATCTGTTTGCTACACTTACCCATTTTAATATAATACTAAAGTATTTATATGACTTTGTCAAGCCATGCGGCCCGGTTTTTCCTGTTTTTATGGATTTTTATATAACCTCCTGTAGCAACATGTCTTGTTTTATCTTTAACTTGTTGTGCAAACAATTCACTTTGGGGTTTTCGCACAAATTTCACAAACATACACCGTGCAAAACTTGCGATATATTTGGGCATATGATATAATTATTCTGTTATCTATTTGTATATATTTTTGTTTTATTGCATACCATGAACGGAAAGGATTATGATTATGGAACAAAACCAATCATACAACGAAATGCAAACTACTGCTCCACCTGATCCCATCGCTCCTATGGCTCCACCTGAGCCCATTGCTCCTATGGCTCCACCCGAGCCCATCGCCCCTATGGCTCCACCCGAGCCCATCGCTCCTATGGCTCCACCCGAGCCCGTCGCTCCTATGGTTCCACCCGAGCCCGTCGCTCCTATGGCTCCACCTGATCCTGTTTACAGTGCACCGCAGAATCCCTACGGAGTGCCGGTACAAGACGCAGCCTACCAGCAAGTACCCCCAAATGCTGGCTGGAGTGCAACTACACCGCCTCCACAAGGTGCTACAACTGAAAAGAAGCCAATCAATCGCTTAGCGCTAATCGGGTTTTGCCTTGCTGTTGCCTCTTGGGTGTTCAACTACATAACTTTTTGTCTTTTAGGTATTGCTGGTGTTGTTGTCAGTGTTTTGGCAATGAAGCGCATGGATAAAGAAAAAGAAAATTATCCGTGGATGCCCATTGCCGGCATTGCAATCGGCGCTGCAGCCACCATCATCGATGGCATCATCATTATCAGTATTCTTGGCGTAATTGGCCTGCCTATCATTTTAGGCACCTTGGGTTCTTTGGGTTCATTTTAACTGCGCCAACAGTGGCCTTTTATAGCGCCTGTAAGTAGACAAAAGACCTTGGGGCGCCGCCCCAACCCCCGCCACTTTAAGAAAAAGTGGACAAACCTTTTAAGTAAGAACATGTGTAATTCAAGGCTCTTTCAAAAAGACTGGCTGTGTCACAAAGCATTGCTTTGTGACACATTTTTTTCTCTCTTTTTTTCGAATCCGCGCAAGTCTTTCTGCTTGAAAGAGCCCTTGTAGAATAGCCCTTACACAAAAGTTTTTTTAGGGGAAGTTTGAAACCCCCTTTTCTTTCGAAGAAAAGGGGGTTTCAAGGTCTTATCATTTTTTTAGCTACTCATAAAGCCAACCACGCTAGAACAGCGGTTCGCCCGGTGCTGGTGCCGGTGGTAGGCCAAGACTAGGCGCGGCCGGAGCTGCGGCCGATTGCGGTGCTGCAACAGCGCTACGTGCACTACCGCTTGGCAAGCCAGCAGGGGCGCCTTCACCAGGCCTAAGGTTGTAGTGAGCCACAAGCTGTTTAAGAGACAATGCCTGACTCGAAAGGGTTTCTGAAGCTGCGGCACTTTCTTCACTGGTGGCGGAGTTAAGCTGCACCACAGAGGCTATTTGTTCAATACCCACGCTCACTTGCGAAATGGCGGTGGCTTGGTCTTCAGTGGCCTGTGTGATTTCAGAAATCATATCAGTGGTACTTGTAACACCTTCCACAGCATTGTTCAGTTCATCTGCAGTGAGGCCGGCAAGGCGTACGCCCTCGGCGATAGCCGAAACAGAGCCCTCAATCAATGTAGTGGTATTCTTTGCTGCATCCGCACTTTTGGCTGCAAGGTTACGCACCTCATCGGCCACCACAGCAAAACCTTTACCGGCAGCACCAGCACGTGCGGCCTCTACAGCGGCATTCAAAGCCAAAATATTGGTTTGGAACGCAATATCTTCAATGGTTTTAATAATTTTACGAATTTCGTTGCTCTTACTTTCAATTTCGCCCATGGAATTCATCAATTCTTGCATGCGCTCGTTGCTGCTACTGATGGAAGTTGCGGCTTGACCCGCTTTGTCTCTGGCATTTTCGGCATTTTCGGCATTTTGTTTCACTTGGCTAGAAATATCATTTAAGGTAACCGAAAGCTCTTCCACGCTACTAGCTTGCTCGGTAGCGCCCTGCGCTAGGGCTTGGCTACCAGAAGAAACTTGCTCAGAACCAGAAGACACTTGTTCTGCCACTTCACTGATTTGCTTCATCGTATTTGAAAGTTGTGAAATCATACCAAGAATAGAGGTTTCAATTTCCTCAAAATCACCTACAAATGGTTGTGTGGCACAAATATCAAAATTGCCTTTTCGAAGCTCTGCCATAGCTCGCGAAATATCTTGTATATAAGCCTGGATGGTGGCAATAGAACCGCGCAAATGCCCTGCCAATTGGCCCAGCTCGTCACGCCCATCATACTGAATTACACAATCCAGCTTGCCACCGGACATATCGCGTGCGGCCTTTTCAAGTTCACGCACCGGTTTTAAAATAGAAGAGCGGATGACAATCGCCATGATGATGCTAGCAATGATGGTGACTGCTGCCACTGCAAACACTACGATCTGAATGAGAATCTCAATGGGCGCCACTTGCTCGCTAAACTGCGCCACATCGAAGGTACCTGCCTCGGCTTCTGCTGCAACCACAACCATTTCATAGCTGATGTCGTAAACAACACCAATACCGATGAGAGCCAGAGCACTAAGCCCCAGCACAAGTGCAACTACAACGCCAAATGCAATAAACAATTTTGCGGTAATACTGATATTTTTCATAACTACCCCTTCCCTGCCTCCAATGAAGTGTTCGTTCTTGCAAATTAATTTCCATCAAACAAAAAACAAAACCAGGGCACGGTCTCAAACCTACTGCACGTAATCGACAAAGTTCACCTTATAAGTATATTGTAGAGGGTTTTTCCAATAAATTCAATGGGTAATCTCACAAAAGTACCATTTATTTCTAAAAAAATTGTATATTTGTGTACAAAAGCTAAGCACTCACCGGTAAAATAACCATACTGCACACGCTCGTCCAGCATATCTATTCCCAAAAAACTATAAAAACAACGCAAGCCTGCTAAAAACTATTGATTCCAGCAGGCCTGCTTCGCGTGTTGACGCTAATGGTTCTCATCATTTTCTTTTTTAAGCATTTTTGCAAATTCTTCGTGCGGCATAGGACGCGCAAAATAATATCCTTGAGACATTGTGCAGAAAATACGCTCGAGGTAATCCACCTGCTCTTTATGTTCCACACCCTCGGCCACTGTGGTGATATCAAGGTTTTGGGCCATGCGCATTACGCTTTCCACCACCACCTGCGCACGGAAATCGTTCGCTTCGGTGGTAAAGAAGCTACGGTCAATTTTCAAAACATCCCATGGCAGGCTTTTAAGAAGTCCCAGAGACGAAAAACCGGAGCCAAAATCGTCCATAGATAGCAAGAACCCAAAATGATGCAGCTCCCACATCACACCCTCTAAAAGTTCCACATTGTCCATAGCGATAGATTCTGTAAGCTCTATCTCCAAAAGAGATGTTGGAACATCATGTTTTTCAGCAATAGCATTCACTTCACTCGCAAACGACGGGTTTTGCAGGTGAATGCGTGAAAAGTTGACCGAAATTGGCACCACTGCAAGCCCTTGGCTTTTCCATTTTGCAAGCAAACGGCAACATTCTTCAAACATGTAGTAATCAAGGTTTGTAATAAAGCCGTTTTTCTCAAAAAGTGGGATAAAGTCGCCGGGGGAAGTAAGCGTTCCATCTTTGGCTTGCCAGCGCACCAAAGCCTCCGCGCCTTGGATGTACCGCTTTTTAAGATTGTATTTTGGCTGAATATACACAAGGAATTCGCCGTCTTGCAACGCTTGATGCATACGGTTTTCCATTTCACTTTCATGGATAAGGCGAGCTTTCAGCGTATCATCATAGTCAAAATGAGCCCTATCGTTCTTTTTAGCAAGGCTATGCGCCAGGTTTACATTTTCCAGCATTGCGTTGATGTTGCATTCACCTTTTGGAATCACATAGCGCCCATAGCGAAAACGCAAACGATATTTTGTGTTTATGCCACAAGCATTATGCACTTTGTCTTGCATGATACTAAAACGGTTTTTACCGGGCTGTGTAATTTCGGCTTCGCTTAACACAAGAAAATCATCAGAACCAACACGCGCCACCAAAAGCTTACCCTTATGTTGAGCCATCGAATCTCGGCTAATATCTGCAATTGCTTTTAGCACTCTGTCGCCCATTTCCACGCCCAAAATTTCATTGACCATTTTAAACTGTTCAATATCAAATTTCAACAAGGCAAAGGATGTGTTTGGAAAATCTTTTAAAGTTTGTTGTAATTGTTTTTTAAACAACACGTAATTGGCAAGGCCCGTAAGTTCATCATAATAGGCAATGCGCTCTAAATCATTGGCATGTCTTTGTTGCTTTATCGCATCACGACGCCGCAAAAACAAAATCAATGTAGAAAGCACCAGGTATACAACAAAAGAAATAAAGGCAAAAATCAAGGAGCTTTGCGTGATTTCCTCACTGGTGGTGAGTAAATCTTCCTCTGGCACAAAAGAAAAGATATACCAGTCGTTCACACCGGTTGCCATGTAATAAGAATATCTCGATTCATCACCATATGTTATATTAAAATAGCCACTTTCTTCACTGAGCATTTTTCCTGCCACAATGTCGAGGTTGTCAAAGCTTTCAGTGCGTCCTGCCTCGCCCATAAATTCCAATAGGTTTCCGGTGCTCCCCCGGTCCAGCAGGGCATTTTCACTTTGCGTGGACATGATAATCTCACCCTCACTGTCCACAATATAAAAGTAGCTGTTGTTGCTAAAAGACGGCAAAATCAGGCCTTCCAGTTCAGAAAGCGAGTATGTCCCCATAAGGTAGCCTTCCACCCTTGCAAAGTCGTTGTAAATGGGGGTAATGATAGGCAATTCCGGCTCCTCGGTAGAAGAGAAGTAAATGGGGTTGCCCACCAGAGTTTTAGAATAATAGGTCTCACTTAAATCGATATAGTCATTTAGGTTAATAGCGTTGCCTTCACTGTCTACGCCACTGCCGTCCAATGCATACACAGAAATGAAATCGAAGTTTGAAAACAAGGCCAAATTGCGAAGCACAAAATCAAAATCTTCATCAGATATATCCAAATAATTAGAGATATAGGCATAAGCTTTTAGGTCACCTATATCCGATTCAATGTGAGAATAAAAATTGAAAGCCTGTTGCTGTGTCACTTCACCAAGGGTGACCATTGAGTTTTCGATGAGACGCTGCCGCATACTGTTGTTATAACCCACAAGGGCAACCAAAACAACCATGGCGATAAATAAAGATGCCAAAACAAGCCCTATAGAGGACAGCTTGCGGTTTTGTTTTGTGAAAACCTGCCTCATAAAGTACCCCTTGTTCCCTTGCAATTTCACAGCTTAACAAAGCTTGCAATATTGAACTATATTATATCACATTCTTGTTTTTTTTCAAGTGGAGGCAACATAAAGCAACACGATGTCGAGGAAAACCGTGATCATCACATCATTGTTTGCAAAGCGCTTGCGCTGCACACAGTAGTGCCGCCTTAGATGGTGCAAACTGCAAGCCACCTTGTAAGTAGGCCGTGTAGGGTGCGCGCAAGGGCGCATCGCACGAAAGCGCGATGCTGCTGCCATTTGTAAATGCACCTGCCGCCATAATAACCTCACTGTCGTAGCCGGGCATGGGCCAAGGCTCCGGGCGCACAAAGCTATCCACAGGGCTATGGGCTTGAATTTCTCGGCACAACGCGCACAATTCTTGCTCGTCATTCAGTGTAATGGCCGTGATGATGTCCCCACGCTTTTGCCCCACCGCCGGTCTCGTTGCATAGCCTAAATGCGAAAACAGCGCTGCTGCGTATACCGCTGTTTTCATAGCCTCTGCCACCACACCCGGTGCAAAATACAGCC
>CAYJJK010000115.1:6628-6985 GCA_964370445.1 uncultured Oscillospiraceae bacterium | reverse complement strand
TTTTTCCGCATAATCCCTCGCTTCCTCACGGCTTGTGTTGTCCCACTCGCGCCAGGGGGCGATGATGGGTAAATCCGGCGCAAACGCTTTGATGGTCAACTCAAAACGCACTTGGTCGTTACCCTTACCCGTGGCGCCATGGCAAATGGCGTCTGCACCCTCTTTTTTTGCAATGTCCACAAGTGCTTTTGCAATGGGTGGGCGGGCAAAGCTGGTTCCCAAAAGGTATCCTTCATATTTTGCACCAGCCTTAAGCGTTGGCCAGATAAAGTCTTCTACAAGCTCTTTGCGAATATCGGCCACATATAATTTGGAGGCACCGGTGATTTTGGCGCGTTCTTCAAGGCCATAAAGCTC
>CAYJJK010000115.1:0-6618 GCA_964370445.1 uncultured Oscillospiraceae bacterium | reverse complement strand
CGGCCGCAACGCAAATCACTTCGCAATCATAGTTTTCTTTAAGCCATGTGATGATAATGGACGTATCCAAACCACCGGAATACGCAAGCACTACTTTTTTAATGTCTTTTTTGTCTTTCTTTGGCATGATAGTTCCTTTCCTCCCACTTTTGGGCAGCAAGTTTAAATATTTATAAGAATGATTATACACTATATTTTTTAAAAATCAAGTATTTGTGAATAAATATTCTGTTTTACGCGCATATATTCATATTTGCGACGAAATATTCAATCGTAACACAACTATAGTTGCATCCAACTTTCGTCGCGCGGATTTTTTTGAAAAGCCTGTAGCTTTGCCAAATCATCTGGCTGGATGGTATTTTGGCTCAAGGCCTCCTCAACCAAAGCCTCATAGTTTGACAAGGTGGATAGCTTCACATTGGCTGCGGCCATTTTTTCAAGCCCTGCCGTTAAATTATAACTAAAGATAGCCACAATCCCCAGCACTTCACAGCCCGCCTCCTGCAAGGTATCTACCACCTCTAAAACAGAGCCACCCGTAGATATTAAATCCTCAATCACCACCACTTTTTGGCCGGCCTCTGCCTTTCCTTCAATGCGATTTTCTCTGCCGTGCCCTTTGGCAGAGCCGCGCACATAACACATAGGCAAATTTAGGATGTCGGCAACCAATGCCGCATGGGCAATGCCGGCCGTAGCCGTTCCTGCCACAAGTTGCGCCCCCGAAAACTCTGTCTTTACCAGCTGAGCAAGCCCTTGCTCCACATGATTTCTCACCTCTGGTGACGAGAGCGTAAGGCGATTATCGCAATAAATCGGGCTGCGAATTCCACTAGCCCAGGTAAAGGGGTCGTTGGGGCGCAAGAAAACCGCACCGATGGAAAGCAAGTCCGCCGCAATACTACGCGCTGTAATATTCATCTTATTTCCTCCTAATTGTAATTTGCATTTTTGTAAATTTTGTTGTTATTATACACCTTGTAAAAACTCTTGTTTCATTTTGGCGTAGGCAGAAACGGGGGCCTCTGCCGCTGTGATAGGACGACCCACCACAATATAATCGCTGCCAATTTGTGCGGCCTGTGCCGGGGTGGTTACACGGCTTTGGTCGCCAATATCGCCACTTGGGTAACGAATACCCGGAGTTACAGTATAAAAACTTTCTCCACACCGTTTTTTTACAAGCCCACCTTCTAGCGGGCTACACACCACACCATCCAACCCCGCCTCTTTCGCATTGTGTGCCCAATGTGTCACCACCTCGGCCACAGATTGCTTTAAAAGAAGCTCTTCGCAAAGCACCTCTTCAGAGAGGCTGGTAAGCACCGTAACCGCAAGCAAGGTTGGCCTTTCACCGCTTGCGCCTTCCGAAAGCCCTTCCAGTGCTGCTTGCATCATGGCCTTGCCACCGGCGGCATGCAAGTTGACCATCGACGCGCCAAGCCCGGCTAGAGTTTTCATACTCCGCTTCACAGTGTTTGGGATATCGTGCAATTTTAAATCTAAAAACACTTTATGCCCACGTGCCACAGCTTCTTTCACAATATCAGGTCCTGCCGAATAAAACAGCTCCATGCCAATTTTTACAAAAGGTTTTTCATTTTCAAACTGCTCTAAAAAGCGAAACGTTTCCTCTTTAGAGGGAAAATCACAGGCAATAATAAGGTCTTTTGGGTTAGACATGATGGCTCCTCCCTATGATAGAATGAATATTTTCTATACCATACGCTTGCATCAAAAGCGGTAAAGCTTTCACAATTCTTTGGCAGGCGTATGGATCCACAAGATTTTGTGCCCCCACTTGAACTGCACATGCACCCGCAGAAAGAAACTCCAACACATCTTCTGCGCAGGCAATGCCGCCCACACCGATAATGGGCAAAGAAATGGCTTTTCTTACTTCGTATACCATACGCAAGGCCACAGGCTTTACAGCCGGGCCGGAAAAGCCACAACTGCCTGTAGAAACAATCGTTTTGCCACTGCGTGGGTCAATGCGCATGCCAAGAAGCGTATTGATAAGTACAAGCCCGTCTGCCCCGGCATCTTCACAGGCTTTTGCAATTTCGGCAATGCTTGTAACATTTGGAGAAAGCTTAATGAGCACCGGCTTTTGAGTTGACGCTTTCACTGCACGTGTCACCTCTGCCGCAGCCTTAGCAGAAGTGCCAAAGGCCATGCCACCACCATGCACATTGGGGCAAGAAATATTAATTTCCAAAAGCTGTGTTTCACTGCATGCATCAAAATGTTTTGCCACGTCCACATATTCTTCCAAAGAAAATCCGCTAATATTGGCAATCACAGGGCCTTTGTATACCTCGCGCAAGCGTGGCAGTTCTTGTTCTACCACCGCTTTTGCACCGGGATTTTGCAAGCCGATGGCGTTGAGCATCCCGCTGGCACACTCGGCAATACGTGGCAAAGCATTGCCATAGCGCGCCTCTTTGGTGGTGCCCTTTAAGCTGATGGCACCCAGCTCGTTGATGTCGTACCATTTTGCCATCTCATGGCCAAAGCCAAAGGTTCCGCTGGCCGGAATAATGGGGTTTTTTAGTGCAACCGCACAAATGCTTGTGCTTAAATCGGCTTTAAACTCCTGTTTGTCACTCATGCAAAAGACACCTCCTCACTAAACAGCACCGGCCCTTCTTTGCAAATGCGTTTTGTGCCTGTTAAGGTTTTGCAACTACAACCATAGCACGCACCAAAACCACAAGCCATGCGTGCTTCAAAGCTTAGTTGACCTTTTGCCCCTTTGCTTTCACCCATCTCGTGCACAGCTGACAACATACGCTCGGGGCCACAAGTGTAATAATATTCATAGTCCAGTGTTTCCAAAACAGGAACCACTGTTCCCTGAACACCAATTGAGCCATCCATGCTGGCCACATGCACCGTGCAACCCAGTGCTTCAAATTCTCCTATATAAAAACTATCCGCTTCGCTGTTAAATCCCAGCACCACTGTGGGCACTATACCTTTTTTGCCAAGGCGTTTTGCCACATCATAAAGCGGGGGCACACCCACACCGCCGCCCACCAAAACAGTTTTGTTGGCTTTGGCACGGCTTATAGCAAAACCATTGCCAAGCCCCACCAGCAAATCCAGCTGGGTACCGGGGCTATACATGGCCATCCGTGCCGTGCCACGCCCCACCACCTTATAAATCAATAAAATTCCATCCTTTAGCACCTCGCACACTGAAATGGGCCTGCGCAAATAAAATCCATCGATGCTGATGTTGACAAACTGCCCCGGTGCCAAAAAAGAATCAACCGGGCCGGAAAGCTTCATCAAAAAGGTGTCTCTTGCCAAATTTTGATTATACTCTAAAGTATAAACTTCATTTTTGGGCATAACGTCTCCTTTCATTTGCAACTATCTTTGCAAAAAAACACATATTAACTGTGCCCTTATTATGATCATGCTTTAAAACATTGCTTTCCATATACTGTAAGCTGTGGCCATCCTTTCAACTGCGCCCCTTCAAACGGCATGCTTCTACCTTTGCTTTTGAACTGCTGTGCCAAAACAGGCCTGCTTTCTTTTAGGTTCAACAAGGTAAAATCGGCCTTATCGCCCACTTTTATAAAGGTTTGTTTTTCCAAAAGCACAGCTTTAGGCCCCACGGTAAACAATTCTAAAAGCTTTTCTAGGCCAATCCATTTCGGCTCTACCAACTTTGTATACAAAAGCGGAAAAGCAAGCTCCAGCCCCACTATGCCACAAGCCGCCTTTGCAAACCCTCCGGCCTTATCAGCTTCAGTGTGTGGTGCATGATCGGTGGCAATGGCATCAATAGTGCCATCTTTTAAAGCGTCAAGCGCCGCCTCTTGGTCTTCTTTCGCACGTAAAGGCGGGTTCATTTTATATTTGCCATCATCTGCTGCAATATCTTCGCAGTTCAGCAGAAGATGATGCGGCGCCACCTCACAGGTTACGGGCAAACCACGCCGCTTTGCTTCGCGCACAAGCGCAAAACTACGCGAAGCCGACATGTGGCATATGTGTAAACGACAACCCGTCTCTTCACTAAGGCGAATATTTCTCTCTACCTCGGCGGCTTCGCTTTCGCAGCTTACCCCTTCAAAGCATTTTTCTTTGGCTAATGTGCATCCCGCTTGAATACAAACACCATCTTTGGGAAGCAGGGCCTCCACTTCACAATGGGCTGCAATAAAGCGGTTTTCAGCAGCACAAAGCTCCATGGCCTTTCGCATCACATCTTCACTTTGCACGCCACGTCCATCATCTGAAAAACCCGGCACCTTTGATGCCAACGCTTCTATGTCGGACAGGATTTCCCCTTTTTCACCCACCGTAATGGATGCATAAGGCAGCACACGAACCACAGCATTTTTCTCCACAGCCTTTTGCTGCACAGACAAATGCTGCACACTATCTGGCACCGGGTTTAAGTTTGGCATCGCACACACAGTGGTAAACCCACCCGCTAAAGCGGATTTTGTGCCACTTTCTACTGTTTCTTTCCCCTCAAAACCTGGCTCTCTTAAGTGAACGTGCAAATCAGTAAATCCAGGTGCAAGCACACAACCTTCGGCATCATATTCCTCTGCCTCTGCCTGCTGCAATTCATCACCTATGGCCATAATTGTCCCATCTTCTAAAAGAACATCCTTTTGTACCAAGGCTATCCCATCCCAAACCGTTGCCTTGCGAATCAATATTTTTTTCATGAGCACTCCGCTTCCTCACTGCTATTTTGCCTAGCTTCACTTATACCATCCGGCTGTCCACCATGGTAACAAATTCTTCAATCACAGGATCTACCACCTCATCTGCGGATTTGTTTAAATGCAAGAGATATTGAAAATCCCCCCGCAGCCAATACGCCATCACCGTGATCTCATCCACATGATGCACTTGCACATCTATATCATCAATGCTTCGTTCAATTCCCACACCGGGCGCAAGGTTTGCATATGTTGTGTGCAAATCATCACTAGCGGTTGTTGCCACACGCAGCACCGGGGCAAATCCATCGGTGCCTTCGTATTCAATCTGCCCAATCCATCCATCCAGTGCATAAAAATTTTGCACCAAAAGCCCCTCATGGCTTGGGTAGGAAACCAAATCAAACCCAAGGGTCGGGGCAAAATCTCCATTTTCATAAGGAACAATATCCACCGGAATAGGCGCAGGCGCATTTGGGTCTTGCGTTTCATCAACAATGGTCCAGCGCTCTTCCAAAACTCTGGCAAATTCGTCGCCTGCATGGCTTGTGCAGGACGTTGTAAACATGAGTAAGGTAAGCGCAAAACACAGAACAGGCCAACTTTTTTTCATCCGAGCACCTTCTCTCATTTCGTTTCTTTCAGTATACATGAATTATAAAAAATTGAAAACCCACTCCACACAATTTGTCTCTCACGTTGGCCATGCAAACCAACATAATATAAAAAATACTACAATGGGCTATTGCCAAATTGTAGTATTTTACCCTTTAATGCTTTTAGCAGTGCCGTCTACTGGTCTACCGGCTGATACCCTTGCTCACAATAGACACAACGGTATTGTTGGCCTTCCTCGCTATGTTAAAAAATTTGGTGAAGACCTCGATCTACACTGGTGATGCATCGCGGGTTTTTACACTTCACCACATTCACCTCTTGTGTGGGTGGTGTTAAACGTTTTTTTGCCGCTATCTTGCCGTCCACAATGATGTTTACTGTGATGTTTTGATTGATGAAACCAAGCACTTCCAAATTCACATCAATTTCATCTTCAATTTTAATAATATCTTTGCTGGTGGTTTTGCCGCTTCGGGCATTTCGAATTACCGCCACCGTACAGCTTAGTTTATCCAAGTTTAAAAGGCGCACAATTTCCATGCCTTTTCCGGCTTCAATGTGGTCTATCACAACACCGCCTTCTATGCTGTCTATGTTCATACCTTCACCCCCAGCAATGTTAAAATCAAAGCCATGCGTGCATATTTTCCGTACAGCGCTTGCTTAAAGTATACAGCACGTGGGTCGCTGTCTACCTCAGTGGCAATTTCGTTTACACGGGGCAGTGGATGAAGCACCAGTAGATCCTGCTTTGCCAGCGTCATTTTCTTTTTATCCAGTATATAACTATCTCTCAAACGAACATAATCTTCCTCGTTGAAAAAACGCTCGCGCTGCACACGAGTCATATACAAAACATCTAAATCGCCCATCGATTTATCCAGCTGTTCCACCTCTTCTACAGCGGCGTTGTTGCGCTTAAGCTCATCCACAAGATAAGATGGCAAGCGAAGCTCCATGGGGCTAATAAGCACAAATTTGATGTTTTTTCTTGGCAACAAAGCTTGCACCAAAGAGTGCACCGTGCGCCCAAACTTAAGGGCTCCGCAAAGGCCAATGGTAAAATTTTCTAAGGCGGGTGTTTCTTTGCGCAAACTTCGAATCATCATCAGATCGGTAAGGGTTTGGGTGGGGTGCTGATGCCCGCCATCACCCGCGTTGATAACAGGAATGGCCGCATTGTTTGCCGCCACTAAGGCCGACCCCTCTTTTGGATGACGGATGGCAGCAATGTCGGCATAATGCTCCACCACGCGAATGGTATCGGCCACAGTTTCGCCCTTTGTGGCCGAAGAGGAAT
>CAYJJK010000114.1:0-7101 GCA_964370445.1 uncultured Oscillospiraceae bacterium | reverse complement strand
ATTTAATAGCATCAAGAAGATGTTTCGGTAAACGTATACCTTGAGAGTTTCCCCATTTTTGTATATTCGTAGTCATAATAAGCCATCCTTTCTAAATGTAAGTATATACATAGTATATACTTACTGATTGAAAAATGCAACAAGAAAAGCAAAAGACAAAAATTTACAATCTTAATTTTATAGGAGAAACAAATTGGAAATCAAAATCAACCGTGAAATCCGCTCCTACACGGAGTCGATTTTCTTTGGGCTGTCTTTGCGGCAGTTCATTTTTTCACTGCTTGGCATTGGCACAGCGGTGGCGCTGTACTTTTTACTGCGAAACACACTTGGCACCGAGATGGTGTCGTGGGTGTGCGTGCTCGGCACGGTGCCGTTCGCCGCCCTCGGCTTTATCACCTACCACGGCATGACGGCGGAACAATTCGCATGGGCATGGATAAAAAGCGAAGTTTTAACCCCGAAAAAAATTATTTTTCTGCCGGAAAATGTGTATTACACCGCCATGCAGGAAAAGCCCAGCCGCCCAAAGAAAAAAACAAAAAGTAAAACTCACAAGAAAGGGAAAAACAAGAGAAATGTTTTTGGAAATGCGTGACGCTTGGCAAAAGCATGGGGTTGTGGACGTGGCGCTTTTAAGTGCATCGGAATTTAGAGTTGACTACATGAGGGCAGCAGATTTGGTACCGGCACCGTCTCGATACAAGCAGTATGTGTCCGAGATGAAAGAGGAATGCGCGAAGATGCGTGCTGCTGAAATAGGAGATCAACTTGCAAGTCACAAGATAGACAGCATCGGGGAAGCTATTGAAGAGTTGAGCAAGCTGGATGGCAGAACGCAAGACACACAGAAAGATTTTAGCATGGTGCAGATGGCCGTGGACTTTGCAACAAGAATGCATCAGGGTAAGCCGGAATTTTTTAAATGTGGGCTTGGGCTTGATTCGACTTTACGGCTGAAACGTGGGCATATGCTTGTTGTGGGTGCACGCCCAAGTGTAGGTAAAACGGCTTTTGCTTTGCAGATTGCATTGAATTTAGCCATGAAGGATAAGCATGTTGTATTTTTTAGTCATGAAACAGACAAAGAAACCATTTTTGATAGGCTATTTGCAAATATCTCGCAAATTGACAGTGCAAAAGTGCAAGAATGCGAAGTTAGTTACGACAATGACTTTGTTGCCGCGGAACTTGACTGGATGGCAAAACTGCCAATAACTGTGGTGGAGGCAGCAGGGCGAACAGTATCTTGGATTGGTGGTGAAGCATTACGACTGAAAGCGGATGTTGTGATTGTTGATTATTTAGGGCTTGTCCACTCATCAGCAAAGACAAGATATGAAAAAGCGACAGAAATTAGCCTTGATTTTCACACGTTTGCGCAGCGAAACAAAATTTTAACTATCTTGCTTTCGCAATTGAATCGCGCCGGGGCGAATATGCCGCTGATGGAATCCCTTCGTGAAAGTGGGCAGATAGAACAGGACGTAGACGCTATTATTTTGCTTGAGGCCGGTGACAAGAGGACAGAAGATGAAAGCGGAAGCGATTTAACGGCTGTTTTAGCAAAAAACAAAAATGGGCATTGCGGTGCGGTTCCTCTTGCTTTTGAGAAGAGAACCCAGAGAATTACAGCGGTGGAGGTGCCAAGGTATGAGCCGACAAAAAAACGAAGATGAGGTTTTTGTTTGCCAGAGATGCGAGCCGAGAGTGAATGCAGCATCGGGGGTGTATGAGGTAGCCATGAACGGTGAGCCTATATTGAGCCGGCCAATAGCCCTTTGCAACAGCTGTGTTTTTAAATTACGCGAAAAGGAATACACGGTGAAACGCGTTGATGTTGAGCAGATGAGGTTTGGAAAATGAGAATCGACAGCATCAACGATTTGCCGGACGGCATTCGCGAGCAGGTAGCGAAGCAAATGTGCAAACCTGCAAAAACCGCAAAACCCCAGAAATATGGAGCGGTGAAAACCGAGTGCCGCGGCATCAAGTTTGACAGCAAGAAAGAGGCAGAAAGATATGAGCAGCTAGTGGCATTGCAAACAGCCGGTGCCATTGAGGGGCTGAAACTACAGGAAACCTTCGTTTTGTATAGGGCATACACAACACCAGAGGGTGAGCGTGTGAGGGCCATAAGCTATGTGGCTGACTTTAGCTATACCCGAGACGGAAAGCGTGTGGTGGAGGACGTGAAGGGCTACAGAGGCGGCAGTGCCTACAGAATGTTTGTGACTAAAAAGAAGCTGATGCGTGAGGTTCACGGCATTGAGGTGAAGGAGGTTTGAGAATGCGAGAGATTTTGTTTAAAGCCAAGTCGATAGACGAAAACAATAAAGGCGAGTGGGTGCAAGGCTACTATCGACATTTCGTGAGTGGTGAAAAGTACGACCGGCACTATATTGATTCCGCTGGAGAACCACAGATAACCACGTGGATAGACATTGACACTTTAGGCCAAATACAGGGCTCAAAGACCAACACGGCACTAAGATTTTCGAGGGTGATGTTTTGCGCTTGGAATGGGCTGGTGATAGCAAAAGCGATATGTGGACGGCGTGTGTTGAGTTTGGAAACCCTAACAGAGAATACCACTGGGGTTTTCAACTTAAAAAAATTAGTGAATGCAGTATGAATCAAGATATTCTATTGTGGGTAGAAACAGAGCTTGAACACATAGAATGTGAGGTTATCGGCAACATCCACGATAAGGAGGTTTGACATGAAGTGTGATATGTGTGGAGAAGAACTGACAAAACGCGAGGTATTGAGCCTAGAGGTTGACCCTATGCCTTTGTGTGGCAAGTGTTGATACTGTTTTATCGGATATAGGGTATGAACCAAAAATCAATATGAAAGATGTTGACAAATTGAAGAGGGAAATAAAGGATATGTTAAAAAGTGAAGTTATGGACAAAAAAAGGGAGAAAGATAATGGGCAATAGCTGGAGAATGCGGTGTATTCATGATGCCGGATGTCGATTGCTATATACTGTCGGAAAAGTTTATAAGGTTGAAAGCGGTGCTTTTTTGCTTGACAATGGAGTGCCAAGTGCCGTATATGATTCTTTTCAAGATTTGTGTGCTGGCAGTATTACAAAATGGGAACTAGTGGAGGATGAAATGACAACACAAGAAAAAATTGCCAAGGCCGAGGCCAAGATTGAGAAGTGGAAAAAAAGCTGGATGAAGCTCAAGCAGCAAAACCAAAACCTCAGGACTTACAAAAGAAGATTTAGCATCTCTTGAGGTAGATCTGGGAAACATTCCGGCATTAGAGGATATACCAGACTTGCCGGCTTTTCAATCGCTTAGAGCGGCGGCAAAGCAAGCCCAAGCACTACGACAATTAAACCTAGGTGAAAGCCTTGCACCAAGAGCAAGCAGTGGAAACGTGCCCGGCCTAAGCCAATGGAACCAAGGAAGCCAACAAAACAACCTTATTTACAATTTGATGCTAGAACAAGCGAGGAAAATGTATCGCTAAAGGGACATAGTTATGAAAGACAGTAAAGATGTATGGTTTTTCCGGTGGAATTTCAAACTTCCCATCGTATAACTGCGGTAGATTGGCATTTGCCGTGACATAGGCCCCATCTACAAAGGCACCATTTTCCTGCTGGCAGATTTCCTTGCCCACGAGTTTGAAGTCTGTATGGTCAAGAACCCACTGGTGCACATCACCATCCAGCCCCGCAATTTCGGGAATGAGGTCATTGACCACATAGAATTCCCCAAGCTCATAGGCATTTTGCGCGGGGTAACAGCCGATGTTTGTGCCGTCGGCGGAATTTGCCTCCACATTCATGGCGATGTTGACAAGTGCCGGAATCGTGAGGGTGTCTGTCCTCTCTTGCAATTGGACAACGCCGCCAAAGGCAAATTCTTCGAGGTCGTCCATCTTATCGAGAAGCGTTGCCAGATGATTCAACTCCCAAAGATTGTAGCCGTTTGGCGCAGGGTCTTTGGTTGCAAACCCGGCAGGCACAAGCTGATAGCCGAGGAACGGCACATTGTCGGGGTGATACCCAGCCTGTTCGCAGGCATCGGTGATGGCTTCATAGCTGGCGGGCAGAAAAATTTCGGCGGCGGGAATGTGTTCACTGCGATTGACAAAAACACGGATTTTTTTCATAAATTTTCCCTTTCACGCAAATGAGCGCCGACGGTTTGTCGGCGCTCATTTGTATAGGTTGATGATGGATAGATGTAGGCGCTGGGCCATGCGAACGGTTTGGGCGGTGCCGGTGCGAAACGTCCCATCGTAATAGGCGATGACTTTGGACGAGTGCTCCACGAGATAGCGGTTTCGAATTTTGAAGCAATTGTCGTGATATCGGGTGCTCAAGGTGATAACCTCATCGCAGTGTGGCAAGATTTCATCGAAATAGCGTTTTCTGTCGGCCTGTGAATAGCGGTTGGCTTGTTCCTCAAAGGGGAGGACGGCGACAAGAGCAAGCGGTTTGGGGCTGGGGAAGTGGATTTCTTTTTTCCGGTACAACACAAATTCTGCAGCTAGAAGGTCGAAGCCCATCGCACAGCCAAAGAGGAAGGTGGTGTAGCCCTCGGTGATGGCACTGTCGATTTCTTCGAGAAGCCGTGTTTTGAGGGATTCGAGTGCTTGACCATCTGGGAGAGCACGGTGCCCGGTGAAGCAGAGGGTGGTTTGTCTTTCTAAAATTCGGTTCATGTTTAACCCTCCATATATGAATTTCGCTTATTTGTTGTATGGATATAATCCATATTTAATATATCCTATACTTCTGAAACAGTCAACCATTTAGGGATATAATTTATATTGACAATTTCCATATTGGGAGGTGGTACATTGGAAAGATTGAAACAATTGCGAGAGAACAAAAAGCTGACACAACTTAACTTGGGCATGGAGCTAGGTTTGTCTCAAGAAACCATTAGCGGCTACGAGACCGGAAAAGCCGTTCCACCTGCCGATGTGCTTGTAAAACTTGCAGATATTTTCGATGCTTCTATAGATTACATTCTTGAGCGAACGGATGTAAAATCGACTTTGCGTACAGAAGAACTCAGCAAAGAGGAATCGGATATTCTTTTGATTTATCGAAAACAAAATGACGAGCGTAAGGCATGTATTCATGAAATGCTTACGGGTTTGAATCCATAGAAAAGTTGGCGAGATATAGCATCTTGCCTTTTTCTTTTACCCCATGTTCATCTCAAAGCCCTGCTCCGAAAACCCCATTTCCTCTTCCGTCTTCAAATACCACCCACTATCACTCTGCCAAAGGTGGACATAGACATCTCTTTGACCGAGGTCAAACCCTCTTTGCTCGATCCCTTCCCCCGCGCCGTCCGTTGCTTGTCCAATTATGGTTTCCTTGAATTCCTCAAGCTCTTTCGCGTTAAGAGGTGCATTTAAGGTGCAAACAGCAACGCCATAGAGTGTTCTGTCCACTTGTTCAATTTCAAAGTGGCACGCTTGCACCTTGGCGTTTAGGCTATCCATTTTACCGTAATATTCCATGAGCCCACGCTCATTTCCTATTTCGGATTGCTCACCGATGATGAAGTCATTTAATTCATCTGCATAGTGTTCCAGCTCGTAATGTGGGAGCGTTCCCTCGTATTCGGTTTGCCTAAACCTACCATACTCATCTTCCTCATAGTAGGTGGTCACTTCTAGCGGCATATACAAGCGAATGGTTTCGGCCTCCTGCGCTCCTTTCATCGCAAGGCCAAAGGTTCCACGAGGAGTTTGTATTGCCCGCTGAGCAAATCTGTGTAGCTTAAGCCTGTGTGATTGGCGACAAGCTGGACAAGAAATTCTGAGGTGAAATATTGCTAAGTCTCATACAGTTTTTCCTCCTTTAACGCAAAAAAACGCAGACTTGAGGAAGTTCCTCTTGTCTGCGGTTTACAGGGTTTATACCATATTTTAAGATGGGCATTTTCAAATTGCACTTTGCATCATAGCTTCGAACTGGCGCACTGTCTCATTAACCAATCCCTCCCATTTCCATTGTTTGTGTATGTTTCGGCTCATCCAAGAATAATTCCACCACGTCATCTTTGGCGACACCCAATATATCGCTTCGGCAGGAAGTGCATACAAGGGTTTCGTCGTTGATGTGTTGAAGGTGCACGGTGCCATCGGGTGAATCGGCATGGCATCCCGGCCCGTGCGTTGCCGTCCACAGCTGGTTGAGGGCGGTACGGTGCGTGTCGAGTAGCAACTCGGTTTTTATTACGACAATCTTATTTTCATAGTCCTCGCTTTGGCTACCGGTGATTGTGTTTTTTACCGTCAACAGTTCCTCCGGCTTTAAAATTACCTCGAATCTGTCCTCATAGGGCAAAAGATTCAAACTTTGTCCGTTGCTCCATTTCATAATCAGGCTACCGATGTCATCAATATACATAACTTCGCCGAGGGTGCCTTTTGGCACGGGGCAGTAGGGGTCACGCATGGATATGAGTTTTACCACTGTTCCAACCGGATACTGCTCTTTGATTTTTTCCACTTGCTCACTTGTTGGGAAATGATTCATAGTCAGACTCCTTTCGCAAAGGGGAATTGGTGGACGGGCTTCCGGTCTTGGTTTTGAATGTAACTCTCATGCTGTACCTCCTCGTTTTTATTGGAAATAAAAAAAGCGGTCGGATTTTGGAGTGCCTTACTCCTTAAACCCGACCGCTATTTTTCTTAAAAAATTATTTATGGCTCCAAGCGCCACCCACAGTGCTAATTCTCATTGTGCGTCAAAATAGATATCATTTTAGGCTATTTTACCCCAAAAATTCTCAAAATTCTCTTGTGTGATAGTTCATGTCAAAAAAGCACCCCAAAACGCCCGATGATATCCATAAAAACGCAGTGAAAAATATCGCCTTTTTCACGCAAAAAATGCGTCAAAACAGATTTTCTATCGCTGTTTTTTAGCGATGATATCTATTTTGACGCACTCACTTGTTCTTCTGCTCCAATATAGATATCATGGGGCAAAGGCATGATTTTTAGTTTTGACATGAACTGCTATGCAGATAGGAATGGTTGCCCCTAAGATACATTGGGCAGAAAAAGTGCCAAAATAGGCCGACTGAACACGATTGTCGACACAACCT
>CAYJJK010000113.1:4363-7317 GCA_964370445.1 uncultured Oscillospiraceae bacterium | reverse complement strand
CTTTTGCCATCTCATGAACGGTGTCGTGGATTGCGTCAAGATTTGCTTCTTTTGCACGTTTTGCAAGATCAAATTTACCGGCTGTTGCGCCATTTTCTGCAGCAACACGCAATTCAAGATTCTTTTTGGTAGAATCTGTAACCACTTCTCCAAGAAGCTCTGCAAATTTAGAGGCATGCTCAGCCTCTTCAAAAGCCGCTTTTTCCCAATACATTCCAATTTCAGGGTAACCCTCACGATGTGCCACACGGCTCATGGCAAGATACATACCAACTTCGCTGCACTCGCCCTCAAAATTTGCACGAAGGTCAGCAATGATATCCTCGCTTACGCCCTGTGCAATGCCCACAACATGCTCTGCAGCCCAAGACATTTCACCGGTTTGCTCTTTAAATTTATCGGCACCCACTTTACATTGGGGGCAAAGTGCCGGCGCTGCGTCGCCCTCGTGAACATAACCACATACAGAACATACGAATTTTTTCATAACAAAATCTCCTTTTTCTCTTTTATTTAACTAAATCTCCTCAATGCGAAGCTTGTATAACTCCTCTTTTAGAGATTGGTTTACGTGTAAAAATTTCTTTCTCATCGAGCAGCTTTTTCTGTCTCTTACTCTTGTACACTCAAAGTCGCAACCCAGGCAGTGGTTAATTTCTATCGGGCCATCTATCGCCTCAATCACTTGGCCAAAGCTGATGTTTTGCGGCAACACATTCAATTCAAAACCGCCATTTACACCTTTGTGTGAGCAGACAAGTTCTTCTGCAACCAGTTTGTTTAGTATTTTTAGTGTAAAATTTAATGAAATACCACAACGCTCTGCTATTTGTTTTGCGTTAATTATGCCTTTGTTTTTTGCAAGATAGCTTAAAATTCTTAGGGCATAATCCGCCTCATGTGTGATTCTCATTCACTAGCCCGCCTCACTTCGAATGTCTACTAGCCAAGTATACATTCAAAAGTTTTTCTCGTCAAGGCTTAATGTATACTTTTTTAGTCCTGTTTGCGTTTTTGTATGTATGCACTAAAAAATAAATTACAATCACAATTATTTTGTTTATTATATGTTTTTATCCCCATGGCAACTGGCGGACATTTATATTTACTCTTATATAATACAGGCAGCCAATTTAAAACATAAGCTGCTTTTTAGCACATTTTATTTTACAGTGTTTTGAACTGTGAAATGGCAATATAACGGCAAGCATCCATATTAAAACTGCTTCTACTTTTTCTTTGCACAAAAAAACACACACCAATGAATGATGTGTGTTTTTGGTGGGAGAAGACGGATTCGAACCATCGAAGCGAAACGCAACAGATTTACAGTCTGCCCCCTTTGGCCACTCGGGAATTCTCCCTTACCAAGTGCCATATTAGTATAACAGAGCACGCTTATAATTGCAAGCATTATTTGCAATTTTTAAGCAAAAATTATTTTTTAAAAATTTAGGCAAATACACTTGACAATCACAAGTTTATTTTGATATAATAATCTTCGCAAGTTACAGACAGTGTCCTTATCGCACCTGTCACTTGTTAAGTGTGATCCGTTAGCTCAGCCGGCAGAGCATCTGCCTTTTAAGCAGAGGGTCCCGCGTTCGAGCCGCGGACGGATCACCAAGAAAAACCATCGTTTTGTTGCATTTTCGCAAAAAAACGATGGTTTTTTGCTTTACATACACCCTTACAATACAACCGATAAAGCCAGCTCCATCATCTGGGTAAAGTTTTTTTCTCTCTCCTCTGCGGTGGTGATGCGTTGCGATGTAAATGAATCCGAAACCGTAAGCACACATGCCGCTTTTTTGCCGGTGATGTTTGCATTATGAAAAAGTGCAAAACTCTCCATCTCCACAGCAAGACACCCCTCTTCTCTATGCACTATTTTCCAATAAGGCTCTGCCCCTTTTTCCGGCTCTTGATTGTAAAAAACATCTGTACAATGCACGCAACCTTCTTTCAGCTGTAACCCCTGTGCCTTTGCGCCTTGTCGAAGCTGCTGTGTTAGCTCTTCATTCGGTTGCAAACGACTCTCCATGCATCCGCTTTGTACTTTTGCATAGGTAGATTCTGAGTATGCTTCTGTTACCAAAAGTAAATCAAAGATATCAATGGAACCATCGTAGCTCCCGCACGAGCCAACACGCACAATCTGTTCCACCTCATAATGTGTAAATAGCTCATAGGTGTAAATGCCCACCGAAGGCATACCCATACCATGCCCCATCACAGAGACCTCTTTCCCTTTATACCGCCCTGTATAGCCCAGCATGCCACGCACCTCATTAAACAACACCGGATTTTCTAAATATTTTTCAGCAATAAATTTTGCCCGCAGCGGGTCTCCCGGCATTAATACTGTTTTTGCAATTTCGCCTTTTTGTGCAGAATTATGTGGGGTAGCCATTTCAAATACTCCTCTCAAAAATAAAATAGTAATCTATTTCTCTGGTTAAAACGATGCTAAATTCACGATTTGCCATTGTTTACAACAAAATAGGAAACACCAAAACAGCAACCATATTGCAGCCGGTGATGCCCAGCCTTGTGTAAAAAAGCTTGCATTATGCATCGCTTCAAGCAAAAGTTTGGGTTTACCTTAAATAAGGTGCGCCCAAATTTAAGCCAACCTCTTTTATTATCATAACAAACAAAAAGATAAATCACAAATTTAGGGCAATTCTCTTTATTTTTTTACTAAAAAAACTAATTTTTTTGTAAATAACTTGTAAAAAACCACCCAATATGCTATGCTTACTTATATAATGGTTTAATGTAAATTTGTTTGTAATTAAAATTATTTAGTGCAAACAATTTTTGAGAGGAGGTTTTTGTTTTGGGAATTGGACAATCTGTTTTACGTGTGGACGCGTATGACAAAGTGACGGGGCGTGCTAAGTACACCGATGATTTGGCACCTAAAAATGCTTTGGTAGCCATGGTGGTGC
>CAYJJK010000113.1:0-4353 GCA_964370445.1 uncultured Oscillospiraceae bacterium | reverse complement strand
ACGGACGAGTATTGTCGTTTAATTTGGAGCCTGCACATGCCGTTCCGGGTGTTGTGGCAATTTTTACCTGCTTTGATGCACCTTTACACAGTTTTCCAACTGCAGGACACCCCTGGAGCATAGAGGCTTCACATCAAGACATCGCGGACCGTAGGCTTCTCAACGAGCGTGTACGCATCTTTGGTGATGATATTGCAGTGGTGGTTGCAGAAAACACACTGGCAGCCGAAAAGGCCGCAGGGCTTGTTGAAGTGGAGTATCAGGAATTTCCGGCGCTTACAGACCCAAAAGTGGTTGCAGGCGAAACACAAGAAGCTTTGCATGAAGCTTTCCCCGGCAATATTTTAAAGGAAACACACAATAAACAGGGCGATTTCTCTATAGAAGAGCTTTTAAAACGTGATGATGTAACCGTTGTAAAAGACGAATACAACACGCAAGTGGTTCAGCATTGCCACATTGAACCTCCCGTTTCATACGCCTATATGGAAAATGGACGTATTGTAGTGGTATCCTCTACACAAATCCCCCACATTGCACGGCGTGTCATCGGCCAAGCGCTAAACATCCCCTTTGGTATGGTCCGCGTGATAAAACCGTTTATCGGCGGTGGATTTGGCAACAAGCAGGATGTCTTGTATGAGCCTTTAAATGCATGGCTTACCCAGAAACTGGGTGGTCGCGCTGTAAAATTAGAGCTCACACGCGAAGAGACTTTCAGCTGCACCAGAACGCGGCATGCCATGAGCATTGATTTGCAAAGTGCCGTGCGCAAAGACGGACGCATGCTAGCACGTACAGGCAGCCTTTATAGCAACAAAGGCGGATATGCTTCGCACGGATTTGCCATCACCGGCAACGCATCCAACGCCTTCCGCATGCTTTATCAAGAAGAGCAAGGGCATGAATTCGACGCCCATGTTGTGTTCACCAATCTGGCCTCCTCTGGCGCCATGCGTGGTTATGGTATTCCTCAAATCACCTTCGCTTTAGAATGTCACATGGATGACATTGCAAAAGAGCTTGGGCTGGACCCCTTAGAAGTGCGAAAACAAAACTGTATGAAAGAGGGGTATGTGGATGCGCTCACCGGCATCACCTGCCACTCCAGCGGCCTTTTAGAGTGCATAGAAAAAGGGCGCAAGGCCATTGACTGGGACGAAAAACGCAAAGCTTATGCCGGGCAAACCGGGCCTATTCGCCGTGGCGTGGGCATGGCCATCCTTTGCTATAAAACAGGCACCCATCCCATTGGCCTCGAAACTGCAGCCTCGCGCATTGTGCTCAACCAAGATGGCTCGGTATGTGTGCAAATGGGCGCCACCGAAATTGGACAAGGGGCCGATACAGTATTTACCCAAATGGCCGCCGAAACCATTGGAATTTCCGAAGACAAAGTTCATCTCCAATCTACACAAGATACCGATATTACCCCATTTGATACCGGAGCTTATGCCTCGCGTCAATCTTATGTGTCGGGCATGGCGCTCAAACAAACGGCCGAAATCTTCCGCGATAAAGTGCTAAGCTATGCAGCACAAGCCAAAGAAAAACAAGCGCAAGAGCTTGATATCCAAAATAACAACATCATAGATAAAAAAAGCGGCACCGTCGTTGTTAGCATGGCAGATTTGGCTTTAGAAGCTTTCTATAGCTTAGAAAATTCTGTGCATATTGCAGCCGAATCCACCCACCACTGCAAAGACAACACCTTCTCGTTTGGCGCTTGCTTTGCAGAAGTGGAAGTAGATATCCCCGTGGGCAAGGTGAAAGTGTTGCAGATTATCAATGTACACGACTGTGGCATCTTATTGAACCCACAGCTTGCCGAGGCACAGGTGCACGGCGGTATGAGCATGGGCCTTGGCTACGGCTTGTCTGAACAGCTATTGTTTGCCGACAACGCCAAACCCTTAAACAACAATTTACTGGACTACAAATTGCCCACCTCGCTGGACACCCCCGAATTGCAAGTAGATTTTGTGGAGACAAACGACCCCAGCGGCCCCTATGGCAACAAGAGCCTTGGTGAGCCACCATGTATTCCGGTGGCTCCGGCGTTGCGCAATGCAGTTCTACATGCTACTGATGTAAAAGTAAACAGCATTCCCATGAACCCCCAACGCTTGGTAGAGCATTTTACCAAAGCCGGCCTGTTAAGTGAAAAAACAAAAGGAGGTGCGTAGTATGCTTGATTTTAAAACCATCCACAAAGCAAGCGATGTGCAAGATGCCATCAAAGCGCTACAAACCGCCGAAAACCCTGTGGTCATTTGTGGTGGCAGCGATGTTTTAATTCGGCTAAGAGAAGGCAAGCTTGCCGGATGCGACTTGATTTCTGTTAGGGATATCCCCAGTTTTTCTGGCGTTTGTTTGCAAGACGATGGCAGTCTCATCATTGGACCGGCCAACACCTTTTGCGAGCTCACAGAAAACAATCTAATACAAACGCATGTGCCAACATTGGGTGAACCTGTAGACCAAGCCGGCGGGCCCCAGTTGCGTAATGTTGGCACTGTGGGTGGCAACATCTGCAACGGTGCTACCAGCGCAGATTCGCCCCCCAGTTTGCTCACACTGAATGCACAGCTTACCATTCAAGGCCCCAGTGGAGAACGCACACAGGCTCTAGAGGATTTCTTTGCAGGCCCCGGCCGCGTGAAACTAGAAAAGGGCGAACTGCTTACGGCCATTCGTATTGCAAAAACCGATTATGAGGGCTATTACGGCCACTATATCAAATTTGCCCAACGCAACGCCATGGACATTGCCACCCTAGGTTGTGCCGTGCATGTGAAATTGGATGCGAGCAAAACCAAAATTGAGGAGGCACGCCTTGCCTATGGTGTTGCCGCCCCCACGCCAATTCGTTGCCATGCAGCCGAGGATGCCGTTAAGGGAAAACCACTTGACGCTAACACTCTTCATTTGTTTGGAGAAATTGCATTAACAGAGGTGAAACCTCGCAGCAGCTGGCGCGCCAGCGAAGCATTCCGTCGCCAGCTTATTGACGAACTTGCACAAAGAGCCTTAAAAACTGCCATAGAAAAAGCAAAAGGGGAGGCGATTTTTTGAAAATCATTGAGTTTACCGTCAACGGGAAACTGACACAAGTTGCCATTGACGAGCGCGAGCTGCTTGCAGATACTTTGCGAAATCGTCTTGATTTAACCAGTGTGAAAAAAGGTTGTGAAGTAGGCGAATGTGGTGCTTGCACTGTTTTGATTGATGGAAAAAGTGTAGATAGCTGCATTTACCTCACAGCTTGGGCCGAGGGCCACAGCATCCTAACCGTGGAGGGCATCACAGGGCCAAACGGAGAGCTTTCACCCGTGCAACAGGCCTTTGTGGATGAAGCCGCGGTACAATGTGGTTTTTGCACCCCAGGCCTCATCATGACAGCCGTAGAAATTGTGGGAAGTGGCAAACTCTACACCCGCGATGAACTGCGCAAGCTCATTTCCGGGCATTTATGTCGTTGTACGGGATATCAAAATATTTTAAACGCCGTAGAGCGCGTTGTAAATGAAACGCACAAAGCGGTTGGAAAACCCGACTAACCTTGAGTGCTCAAATTCTTGATGAAGCGTGCAAAAGAGGCACCGGCTGTGCTTTTTATGTGGCCGTTCTTGATGTGCAAAATTATGAGCAATTCAGTTTTTAATTCAAGATGATGGATACTGATTAAAGCAGATACATTTAAAAAAGCAAATCCCGGCAGAGTATACTCTGCCGGGATTTTAAATTAAAATCTGCTTATTCCTGTGCCAAAAGCCACGCCTCACTCACCTCATCAAGGCGTGCTGTATCCACTTCCAGTTGTTTGCCAAGACGCGAAAGCAACTCGTAGTCACTACCGTTTTCGGGCATGGTCATCTCTGCTTTCGCCTGCTCAATGGCCTCTTCCAAAGCCTCAAGCTCCTGCTCTAGCGCACGGATACGGTTTCTTTTTTGCGCATCTTGTGCACGCCGCTCTTTTGCCGTAGGGGGTCTATCTTGTGCTTTGCACTGTGTCTCTTCTCTATCTTTCGCTTTTGGTTCTTGATCCTTTTGCTGCAAATATTCGTCATAATTTCCGTTGTATCGGATAAAACCATCGGGCGTTAGCTCTAAAATATAGTGGGGTACACGCCGCAAAAAATAGCGATCATGGCTGATAACAATTACCGTGCCCGAAAACTGTTGCAACGCTTCTTCCAGCACTTCTTTCGCCCTATAATCAAGATGATTTGTGGGCTCGTCTAAAAGAAGGACATTTGCACGTCGCATTAGCAAAATAGAAACAGCAACCTTAGCACGTCCTGCACCGGAAAGCTCTTCTACATTTTTATATACTTCTTCACCACTAAGAAG
>CAYJJK010000112.1:0-7438 GCA_964370445.1 uncultured Oscillospiraceae bacterium | reverse complement strand
CTTGGGTGGACGATTTTGCAGCGGCTATTAATTTTTCTCTTTCAAAATCATCGTGTGAATATATTTATACCGCTGATGCAGACGAGTTGATATAGGAAGAAAACAGGCAACTTTTTATGCAATTGAAGCAGGTGTTATTGCCGGAAGTAGAAGTGGTGGAAATGGCCTATGAAAACCAGCTTATGCACTGCACAACATCAAATTTCAACATAGAATACCGACCCAAATTGTTTCGGCGCACCCGCACTTTTCAATTTGTGGACCCCATTCACGAGGTGCTGCGCACAGACCCTATTGTATATCGCAGCAATGTGATGGTTCAGCATCACCCAGCAGGCGAGCATAGCAGCCGGGACCTTTCGCAACTAGCGCGTTTGGTAGCGCATGGCGCAGCGTTGTCTAGCCGCTTGGAAATGATGTATGCACGAGAGTTGCTAATCTGTGGCACCGCGGATGATTTTAAAGCAGCTTTTCCTTACTTTAAACAGGTGCGTAATGATGCAAATAAGCCAAGCGAAGTGTTGCGACGTGCAAGTTGTGTGCTGGCATTTGGGGCAGCCTTATTACAGGACGGCGAGCAACTGCTAAGGTATGCCGCGCCGGACTTGGTGGGGCAACCTCCGGCAGAAATATGCTGTGCCCTGGGGAAATATTTTTTGGATGAAGGGGAATATCAGCAGGCCTCTGATTGGTATTCGGCCGCATTGTCCGGTGCACAGCCGGAGCTTATTGCTGCAGCTGTGGGAAAAATTCCACTATTGGGCCTTTCAGAGTGCTTGCGTTTAAGTGGAAATCCGGAGCAGGCAGAATTGTATAAAGCGCAAGCCGACGCATGGGACCCCGAGTGTTTGAACCCCGAAAGCATGTAGAAATAGGTTTTTTGTAGGGGTTATGCGGGTGCGTTGTTGATAAAGTTGATTTAAATAAATTGTTCTGGCTTTTGCAAAGCCTTTGTTTGTCAACAGCTTCGTGAGGTGATGTCCTAGCATAACGGCCTAGGTGAAATTAAAGATGAAAAGGGGAAAGGGCATTCTATGCGAATTGTGCTGTATGTCTTGCCATTGGTTGTTGTTTTTGTTTTTTTGGCTGTGTTGCTTTGGTTTGTTTCACCATGGGCACCGGTGCTGCTGCTGGCTTCCCTTTTGCTACAAGCGCCTATCGTGTTTTTAATTGCAAAATACACATACAATAGTGCCTATGAAGAGCGGTTGCACACACGAAAGCTTGCATTTGAAAAAGAACAGGAAGTGGATACGTTTTTACAAAAAGAGGAGCAGGAAGCCGCAAGTTTTGGCTATCGATTACTAACGAAAAAAAATAAAACGCAAAACATTTTAACCCGCGCCGAGTTTCTTATTGTGCTTGAAGAGTTTGCCAAAGCCGAGGAACTTTTTTGTGAACTAGACCCATCTTCTTTAAACAAAGTAGAAAACGAGCGATACCTACTTTGTAAAAACCAGTTAGCACATACTCAAAAGGCCCCCCAATAAGGGGGCTTTCAGGCCGTCAATAAAGCACCAATTGCGTCGTCAGACTGTAAAATGCCGCAGCAGTTACATATCAACTATATGCGCCTTTGCGGCATTTTTTGCTTCCTAGCATTTGGTACTTTCTTGCCCCCCTGCACTTTTTGATACGCTGAAAGCCCCCAAATAAGGGGGCTTTTGATTTAAGGTATTGATAAAACTCAAACTTATGGGCAAGCTAGCTTTAAGTTTAGAGCTGCTATGGGTTTGCAAAAAAGGCCTGTGCTTGTTTGGCCCAGCTGTGCACAGCTTCTGAAAGCGCAGTTACCGACTGAAATTTTTGTGTATCGGCCAAACGTTTATAAAAACGGACACACACGTTTTTTCCGTATACATTTCCATTAAAACCGGGAATAAAGGTCTCGCAGGTAATATTTTGCCCTAAAACGGTAGGGCGTGTTCCATATCCCGTGGCACTTGGATACCAGCGATCATCTAAAAAGGTACTGGTGATATATACACCAAAAGCCGGGGCTTGGCGCTCTTTTGGAATAAGTTGGTTGATGGTGGGAAACCCAAAACTTCGGCCAAGGCCTTGGCCGTGTTGCACGGGCAAACACAATTCATAAGGCCTTTGAAGTAAAACGGTAACATCCTCTATAAGGCCGGCTTCCAAGGTTTCACGAATGCGGCTTGAGCTAACTGAGCGGCCGTCTTGGTAGGTGAGTGGCAACACCTGTAAATGGAGGCCAAACTCATGGCATAGCTTGGCCAGCAGTGCTGTATCTCCGGATCGGTTTGAGCCAAAACCATAATTTTCCCCGCAAAATAAAGCTTTAGCACGGTATTTTTGAATGATGTATGATTCGAAAAATTGGCGAGGTGTTAGGTTGCAAAAACTGTTAAAATCAGGTTCAAAACAAACATCTACTCCTAAATCGGAAAGCACGGCCAGTTTTTGTTCTTCAGACATGATTCGCTTTTTAGCTTGGCCTTGCTGTGTGTTACGCACAAAAGTAAACACCGCAGGACATAAATCGTTTTTATTTGCATAGGTCACCGCCGTTTCAATTACGGACCGATGCCCTTTGTGGATACCATCAAAGTAGCCAAGCGCCAAAGCGGTGTTTGGTTTGTTGGCCGCCTGCCCCCCTTGGGTTATCAATTGCACGTAATATCACGCTCCACAAAAAATTTTTGGGTTTTTAGGCACCCGTCTTGTGTCAGTATTCCAAGCCCCAAAAACTGATTTTGTATGGTATAAATTCGGTAAGTTCCCGCGGCCTTGCGCACACCATAAACAGCAGCTCCGTTTAAAAGGCGTTTTATGCCTTCCGCATCCACCTGCATAAAAGGCAATGATTCAAATACACATTCCACCGGCAATAACAAACTTTCTAAATCACCCGCATCCTTTGCAGCTTGAATGGCCTCAAAAGAGTATGCCTGAGACAAATCAAAAACGCCAGCTGCAGTACGGCATAAATTTGATAGTGTAGCACAGGTGGAAAGAGCTTCGCCCAGTTCCTCAGCCAAAACACGGATGTAGGTGCCTTTAGAGCAATGAACCGCAATGCGCCAGCGGTCGCTAGCGGTTTGCCCTAGCAACTGCAAATCGTAAAAGGTAACATGGCGTGCTTTACGCGCCACTTCTTTTCCTTCCCTGGCATAGCGGTACAGAGGTTTCCCGTTTACTTTTACAGCCGAATACATCGGGGGCATCTGTAGGCGCTCTCCCTGAAATGTGGAAAGTGCCTTTTTTAAAGCTTCTTTATCGATTTCGGCGTTGCCGCGACGTAGTACATCGCCTGTAATGTCTCCTGTGTTGGTGGCAAGGCCAAAGCAAATTTCAGCCTCATAAGCCTTATCATGACGAGACTGCAAGTCTACCGCTTTTGCAGCCGTGCCAATGAACACGGGAAGAACCCCGGTAGCCATTGGATCTAAGGTGCCACTGTGGCCGATTTTTTTGGTTTGACAAATACCACGAAGTTTTGCTACCACGTCAAAAGAGGTAAACCCAGGGGGTTTGTTCACAATTAAAATTCCGTTCATTTATTTGAGCTTTCTTCGCGCTCGCGATAGTCTTCCAACGCACGACGCACTTCGGTTAAAACAGCCGATTTGGCATAGTCTTGGTTGCCAAGAACTTCGCAGCCTGCCGCCTGTTGGTGTCCACCGCCGCCTAAACCGGCTGCGATGCGAACAGCGTCGATACCCACCTTAGTGCGCACGCTAATTTTATAGCTGCCACTGGGTTGTTGGCGCATCGTAATGCCAACCAGAACACCTTCAATAGAACGTGGAATAGAGGTAATTCCCTCTAAATCACCATTGTCTATGCCAATGCTTTCCACCTGCTCTCGTGTGACACAAATAAGTGCACACGCATCTTCGAAGTGATACTCTAAACTGGAAAGAGCCAATTCTTCTATGGCAAGGCGCTGTTTGGTTTTGTTTTGAAATAACAGCTCGTTTAAAGTGCCAATGTTGGCACCCAATTCAATTAATTTTGCGGTAACAATGTGGCTACGTGCTGTTGTGTTGGTAAAGCGAAAGCAGCCGGTGTCCGTGGAAACACCGGTATATAAGCAATCGGCAATGCGTGTGTCAATTTTTACACCCATTTCTAAAATTAAATCATAAATAATTTCACAGGTGGCAGCCGCAGTGTCATCCAATAAAAGATAGTCGGCAAAACCGGAATTTGAGCTGTGGTGGTCGATGCATAAGTTCACGCTGTCCACATAGCTTGCGGCCTCTTCGCCAAACAGTTGCTGGCCTGCGATATCCACAGCGGTAATAAAGCCAGGTTTAAACTGCCCATGAAATATCTCTATCCCCATGTAATTATAGCGCTCGTGAATGGGGTCTGAACAAAAGATTGCAGCCGTTTTTCCAAGGCTTTTCAATGTCCAGTACAATGCTGCACCAGAGCCAAGCGTATCACCATCCGGGTTTTTGTGGCAAATAATCAGCACGTTTTCGGCTTCGTGTAGGTGCTTTGCCGCACCGCGTATATCCAATTTTTCGCTCATGTTTTCACCTTGCTTTTTGTTACTGCTCGTCTTGCAATTTGTGCAAAACTTCGTTGATGTGTGCAGCATATGCTGCGTTGTCGTCCTCTACAAAAATGAGTTGTGGCGCTCGGCGAATGTGCATATGTGCCGAAATTTCACTGCGAACATAACCTTTTGCGCTGTCTAGTGCTTTTACAACTTCTGCCAATGCGACCGGTTTTTTTTCGTCTAAAACACTTACATACACACGCGCAGTAGAAAGATCCGGTGCGGCTTCCACACGTGTGATTGTTAAAAGCCCTTGTTTAAGCCGCGGGTCTTTCATGCCATTTACAATGTTGATGATTTCACGCCGCAAATCTTGGTTTAGGCGTTCTTTATTTTTTGATATCGGCATTTCATCCACCTCAAAACTGTAATTTTTTTAAAAGTAAGGGGGCCCTATTGCATAAGCTTTGGGCCCCACATTTGCCTTTGCGCGTTTAGTCTCGGTATTCTTCCATTTGGAAGGCCTCAAAAATATCGCCTTCTTTAATATCGCTAAATTTCTCTAGGGAAATGCCGCACTCATAACCCTGCGCCACTTCCTTCACATCGTCTTTAAAACGACGTAATGATGATATTTCATCTTCTGCCACCACAATACCATCACGCACCACACGAATTTGGGCGTTGCGGTTCACCTTGCCATTTTGCACATAACAACCGGCAATGGTGCCTACACTGCTCACTTTATAAGTTTCACGCACCTCAATGCGTCCCAGTTCAATTTCGCGGATTTTTGGTGCCAACATACCTTTCATGGCGTCTTCCACATCGTTGATGGCATCATAAATCACGCGGTACATGCGCATTTCTACATTGTTTTGTGTGGCATCTGCCGTTGCGATAAGGTCTGGGCGTACATTAAAGCCAATGATGATGGCACCAGATGCATCAGCTAACATCACATCGCTTTTGTTGATTGCGCCAACACCTGCGTGAACCACTTTCACACGCACTTCTTCGTTGCCCAGTTTTTCAAGGCTTTGCTTTACAGCCTCGGCACTGCCTTGCACGTCGGCTTTCACAATGATAGAAAGCTGTTTCATGTCTCCTGCAGCAATTTGCGAGAAGAGGTTGTCCAAAGTGACTTTTGTGTAACTTCCCAGTTGCTCTTCACGTTGTGTGGCACTGCGACGGTCGGCCAGTTCTCGGGCCAAGCGCTCGTCTTGCACGGCATCAAAGATATCGCCGGCTTCGGGCACATCGGTGAGGCCTGTAATTTCTACCGGTGTGGAGGGGCCTGCCTCATCAAGCGGGTTGCCTTGAGAATCGCGCATGGTGCGCACGCGTCCCACAGAAGTGCCGGCCAGGATGATATCACCCTGTTTTAATGTGCCGCGTTGCACCAAGATGGTGGCAATGGGGCCCTGGCCTTTGTCCAGTCTTGCCTCTACTACTGCGCCTTTGGCTTTGCGGTTGGGGTTTGCCTGCAATTCCATCACTTCGGCCGTTAAGTTGATCATTTCCAAAAGGTCGGCAATGCCTTGGCCTGTGTGTGCAGATACAGGAACCACCACAATGTCGCCGCCCCATTCCTCGGGCACAAGCTCATGTTCGGTTAATTGCTGCTTTACTCGGTCTGGGTTTGCAGCCTCTTTATCCATTTTGTTAACAGCAACAATGATGGATACACCGGCCGCTTTTGCATGGTTAATGGACTCGATGGTTTGCGGCATGATGCCATCATCTGCCGCCACCACCAAAACAGCTATATCCGTCATGGTGGCGCCGCGTGCACGCATCGAAGTAAAGGCTTCGTGCCCTGGGGTATCCAAGAATGTAATCAGTTTGCTGTCTTTTTTAACCTGGTAGGCACCGATGTGCTGGGTGATGCCGCCTGCCTCACCTTCAGTAACATTGGCAGCGCGTATGGCATCCAAAATGGAGGTTTTTCCGTGGTCAACGTGGCCCATAACCACAACAACTGGTGGACGTGGGCACAAATCGGTCTCTTGGTCTTCGTCTATTTCAAACAAGCGCTCTTCTATGGTTACATGCACTTCACGCTCCACTTTTGCGCCCATTTCTTCGGCCACAGTGGAAGCTGTGTCAAAATCAATAATTTGGGAAACACTGGCCATCACACCAAAGCCCATAAGCACCTTAATCACCTGCGGTGCTGCCGCTTTTAGACGTGTGGCAAGATCGCCCACGGTAATTTCGTCCGGAATAGAAATCTTCAGTTGTGCTTTGCGCGCTTTTTCCAGTTGGATGCGCTGCAAACGCTCTGCCTCGGTTTCTTTCTTTTTGGCATAGGGGTTTTGACGATTCTTGTTATTCCGCAGTTTTTGGCGATTTTGGGTAGGTTTTCTGCGGTTTTCTACTGCCTTGGTCGACGCCAAATCGGTGTATTTTTCATTAAATTTGTCTAAGTTGACATCCACAGTGCGGGTGTCAACTGTGCGCGTGACAACCTCACGTTTTGGTGCCGCAGGTTTTTCCGCACTGTCGGCTTTACCCTCACGAATACGGCCAAGGCCATCGCGTTTTTTGGCAGGTTGAGATTTTTGTTTGTTGCCTTGAGCAGGCTTTGCCGCGGGTTGAACGGCCACTTGTTCCGGCTTTGTGGGTGGCTGCTCTTGTGTTGCGGCCGGCTTTGCAGCCGGTTTTGCGGCCGGTTTTTCAGCAAGCGGTTTCTCTGCAGGTGCTGTGGCATCTGCCTTCTTTTGGTCTGTCTTAGCCGGTTTTGGTTTTTCTGCAACCTGCTTTTTAGGGGGCGGATTCTCGGCCTGCTTCACAGACTCTCGTTTTGGGGCGCTGGTGAGGTAGGCCTCGAAATTCGGCTCCTCTTTTTGGCGCGTGAAAAAGTCGAAGAGGTAATCCAATTCCCCTTCGCTCAGAGGTGTTGTGTGTTTCTTCACCTCGCCGAACTTGTCATTGAGTAAATCCACACCCACCTTATTTTGC
>CAYJJK010000111.1:0-7608 GCA_964370445.1 uncultured Oscillospiraceae bacterium | reverse complement strand
GTTCGTCTGCCGGCGAAAACAGCTCATCAAAACTCCGGTACATCGATTACCATCACCTCCGTTACATTGTTTATCTCGCGCACAGCCGATACAACATCAGCTGGAAACGATTCATCTACCTCAATAACGGCGGTGGCAAACCCGCCTTTTACAGTGCGAGAAACACGCATGAGGGCGTTATTAATTTCCTTTTTTGCCAAAACACGGCTCATTTTACTAACAAACCTGGTTTGTCTAGATAATAAACCACTAAAGTAGGGCTGGTGGCCGTAATTTCAGTATGTAAATCACCGATGCGTCGAATACTGATTTGCCCTCCGCCAATAGAGGCGCCATAGATGTCGCTATGGCTACCATCTAAGTGAAAAAAACGGATGTGGACTGCATTTTCATGGATATCTTCAAGATCTTCTTCATGAAATTCAGATCGTATACCTCGTTGTTCTGCCTCGTGAAATGCATCTCTTAGGCGAACATCATCTGTATGCAACCCAAGAGAACCAGCTAGCAATGCTTTGTGCGTGCCGTGGGGTTTGCCTGTTTTGGCGAATGAGCCCGAAAGGCCAAAAGAAACAACATCAAACTCTTTTTTAGCAATGATTGCCGCCACACGTCCCAAACGGGCTGCCCCTGCGGTATGGCTTGAAGAAGGTCCGATCATAACAGGGCCTAAGATTTCAAAAATGCTCAATTCCAAATCGCGTCTCACCACCTTCTACATAAGTACTATCGACATTGTAACATGATTTAAAACAAAAAGGTAGTAAAAAAACAATTAAAACCCAAAAGCTGAAAAGTAGGGAGTGTATAAGTAAAAACAAAAACCGCCCAAAGGCGGTTTTGTTGTTGAAAACTGTGTTAAATATTCGTTAGACGGCACGGGTTACTTTGCCCGAACGCAAACAACGGGTGCAGGCGTAGACCGTCCTGGGCGAACCGTCCACAACGGCCTTTACGCGCTTCACATTTGGTTTCCACATGCGGTTGCTACGACGGTGGGAATGCGAAAGCTTGATGCCGAAGGTAACGCCCTTTCCGCAAATGCTGCACTTTGCCATAAACTGCACCTCCTCTTTGTGCAAAATATAAGATCAACAGGGTAATATGTTATCAATCAAAAAAACCTGCTGAATTTGAGCTCGCTAAAATATTCTACCAGATTTCAAGATAAATTACAAGTACTGATTTCATACTTTGGCAATCTTTTCGATTTTTATTTGAATTTTACGGGTATATTATGGTTAAGGAGCCTGCCTTAAGCTAGGGTTTTCGCCCTCTAAGGTCAAAACAAATTTGGAATTGGCGTAAAAATCCAGCCCGGTGTAAAGCAGTTCTTGCCCATTTGCGTCTGTTGTGCGCAAATCCCAAGTGCCACCAAGGTCACGCAGCATCAGTGGCAATGCCCAAGTTTCGCCATTTTCTAAGGCGGTTTCTCCAAGCAAGTTGCTTTCCCAAGAAGCGGTGCCTGCAGGTGCAATTTGAATTTCTGTTAATGCAACACCAGTGATATTTTGAAAATAGTATTCACCTTCAAAAAAACGATCTGGATTTGCAACAACTGTTGTGGTGGTGCCACTGGCAGCTGCCATGGATCCACTAACACTAGCCATAGAGCCGCTCATAGCGGGCATAGAGCCTGACATCGGAACGGCCATAGAACCCGAGGTAGTCATGGAAGCAGAGGACGACATTTCACTGGAATCGGATTCGCCAGCGCCCGGGCCAAACGGTAAGATGCCGGTAAACATAAGAGCAAGAAAAGCCCCTACCAAGACAACCACAACAATAATGATGATGATGAGTAATTTCTTTTTTTTCATAGATGCCAAAACCCCCACTTTATAGGCATATTTCAACAACCTTCTCTATTTCTAAGTATAGCACACCAGTTTGGATTTGACTAGCATCCCCAAAGAAAAAATCCAATTGATTATGAGCACATGTAAAATGCCGTTGGAACAATAATGTCCTGAAAAATAGCGCAAGGATAAGGTATTGTCCGATGAGGTGATTTCTGATATAATAGTACAATATATATATAATATTCGGGTCGTGAGATGTAGGAGGGCGCCGGGTGGTAAAAAATTGCATGGTAGAGCAAGTAGAGACAATGCTAAACGAGGAATTTAGCCTACACCCTGAAAAATATCAAGAATTGTGTAGGTGTCCTGCTTGCAAAGCAGCCATATTGGCTGTAGCTTTAAACGAATTACCGCCTTTTTATGTGACCGGTGTGATGGGAGAGGTGCACCACACATTTAGGAATAAAGTAAGGCAAAACACATCTGATATTTGGGTGGCCCTAGGCAAAGGGATTGATGAGATTGGGCAACAGGATCCCAACGGACATATGAAAAATGGTCATGAATAACCAAAATAGAGAAGGAAGTTGACTATGTTAGCATTACCACAGGAATATACAGGGGCGATGTGTGAGCTGAAAAGCATGGATGATTACCCTGTGTCGGTAGGACGAGTGATAGAAATAGATCATGATGCCATTGGGATTGCAGCACTGGAAGGAGAGAGAATACCACTTCTTCAGTATCGGCGGCGCATGAAGCTTCTTGTGCGCAAAGGGGATATGTTTACTATTATGGTGGGCATTGTGTATCTTTCCACCAATACTTTTGTGCGCTTTGAAGAAGTGGTAACGTTCGAAGCGTCAGAACAACGCAATGCTTTTCGTGTTCGCACAAAGACAGAGGCAGTGCTGTATCCGGTGCTGGAAGAAAATGACGAGGACGAAGATGAAGAGCCAAAAGAAGTGCCCAGTATTCCGGTAGAAGTGATTGACTTAAGCCTCACAGGGGCACGGGTGCTTTCGGAGCAAACACTGCATAAAAACATGGATTATCAACTTGAGATGAAATTGATGGGCACAAAAATGGAGTTTTTGATTCGAGTGCAAAGAGAAGTTGTTAACCAAGGCCATCGGCATCAATACGGCTGTAGCTTTGAAAAGATGAGTGACCGACAAAGTGACAATCTGTGCAATAAATTGTTTGAACTGCAGCGTATAGAAAGAACACGGCGAAGAGAGCGTAGTGTTGCATTATAGAATTGTAGAGGCAAGGAGGTAACGGTTGAGTGGAGGAACAAAGCAGTCAGCAGGTATTTGCTCTTGATATCGGAACCAGAAGTCTCATTGGTATTGTGGGGCATAAAGAGGGAGACCAGTTTTGGGTGGAAGCTTACGAAGAACTACAGCACCCAAAGCGTGCGATGATAGACGGCCAAATTGAAGATATTGCCCAAGTGGCGCGTGTGGCGGCCGAGCTTAAACAGCGCTTAGAGGAAAAAACGGGAACACAGCTTAGCCGTGTGGCGGTGGCCGGAGCTGGCCGTGCCCTAAAATCTATCAGTGGGGTGCACAAAAGGGCGTTGTTTGGAAAGGCCGTGGATAAACAACTGTTGTATGAGCTGGAGAGCTGTGCCGTGAACGAAGCTCGAGACGCGCTTAACTTGAAAGATAGTATAGGCCAGTATCATTGCGTGGGTCACTCTGTGGTACAGGCAACAATAGATGGATATACGTTTTCGAACTTGCTACAGCACAAAGGTGATGAGGCAGAAGTGGAAGTGATTGCAACTTTTTTGCCCGGAGAAGTGGTGAGCAGTTTAAGGCGTTGTATGGAACTTGTGGGTTTAGAAATTGAAACCTTAACCCTAGAGCCAATTGCAGCTATGCGTGCAGTGCTGCCCCAAGATATTCGACTTTTAAATTTGGCAATGGTGGATATTGGCGCGGGAACATCTGATATTGCCATAACCAAAGATGGAAAAGTGGCGGGATATACCATGGCCACTGTGGCAGGTGATGAGATTACAGAAGCAATTATTCGGCATTGCCTTGTGAATTTTGAAACAGCAGAGCAAATCAAACTGGCACTGGAAAATGGGGATGGTGTGAGCTATACTGATATTTTGGGGCACACACAAAACACAACCTCTGAAAGCATTTTACAAGCGATAGACCAGAGTGTGGATGTTCTTGCAAAAGTGATAGCAGATAGAATTGAAGAGTGTAACGGCGGTGTGCCGGCAGCAGTTTTCTTGGTTGGTGGCGGTAGCCGTACCTTTGGCTTGTGTCAGAAATTGGCAGAGAGATTGGGCATAGACACAAACAAAGTTGCAGTTGCAGGTACAAATTTTTCTGGACGGATATTGAATGAGAGTGCTGGCCTAGATGCGCCAGAGCATGCAACACCGGTGGGCATTGCCCTAACGGCAGCAGAAGAAATATCGGCAGGCGGAAGTTTTGTGCAGGTGAATGAAAAAAAGATTCGGCTTTTTATCGGTGGAGAAGGCATCAGTGTGATGGATGTTTTGTTGCTGGCAGGTTACAGGCATGCTGATTTGATGGGGCACAGTGGGCGTTCGGTGGTGTTTCAGCTAAATAATGAGCGCAAAGTGGCTTTTGGCAAACCGCATATCGTGGCACAAATTCAACTAAACGGCGAGGTTTCTGCCCTAACAGCACCTGTGTACGGTGGAGATGTTTTAACGATAGAAGTTGCAGAAAATGGAGAAGATGCCCACCCTGTGATTTTGGATTATATGCCAAAGGGAACGCAGTTTTCTGTGTTTTTAGGCGAGGTAGAATACAGTGTTGGCGATGTGGTGCTTTTAAATGGACGGTTGGTTACAACAGATACTGAAATTACAGAACAAGCGCAAGTGGTTTTTGCCAGTATAAAAACGGTGAGAGAGCTTTGCGAGGCCAGTGGGATAGACATGCAAAAGCACACGGTATATTGCAATGGAGAGATTGCAACAAAAGAACAAATTTTAGAACCGGGCGATTTAATCAATGAAGAAAAAACCGTTTTTTCGAAAGCCGAGCAGGCTGAAAACTCATTGGAAACTTCAAAAAGTGAAATGGAGTTAAATGCACCTGAAAGCCAAAACTTGCCAAGTGAAGAACAAAACCCGACAGAACAAAATGCACTAATAGGCAGTAGCATGCGTGTGCAATTGAACGGTAAAAATATTGTTTTGCCTCCTAAGGCAGATAAAAGCCAGCACACCGTGTTGGATTTGTTGCCGCTGCTGGATATTGACCCTAGCAGCCCCAAAGGGTGGGTACAAATTGAATGCAATGGAAAACAGGCGGGATATTTAGATGTGTTGCAAATAGGCGATACGGTGGAAATTAACTGGGAAGAGAAAAAATAAGAATTTTGTTGTGGTAAATGGCTGGAATTTTAAAGAATAATAGAGAAAATAAAAAAAAAGTAAAAAAATGGTGGTGTTTTTCCATACTGTTTGATATGATAGATAGTAGGAAGTAATGGGCAGCTAGTAAAAGGGGGATTCTTATGCGTAAACAATCGGAGATTTTGCTTGAATCCGGTACAAACGAACTGGAAATTATGGAATTTTCTGTTTCGGGCAAGCTGTTTGGCATCAATGTAGCCAAAGTGCAAGAAATTATGAAGGTACAGTCCGTCAACCCGATGCAAAAATCACATCCCGACATTGAGGGGGTTTTCAAGCCACGCAATGAAGTGATTACGGTGGTTAACCTAGCGCATCATTTGGGGCTTGCTCAAAGTGCTAACCCAGATTTCGATATTTTTATCATTACAAATTTCAGCAAGGAAACCTATGCATTTCATGTTCATGAGGTGGTGGGTATCAATCGGATTTCGTGGGAGAACCTTAAAAAACCAGATGACATTATTTATGGTGGCGATGAAGGCGTGGCAACTGCAATCACAGCGTATGAAGGCCGCCTGATTACCATTTTAGATTTCGAAAAAATCATCAGAGAAATTAGCCCGCGCACAGGCATTAACTTAGACGAAGTGCTAGAAAGCAGCGACAAATATATGCCACTTGTAGTGGCAGAGGACTCAATGCTACTTCGTAGCTTATTAGAAAAAGGTTTATCTAAGGCGGGTTATAAAAATGTGACCTTTACAGAGCACGGTCTTGAGGCATGGGAATACCTGAACACCATGCGCAATGCCGGAAAATCTGTGAACGACTACGCGCGCCTTATTATCACAGATATTGAAATGCCACACATGGATGGGCATCACCTACTCAAACGGATACGGGATGATGAGGATTTTAGGCATATTCCGGTTGTTATTTTCTCGTCGCTGATTAACGAAACATCCAAGTTGAAAGGCACTGACCTTGGTGCAACCGGCCAGTTTTCTAAGCCGGAGTTATCAGAATTGATACAGTTTGTAGATAGAACATTGTTTTAATATCGCGAATACATTTTATGGTTTTATCAGTTTGTTCATGAGGAGTGAATACAAGTGAGCACCAGTATTGTGCGCCAACCCATTATCGGACCAGATGGCGAAGCCGTGGCCTATGAATTGCTTTATGAAGACAAAGGTATTTCGCTGTATAACCAACAAGACATGATGTCGGCAAATATGATCGCAGATTTTTTGCTACACATGGATACAAGCAAGTTTTTAGACGACAAGAAGGCTTTTATCACATTCACACCAAGCCTTCTAGAAAAGGACATCCCAAAGATGATGTCACCAGATCATTTGGTGATACAAGTGGATGACACTGTTTTGGTGCATCCGGTGGCGCAGGAGCTTTTGGAAGGCTATCATAGGCAGGGGTTTCAACTTGCCATCAAAGGGTTTGAGTTTTCTAGCCGTTACTTTGCAATTTTAGACATTGTAGATATCATCAAGCTGGATTTATCAAAACCCAATCATTCACTTAGCAGCATTTTAGATATTGGTAACAGCTTCCAAAAAACAGTAATGGGCGAGCATGTCAATTCAAGCGAAGTTTTCCAGCTGGCCGAACAGTATGGTATCCGCTATTTGCAAGGCTCCTCAGTTGCTGAAAGTATGTACGCGGTTGTGCCAAAAATGGAGCATCTGCAATCCAACTTCTTCCAGCTTATTGTGGCTGTTACAAAAGAGGATGCAAATGTGGATGAAATTACAGCGGTAATTTCACGTGATGTTACACTAACATTCAGCTTGATTAAGCTTGTGAACTCGGCATATTTTGCGCTTAGAAACCCGGTGCGCAGTGTGAAGCAAGCGCTTGTGGTGTTGGGTATTGACCAATTAAAACAATGGATATACCTATTGAGTTTTAAAGGGAGCGATGGAAAAATACCGGTGGAGCTGATAAAAACCAGCTTCTTGCGGGGTAGGTTTTGCCAGCATATGGTTGGCTCTTTGCCAGAATTCCCCATCAGCCCCAGCGAGGCATACCTCATGGGCATGTTCTCCACATTAGGGATGCTCATGGGCTTACCGTTAGAGCAGGTGATTGAAAAATTACCCGTTTCAGATGAAATTAAACTGGGTATTATAAATGGTGAAGGTGTTTGCGGAGAGTTATACAATTTAACAATTGCCTTTGATAATGCAGATTTTAAACATGTTACGCCCTATCTTGAGTCTTTAGGCCTTGAGAAAGACATTGTAAATGAGAAGTATTTAGAAGCTGCAGAGTATGTTAACGGCATATGGAGTAGCTTGATGAGTGCTCAGGCAACAACAGCAGAGTAAAAAATCCCTCAAGGCAACGCTTTGAGGGATTTTTTCTTAAATAAGAGGGGAGATGCAAATGGCCTATATTCGAGCAGAGATTAAGCTGAAAGAAGTG
>CAYJJK010000110.1:7077-7706 GCA_964370445.1 uncultured Oscillospiraceae bacterium | reverse complement strand
CTTTCGAAACATCCACTTGCCGTGATAGCCGAAATAAAAAAAGCTTCGCCTTCAAAAGGTATTATTGCGCCCAATTTCCCCTATCTTGACATTGCAAAAGAATACGAAAAAATGGGTGCAGCTTGTATTTCGGTGCTTACAGAGCCAAAATGGTTTTTGGGCAGTGATGCTATTTTTACCGAAATTCGAAAACATGTGATGTTGCCCATGCTGCGCAAAGATTTTACCGTGGATGCTTACCTAAAAGAATATTTGCATATTTGTGAACTGCGGGGCCTTGATGCGCTGGGGGAGACACATGACAAAGAAGAGATACAAAAGGCCCTTCGTGTTGGTGCTCAACTCATTGGAGTGAATAACCGAAACCTAAAAACTTTCTCAGTTAATTTAAACAATGCCTCTAATTTAAAATCATACGTCCCGGATAATGTTTTGTATGTGGCAGAAAGTGGCATAGAAACGCCTGAAGATGGCATACGCCTTTACAAAGACGGTGCCGATGCCCTTTTGATAGGCGAAGCGCTGATGAAATCTTGCAATAAATCCAATTTTTTTAAGCAAATGATGGAGCGACGTTATGAGCAAAATTAAAATATGCGGCCTCTACCACCCCTGTGATATCGATTATG
>CAYJJK010000110.1:0-7040 GCA_964370445.1 uncultured Oscillospiraceae bacterium | reverse complement strand
TCATCATCCATTTTCCAAAAACCCACCGCAGTATAGAAAAAGAAGAGCCGAAGCAGTTGATTCAAAAACTGGACAGCCGAATTTCGGCCGTATGTGTATTTGTGAACGCCCCTTTAGAGTATGTTGCAAGTTTTGCTTCTATTTGCAAGGTGATTCAGCTACATGGCAGCGAAAACAATGATTACATCGAAACATTAAGAAAAAATGCACCGGGAAAGGAGATATGGAAGGCAATTCAAATGCGCTGCAAAGATGATTTAAAAACAGCGAATACTTCTGTTTGTGATAAAATATTGCTCGACAACGGTTATGGAACGGGAGAATGCTTTGATTGGTCTCTTATCGGTGAAATGAAACGGAAATTCATTTTGGCAGGTGGCCTAAGCAAAGAGAACGTGGTGCAAGCCATGCATCAATATGCGCCCTACTGCCTCGATATCAGCAGCGGTGTGGAAACAAACAAGGCGAAAGACCCTAAAAAAATTCAACAAGTCATTCATCTTGTAAGAAAAGGAAGGTGACAAAAAAATGGTATTTATATTGCATAAAACGGCTACAAAAATGGAAATCGAAAGTTTTGTGCGTTCTTTTAATAGCAAAAATATTTCACCATTTGTAAAAAAGGGCACTGAACATACAGCCGTGTGTTTGATTGGCAACACAAAAGACATCAATATCGACAGCATTGTAGAAAACACACCAATTGTAAGCTATGGAAAAAGAATCACCGAACCATATAAGATGGTAAACAAAAGCATTCGCAGCGAAGGGCTGGTGATAGAACTGCCAAACTGCAAAGTAGGTCCAAACCATTTTACGGTTATTGCGGGTCCCTGTGCCATCGAAAGCGAAAAGCAGATAAACACCATTGCCGATGCAATGAAAAACAGTGGGGTGCAAGTGCTCCGTGGCGGCGCCTTTAAGCCACGCTCATCCCCGCACGCTTTTCAAGGACATGGAGAAGAGGGAATCCAAATGCTCTTGCAAGCCAAAAAAGAATTCGGCCTTCCCATTATCAGCGAAATCATGAACCAAACACAGATCCCGCTGTTTGATGATGTAGACATAATTCAAATAGGGGCACGAAATATGCAAAATTTTGATTTGCTAAAAGAGGTGGGTTCTCTAAAAAAACCTATTTTGCTAAAGCGGGGCCTGTCCAGCACCATAGAAGAACTTTTACTAAGTGCCGAATATATCTTAGCCGCAGGCAACGACCAAGTGATTTTGTGTGAGCGTGGCATTCGCACATTTGAAACAGCCACACGCAACACACTGGATTTATCGGCCGTTGTGGCGTTAAAACAAAAAACATATTTGCCTATTTTTGTGGACCCCAGCCATGCGGCTGGCAAACGTTCGTTTGTGGCCCCTTTAACGAAAGCCGCTATTGCTGCAGGGGCAGATGGTGTGATGATAGAAGTGCATAACAATCCCCAAGAAGCCCTGTGTGACGGGGCACAATCTATGGATTTAACTGGGTTTGCTGCCTTGATGAAAGAAATCAAGCTGCGTGTCCCCATGGAAAACAAACAGCTATAGAGGTGAAACATGACAAACGGAAAATTTGGCATACACGGCGGTCAATACATCCCAGAAACACTTATGAATGTAGTGATTGAGCTTGAAAAGGCATATAACCACTACAAAAACGACAAGGATTTTCAAAGCGAACTCCATACACTTTTTTGCGAATATGCAAACAGACCCTCGCGACTTTATTGTGCAAAAAAAATGACAGAAGACCTAGGCGGTGCCAAGATTTATTTAAAACGTGAAGATTTAAACCACACCGGTTCACATAAAATCAATAATGTCTTGGGACAGGCTTTATTGGCACACAAAATGGGAAAAACGCGGTTGATTGCCGAAACCGGAGCAGGACAACATGGTGTGGCCACCGCCACTGCCGCCGCTCTATTTGGCATGGAATGTGAAATTTTTATGGGTGCGGAAGATGTAGAGCGCCAAGCGCTAAACGTTTACAAGATGACTCTTTTGGGGGCGAAGGTAAACGCCGTCCACTTCGGCACCGCCACCTTAAAGGATGCTGTTTCCGAAACTATGCGCGAGTGGACCACTCGTATAGAGGACACACATTATGTGCTAGGCTCGGTGATGGGACCACACCCATTTCCCACCATTGTGCGCGATTTTCAGGCTGTCATTTCCAAAGAGATTAAAGAGCAATGCCAACAAAAAGAAGGCAGATTGCCCGATGCTGTGGTTGCCTGTGTGGGCGGTGGTTCCAATGCCATTGGGGCTTTTTACCATTTTATTGACGATGCCCAGGTGCAGCTGATAGGCTGCGAAGCTGCCGGACGTGGGATCGAAACCAAGGATACTGCTGCCACTATTTCGGTTGGACGCCTTGGCATCTTTCATGGTATGAAAAGTTACTTTTGCCAAGATCGCTATGGCCAAATTGCACCGGTGTACTCCATTTCAGCTGGGCTGGACTACCCCGGAATTGGCCCAGAGCACGCACACCTGCATGATATCGGCCGTGCAAAATATGTTTCTGTTACAGACGAGGAAGCCGTAAAAGCGTTTGAATATCTCTCCAAAACTGAAGGAATCATCCCTGCCATCGAGAGCTCTCATGCATTGGCTCACACTATAAAAATCGCCCCATCCATGGGCAAAGATAAACTCATTGTTGTTAATTTGTCTGGCAGAGGAGACAAAGACTGTGTTTCGGTGGAAAAATATACTCATAAGGAGGTTGAATAATGAAAATACAAAATGCCTTTCAAAACGGCAAAGCCTTCATTCCTTTCATCACTTGTGGCGACCCAAACCTTAACACCACGCAAAAACTCGTGTATGCCCTTGAAGCCGCCGGAGCCGATATAATAGAACTTGGCATCCCCTTTTCCGACCCAACCGCCGAGGGCGAGGTGATTCAAAGTGCCAATATGCGTGCACTGCAAAACAAAATAACCACCGACGACATTTTTGCCATGGTAGAGAAATTGCAAGTTCATATTCCGCTGGTTTTCATGACCTACGCCAACATCATATTTTCTTATGGAACGGAAAAATTTGCAAAACGTTGTGGTGAAGTTGGTATCAGTGGCGTAATTTTGCCCGACATTCCATTTGAAGAAAAACATGAATTTGCCGAGCTTTTTGAAAAAAATAGTGTGGACTTCATTTCACTAATTGCGCCCACTTCACATGAGCGAATTAAAATGATTGCCAAAGAAGCAAAAGGGTTTATTTACTGTGTTTCTTCCCTTGGGGTAACGGGTGTGCGCCAAAACATCACCGCCGATATCGACTCCATGGTGGCGTTGGTGCGCGAAGTATCCGACATCCCTGCAGCCATTGGCTTTGGTATCTCCACGCCACAACAGGCAAAAACCATGGCCCAAAAGGCCGATGGAGTGATTGTGGGCTCGGCCATTATGAAATTGGTAGCTGAACATGGCAAAAACAGTGTCGATATTGTGCAGTGTTATGCCAAAGAGATGAAAAAAGCCATGCGCGAGTTTTGATTCTCGACTATAAGAGAAAGTTCTGATAAAACCCGAGCCTATTTAAACGAGTAGTTTTATGTGGATGGCTGGCTTTCGGAAATGAAGGCATTGTTTTTGTGACGAAAGCTATAGCAAACCACACACTGGTGGCAACATCAATATTTAACAAAAAAACTAAAGGTAACTCAGAACGCAATACACTTCAGAACATTGCAAAATATCAGAGAGAATGGTTTTTATTTATGGAAAGCCCCAAAAACAAAACCACTCCATACCCTTTCTAAAGCCAGCCCCCACGTTTTATCAGTTTTGATTTCAGCAAAACTCAAATTTAAGATAAATAAAAACAACACAACGCAATTTTCGCAATCGCACAAGTGGAGTTTGGCGATATTGACAAATTTATAACATAATATGCCCTTGTGTTTGTCTATTTGTGAAAAAAATATCAAATGTTCTTAAAAAGCATTGACGCACCACACGTAGTGTGTTAAATTATTATCAAACAGATTTCACACACTTGTAAAATTTGTTTTACCCAAACGAAACCCCTTGATATGCATTATCTTGTAGGAGGAAAAACAAATGGACAAAGCAAACCCGTATTTAATGGTGGACAGTGTAGAAATGTTAGAGGCACAATTTGCCGAAGTGCGCAAAGCACAAGAGCAATTTTCCACTTACACGCAACAGCAAGTAGACCGTATTTTTCTGGCTGCGGCCACGGCAGCTGCTAAAGCGCGTATCCCGCTTGCCAAAATGGCCGTTGCCGAAACCGGCATGGGTATTGTTGAAGACAAAGTGATCAAAAACAACTATGCATCAGAATACATTTACAACGCCTATAAAGACACCAAAACTTGCGGTGTGATAGAAGAAAACAAAACGCTTGGCACCATAAAAATTGCAGAGCCAGTTGGTGTAATTGCAGCAGTTATTCCCACCACAAACCCAACATCCACAGCCATTTTCAAAACCCTTTTGGCACTAAAAAGCCGCAACGGTATCATCATTAGCCCACACCCAAGGGCAAAAAATTGCACCATTGCCGCCTCGAAATTAGTTTTAGAAGCTGCAGTAAAGGCCGGTGCTCCAAAAGGCATTATCGGCTGGATAGATGTGCCTTCTTTAGAGCTTACCAACCTTGTGATGAAAGAGGCGGATCTTATTTTGGCCACCGGTGGCCCCGGCATGGTAAAAGCGGCCTACAGCAGCGGCAAGCCTGCCCTTGGTGTGGGTGCAGGCAACACCCCCGCCATCATCGACAAAAGCGCCGACATTTTGCTGGCAGTAAGCTCGGTCATTCATTCTAAAACATTCGACAACGGCATGATTTGTGCTTCCGAGCAATCGGTGATTGTAGACAAAGGCATTTACGAGACGGTGAAAAAAGAATTTATTTTCCGTGGCTGTTATATTCTAAAACCGGACGAATGCGACAAGGTGCGCGGCACCATTCTTATCAACGGGGCCTTAAATGCCAAAATAGTGGGACAAAGTGCCCATCGCATTGCAGAGCTATCCGGTTTTTCGGTGCCTGAAACGACAAAAATCCTCATTGGCGAAGTGAGCAACGTGGAGAAAAGTGAAGCCTTTGCCCACGAAAAACTTTCTCCCGTGTTGGCCCTATACAAAAGCGAAAATTTTGAGGACGCCCTCAACAAAGCGCAAAAACTTGTGGAAGATGGCGGCATAGGCCACACAGCTTCCATCTATTTAGATAATACAAAAGAACGAGAAAAATTAAACCAATTTGCCGCCAGAATGAAGGCCTGCCGCATTGTGGTGAACACGCCTTCTTCGCACGGTGGTATTGGCGACTTATACAACTTTAATTTGGCCCCTTCGCTTACCTTAGGCTGCGGATCTTGGGGCGGAAACTCTGTATCTGACAATGTGGGCGTGAAACATTTGCTCAATATCAAAACGGTGGCCGAGAGGAGAGAAAATATGCTTTGGTTCCGTGCGCCAGAAAAACTGTACATTAAAAAAGGTTGTCTACCTGTGGCTTTAGATGAGCTGGACGCAGTACTTGGCAAGAAAAAAGTGTTTGTGGTTACCGATCAATTCCTGTATCAAAATGGGTATGCAAAACCGGTAACCGAACGCCTTGAGTCTATGGGGATTTCTTATACTTGCTTTTTTGATGTAGAGCCGGACCCCACCCTTGCCAGTGCTAGAGCCGGCGCTAAGGCCATGGCCGCTTTTGAGCCGGACTGCATCATCGCTCTTGGTGGTGGTTCTGCCATGGATGCTGCCAAAATTATGTGGGTGCTTTATGAACATCCAGATGCTGATTTTGCCGACATGGCCATGCGGTTTATGGACATTCGCAAGCGTGTGTATGCATTTCCTAAAATGGGCGAAAAAGCCTATTTCATAGCCATCCCCACCACAGCAGGCACAGGATCTGAGGTCACACCTTTTGCCGTAATTACAGACGAGAGCTGTGGTATGAAATATCCGCTTGCCGATTATGAGCTAATGCCAAATATGGCAATTGTTGATCCTGACCTTATGATGGATGCGCCACAAGGATTGACGGCTGCTTCCGGCATTGATGCGGTTACCCATGCCCTTGAGGCTTATGCCTCTGTAATGGCTACAGATTATACCGATGGTATGGCACAAAAAGCCTTGAAAACCATTTTTGAATATCTGCCAAGAGCTTATAATGATGGAAAAACAGACATTGTGGCTCGTGAAAAAATGGCCAACGCTGCCACCATGGCCGGCATGGCATTTGCCAATGCATTTTTGGGCATCTGCCACTCGATGGCACATAAACTAGGTGCCTTTTACCACTTGCCACACGGTGTGGCAAATGCACTGCTTATCGGTGAAGTCATCCGCTTTAACGCAGTGGACGCCCCCACTAAAATGGGTTCCTTCTCACAATACGACCACCCAAATGCAATCTCTCGCTATGCCGAAATTGCACAGTACCTAGGCCTTAGCGGCAAAACAGATGCCGATAAAGTAGAGGCACTCATCGCCGCCATCGACGAATTGAAAGTGAAAATTGGTATCAAGAATAGCATCCAGGCTTATGGCATTGACGAAACTGAATTCCTTGCCAAACTGGACGAAATGACAGAGCTTGCTTTCGACGACCAGTGCACCGGTGCAAACCCACGCTATCCCCTGATGAGTGAAATGAAAGAATTGTACTTACGTGCCTATTACGGCAAAAAGGCCTAAGGGAGGATGACAAATATGAAACAGAGCCAAATCATTGCACAGCGCAGCAACAAAACCATCTACAAAGACGGCGACAAAGTAATTAAAGTGTTTGATTCCAGCTTTCCGCAATCAGATATTCTCAACGAGGCCCTAAATCAGTCGCGCGTAAGTGAAACAGGCTTACCGGTGCCAAAGGTGCTGGAAGTGAGTAAAATAGACGATAGTTGGGCTATTGTATCTGAGTGTATTGAGGGAAAAACCCTAGAGCAACTCTTTGCTGAAAACCCGGATAAGGAAGAAGAGTATTTGCAAATGTTTGTACGCTTACAAACAGAGGTGCACATGAGAAAATCTCCCCTCCTAAACAAGCTAAAG
>CAYJJK010000109.1:3698-7723 GCA_964370445.1 uncultured Oscillospiraceae bacterium | reverse complement strand
CAGACCAAGCTGAAGAGGTATGCGCAGCCATCCGTAAAGTGTTGGCAGAGCTGTATGGTCAAAGTGTTGCCGATGGTGTAAGCATTCAGTACGGTGGTAGCATGAATGCGCAAAATGCTGCAGAACTTCTCTCTAAACCCAATGTGGACGGTGGGCTTATTGGTGGGGCAAGCTTGAAACCTGCCGATTTCTGCGAAATTGTGAAGGCGGGTTCGTTATAGGTGAAACCTTGGGGCGCCACAAAAACCCCCACTATTGTTAAAAAATTGAAGTAAAATTTTGGGGTAAGGGTATGTGTTAGTGGAGTGCCCTTAAACTGGAAGCCCGTCACAAAGCCATGCTTTGCGACGGGCTATTTTTTAAATCGCTGCTCCTTTTTGTGAGATAGAGGGGATAAAGGAGAGCGGGATTCGATTTTAGATTTGGGCAAAAAATATGCATAGGCTACAAAGGGCTAAGAGTCTGCTTGCAAAAACGGCTAAAAGGGGCCGAAAGGTCGCTTGACGAAAATGCGAATGCCGTGTTACACTGAACAAAACAAAATAGGGAAAGGGGCGGTAAAAAATGATGAAAATAAGGGTTTGTGTGTGTTGTTGTAGATTGTTGCCGCCTCGGTCTTTTTGTGCATTTTAACGACAATTTAGCACGAAGAGCTCAGGGTAATACAAATATCCGGTAAAATACAAATGCAGGCCGGTTTTTATACAAAATAAGGTGAAAAATGAGAAATAGTTTTCTGCTTTCTCATTGATAAAGCAGAAATTTTGTATAAAATCAGGTAAAGCGTTTTGCTAAACTTAGCGGAGATTCGTATACAATTGCATGCCCAAGAGCTCTTTTTATTTGCAAGAGGAGAGAAAAACATGGGCCTTTTACAAGACGCAAAAAATATCCAAAGCACAGACCCTGCGGGTGTAAGCCTGCCGCAGGTGTTGTTTTTATATCCAGGGTTTCACATTTTGATCTTCCACAGAGTTGCGCATTTTTTGTATCGTCATCGTCGTTTTTTTTTAGCACGGATGGTTAGCCAGTGGGGACGTAACGTCACAGGCATTGAAATTCATCCAGGGGCCACAATAGGCCAAAGGATGTTTATAGACCACGGCATGGGTGTGGTGATCGGAGAAACAGCGGAAATAGGCGATGATGTGACGATTTACCACGGTGTTACTTTGGGCGGAACAGGCAAACAAACGGGGAAACGTCATCCTACGGTGCGTGATGGTGTGTTGCTAGGTGCCGGTGTGAAGGTGCTGGGCCCTGTGATGATTGGTGAGCGTAGCCGTATTGGTGCAAATAGCACAGTTTTAGACGATGTACCGTGTGATTCTACGGCAGTGGGCAGCCCTGCAGTGGTGGTGCGCAACCGGCCTGGTGTTTCGCCATGCACAAGTAGTGCAAAACCCAATGTAGAGCTGGATCAAAGCCATTTTCCCAATGTGTTGGAAAAACGCATTACAGATCTTGAAAAAAAGTTGGCGCGCTTTGAGCAGGCAGAAAATCACCGCGCAAAATGGAAAAATGACAGCACGGTTGATGGGTATGATGATGATTAGGGAGTGATATACAATGAAACGTAAAATTCTGGTTGTGGTGGATATGCAAAATGATTTTATTAGTGGGGCACTGGGCACAAAAGAAGCCGAATCTATAGTGAAAAATGTACAAACACTGATGGATGAATATGCAAACGAGGACATCTACGCAACTAAAGACACCCATACAAAGGATTATTTAAATACACAAGAAGGTAAATTTTTGCCGGTGGAGCATTGTATTAAGGGGAGTTATGGCTGGCAGTTTGACGAGCGGCTGAAGCGCCTTTGCGAGGTGCGTGTTCTGGAAAAACCGGTGTTTGGATCGTTGGAATTGGTGCGTGTGTTGCAAGAGCGCGCAAAAGAGGGGCCGTTGTCAGTTACTTTTGCGGGGGTATGCACAGATATTTGTGTGGTATCGAATGCCATTTTAATAAAAAATAACCTGCCGGAATGCGAGGTGTTTGTGAAGGCAGACGCTTGCGCGGGTGTAAGTGTTGAAACACATAATGCTGCACTTACTACGATGAAAATGTGCCAGATACAGGTGGTGTGATGCACTTATTATAGGATTGGTTATACCTTGGCCTTTTTTAATAATTCAATTTCTTTTTCATAGAAAATGTTATAAAAAGTTGCCACAAAGAGTGAATTTATGGCAACTGTCCTTCGGTAAACTGCTGAATATAAAATACGCATTTAAACGAAAGTTTTATGCAAAAACAAAAGACATAGTTTGGAGGTGGACCAAACTATGTCTTTTGTTTTTGGCGTTTAATTACCTTCATGCGGGTAAATTCTTCGCGTTCGTGTTCTTCCAAAACACTGGAGATAAACCGGATGTCATCTTCATAGCGAGGGATTACCACATTTTCAAGCATATTAGCGCGCCGTTGAGTTTTTTTGATCGCCATGGCCAAACGATACACACTGTTTTCTACACCGGCCAGCCGTGCAGATAGCTCTTTTACACGATGAAATTGGATGTAACTTTTATCAAGATATGCATTAGAACTGCGAAATCCATAGTAGGGAAAAGGGGTTTTTCTTTCTAGCGTGGTTGTGGGTAAATTGATGCCCATCACACTTCGGTTTACAAATGAAAACCCGTGATCTTCCTCGGCATAGTTTTCTTGCGTAATCTCGATGCCAAGCGTGACATTTGCCATTTGCAGGCCATGATATGCAGCGGTAAAGCTGTTGCCAATGTCTTTTTGAAGCGCTGCCGCTTCATCGATTAATTTCATCATTTCACGCATCAATACGTTTCTTTTTCTATCAAGAAGATCGAATCCTGTTTTGGCAAGCGCCAAATTTTTTTTGATATTTAATAAATTTGCCTTTGTGGGCGACACTTGCACCGGCACTTGCTTTCCCTCCTTTGCCTTTGGTGATAAAGCTTGCTATGCCTCGGGCACTCCGGCAAGCTTTTGGCGATCTTTTGGCTGTTTTATACCGGTTTGCGGTAAGGGCATGCTGTTAGCCCGTATATCTTCTTTTTTGGCACCGGCAGGGCCCAGTTTTTCTTCTAAAAGCTTGTCGTCCATACGGTCTAATTCGCCTCGTGGCAAAATGGAAAGCAATTTCCAGCCAATTTCCAAACTTTCCTCGATGGTTCGCTCTTCTCGTGGCCCTTGGCAAAGAAAAATACTCTCAAACTCCAAGCCAAAAGCAAGGTATCGTTTATCTACCTCGCCAAGTTCTTCCTCGCCAATAACATTGGCAAGGCCGCGCGCATCACTTACTTTGGCATATGAGGCGAACAACTGATTGGCAACAGCCTGATGGTCGGCGCGCGTGTAGCCCTCGCCGATGCCGTCTTTCATCAGCCGCGAAAGGCTGGGCAACACGCTTACAGGTGGATAGATGCCCGTTTGGTCGAGGTAGCGGTCGAGCACAATTTGGCCTTCTGTGATATAACCGGTAAGGTCTGGCACCGGGCTTGTGATATCGTCGTTTGGCATGGTGAGGATGGGCAGCTGCGTTACACTGCCATTTTTGCCTTTGATGACACCGGCTCTTTCGTAAAGACTGGCTAAATCGCTGTAGAGGTAGCCGGGGTATCCTTTTCGTCCGGGGATTTCCCCACGTGAGGACGAAAATTCACGTAGGGCTTCAGCGTAGCTGGTCATATCACTCATGATGACAAGAATGTGCATATTTTTTTCGAATGCCAGATACTCGGCGGCTGTAAGGGCGCAGCGTGGTGTGATGGTGCGTTCTACAATGGGGTCACTAGACAGGTTTAAAAACATCGTAACACGGCTTAATGCACCCGATTCTTCAAAACTACGTGTGAAATAATCGGCAACGTCTTTTGTGACACCCATAGCACAAAAGACGATGGCAAAATTATCGCCGGCATCGTCACTTAGCCGAGCTTGCCGTGCAATTTGTGCGGCAAGGCGGTTGTGGCTCATGCCACTGCCCGAAAAAATGGGTAGCTTCTGGCCGCGGATCAAAGTGGCCAAGGTGTCGATGTATGAAATA
>CAYJJK010000109.1:0-3688 GCA_964370445.1 uncultured Oscillospiraceae bacterium | reverse complement strand
GCCAAGACCATCTATGGGTTGGCCTGCACCATTAAAGATGCGGCCGATGAGCTCATTACCTAGGGCAAGGCGCATGGGTTTGCCTGTGAAACGCGTATTAACGTCTTGTAAACCAAGGCCAGTGGTGCCGGCCAGCACCTGCACCACGGCTTTGTCTCCCTCTAAGGTGACAACACGCCCAAGGCGCGTGCCACCAGCAGTTTTAAGCTCTACCATTTATTCATTGCTGACGTTTTGTACACCTTCTAAGGTTACCAAAGGGCCACTGATGGTCGATAGCCCTAAATATTCCATGGCCATGCTGTTTCTCCTTTCGGGGTGGTTCTTTAAAGGGGCATTGCGGCTTTTTCAAGGCTCTCATCGATGTCTTTAAAATAGCCGTCGAATAAATCCAGTTCGTCATTGGGTATGTCGTATTTTATTTTAACAAGCCGCTCTAAAAGGCCGGTTTCCACCAGTGCGGAAATGGTCATACCACCTTCTACAAGAGGCTGGGCTTTGTCTTGCAAATGCAAAATGACCTGCATCATGCGCAGCTGCTTTGTTAGCGGCACAAAAGTATCGTCTTTGTGGTAGGCATTTTGCTGCAAAAACCCTGTGCGAATTACACGTGCCACCTCTAGGGTGAGTTTTTGCGTTTCGGGCAATACGTCTGTACCAATCAGCTTTACAATTTCTTGCAGGCTGGTTTCTTTGCTCAGCAAACTTAAAATGCGTGTGCGGCAATGCACAAATTCTTCGCCCAGCTCTTTTTGGTAGTATGCGTCCAAATCATCGTAGTATTCGCTGTAGCTCAGGTTCCAGTTTATAGCTGGGTAATGACGCGCATAAGCCAGGTTTTTATCTAAAGCCAAAAAGCAGCGCACAAAACGACGAGTGTTTTGTGTTACAGGCTCAGAAAAGTCGGCCCCTTGTGGGCTTACGGCGCCAATGATGGTGACACTGCCGTTGTTGCCGTTTAATGCTTCCACGCTACCGGCGCGCTCGTAAAAGCCGGCCAAGCGGCTGGGCAAATAAGCCGGAAATCCTTCTTCTGCGGGCATTTCCTCTAGCCGGCCAGAAATCTCGCGCAGGGCCTCGGCCCAACGAGAGGATGAATCGGCCATCATGGCAACGTCATAGCCCATGTCACGGTAGTATTCAGCCAAGGTAACGCCTGTATAAATGGATGCTTCACGCGCAGCCACAGGCATGTTGGAGGTGTTGGCAATTAGCACTGTGCGGTCTGTCATCAGTTTGCCTGTTTTGGGATCCACCAAATTGCCAAATTCGTCCAGTACTTGTGTCATTTCGTTGCCGCGTTCACCACAGCCCACATACACCACAATATCGGCATCACTCCACTTTGCAAATTGATGCTGTGTCATGGTTTTTCCCGTTCCAAACCCGCCGGGAATAGCACAGGTACCCCCTTTTGCAATGGGGAACAAAGTGTCGATTACACGTTGGCCTGTAATTAGTGGACGCGAAATGCTCTCTCTTTTGCGCACGGGGCGCGGTGTCTTGACGGGCCAGCGTTGTGCAAGGCACAATTCGTGCTCATCGCCATTTTCTAACTTTATACGCACAATCGGGTCTACGATGGTGTATTCACCGTCACTGGCAACCCAAAGAACCTCGCCACTTATAAGGGGGGGCACCATACTTTTGTGCAAAATGACGGGTGTTTCTGGGCAAGTGGCGAAAATATCGCCGCTTTGCAAGTGCTCGCCCACTTTGCAAAGTACACTCACGTCCCATTTGGCGCTTTCGCTCAGGTTTTGCACTTGCAGTCCTGTGCGTATATAGGCACCACTTTGTTCTTCCATGTCACGCAAAGGGCGCTGAATTCCGTCGAAAATATTGCGCAAAATGCCAGGCCCCAAGGTGACAGATAAAGGTGCGCCACTGCCACGCACTGCTTCGCCCACTTGCAAGCCACTGGTGTCTTCATATACTTGGATGGTGGTTTGTGCGTCGCTTACGGAAATCACCTCGGCAATCAGCCCTGCTTCGCCTACAAATACCATCTCCAGCATTTTAAATGACCGAGTCTCTTTTACTGTGATAACCGGCCCATTGATTGAATAAACTACATCCTGCTTTTTCAAAAAGCACACCTCTCTTTTTTAGCGAAACCTTTCCTTAAAGGCCTTGGGGTGCTGCCCCAAACCCCGCCACTTTTGCAAAAGTGGACAAAATTCTTACCTAAGGGCATGTGCAGCATAAGCTTTGCAAAGCCGCAAAAGGGAATGAATATTGTATTAAAAATCAAAACCATTTGCCGAAAGAAGTTTGCGGACATTCCCCCGCAAATATTGGCGGTGCAAAAGGGCGCCTTTTAGCTTTATTAAATTAAAAGCAAGGCTTGTTTTAGTATTGCTGAAGGCAGAAGGGTACAAACGGCCGAAATGAAAGAGCGAAACCTTTTCATTTTCTTTTCCAGCCTACCTTCGGCATAATCCAAATGGTTCACCCTTCTTTTAGCAAATAGATTGAATTACGCTCAAATGAAACACGCCCCGAAACAAGAGCTTTTTGGGAGGTTTAGATCCCCATTTTTTTAAAGAAAAGGGTTCTAAGGTTTTGCTCTTGACCTTAAACCGTCATTCTGCCGCTTTCGTAAAAACGGTTTTTGGCGTCTTCAAGGCGCCTATCCAAGCTTTCGTCAAACATGATGTGCCCGTCGTCTACCTTAAGGCCGCCAAGGCGGATGCTCTTGTCTTCGACAAAAGTGGCCGATGGTAGAATGCTTTGCAGTATGGTGGTGTATTTTTGGTCGGCAGGTCGCAGGTGCACGGTGAGGGTGGGTTTATCTTCCTCGTTGCCGCCGGCAACGCGTGAAAGAAGGCCGCCTAAAAATCCGGCAATGCGTGAAGGCACATCGTCAGGGGTATCGTGGCCGATATCGGCTGCACCACCTTGTAAAAGTGAGGTGAGAAAAGCGGGGTAGGCGTTGCTTTTGGTGAATGTTTGCAGTTTATCTTCCACTGCTAAAAACAGTTCCTGTACCAGTTTTTGGCGCTCTTCTAAAATTTCTCTGCGCGCAGTGGTGGAAACAGACATAAACTGTTTTTCGTTTTCTTTGATATAGCGGTTTTTCACAACCTCATAATCTGAGTTTGCAGCAAGTTTATAGGCCTCTTCCAAATCGGTTGCGCGCTTTTTGCCGGCTTCTGATATGATGGAAAGGCTTTTGGTTTCGGCAAGGCCCAAAACGGCATCTTTAAACAGAACGCCTTTTTGCACTTGCAAACGGTCAAAATCTGTCATAGGGGTCTCCTTTACACCAAAGGCTACAGTTTAATGCCCACAACTTCAGCGATATACTGTTTAATTCCGTCGGCAACATTGTCGCCGCCGTGCCTATCGGGTATTTCTACAACAAGAGGGCTTGGCGCGTTGAGCTTGTGTTGAAACACGAGGTCGCGGTTTTCGGCCACGAGCTTTGCCGTAAACAACACAAGGCCAATGCTTTCGTCGGCAATGGCAGTATTAAAGGCCTCTTTCACCTCTTGTTGTGTGTGCACCACCACGCCGTCTATGCCCACCATGCGCAGGCCCACCAGCGTGTCTACATTGTCGCTCAATAAAAACATTCTCATAATGGCATCAAACGCTGTACAAAATCAAAATGCCTACCAGCATTCCATATAGGGCAATGCCCTCGCCCAGTGCCACAAAAATTAGGCTTTTGCCAAAACTTTTG
>CAYJJK010000108.1:0-7770 GCA_964370445.1 uncultured Oscillospiraceae bacterium | reverse complement strand
AGTGGTATCGACATCCCCTAGTATATCACACACATCACACTTTTTAAATATTTGCAGCTTTACTTTCGACTCACATCAACATCGCGTAAAAAGCCTTTCTTTTTGCCCTGACCTTCTAGGCTCTCAATGCCCCACAACGCAACCTCTAGCTGTGTTTTGGTGTTGCCCACCTCCAAGATTACAGTGCTTTCGGAAACACTTAGCACCATTCCGTGAATACCTGCTTGTGTCACCACCCTATCGCCCTGTTTCAGTCCCGCTCTCATTTCATTTAATGCGCGACGGCGGCGGCGGTCTGGAATCAAAAAGAAAATCACCAATACCGCAATCAACAGCACCAACATCACTGCATAAGCGGTGCCCACCTGAGATTCACTGTTTAAAAACGCGGCGCTTATCATTTGGTTTGTCATATCATTCCCCTTTCATAACCATGGCATTTTGCACGTATATAATGGCTTCTTCAAGCAAATTATGATCGCTTAAAAACCGCACAATTGTATACCGTTTTTTGGGTGATGCCCCAGATTGTATCATGCTGTGCAAAGCCTCTTTATTTGGCAGGTGATCGTCTACACACCCACCGATTCCTGTTTTTTCCAGCAGCTGAAACACCTCATTTGGCCTTATCACTTTTTCTTGCAACAAAGCACTTGCAGCACTAATATCGCACTTGTTTTGCACGCAAAGCAAGTATTCATATAAATACGCCGATACCAACGTACCAAACGCAACACTGACCCCATGTGACGGCGGTTGCTCACCACGCTTTACTGCGCCTTCCACCTGGTAATGAGAAAAAATGTGTTCGCTGCCGGAGGCCGGTCGTGTATCTTCGCACAATGCCATCGTCACACCGGCTAGGCAAAGCGCCTCGGTTAAAGTGGCTATGGCTTTTGGGCTGCGCTTTATAATGTCTTCTGCGGCCTGCACACAGGCTGTGCTACTTTCTTCTACAAGGTCTGCAATCATTTGGCAGTAATAATCGCCGTTATAATGGTGCGCCAGTATCCAATCTGGCAATGCTGTGCATTTGCCCAGCATATCACCAAAGCCAGATAGAATTAGCGGCATTGGTGCTTTTTCCATCACCTTAAGATCGCAAAAAATGCCATTTGGGTAGGTGCAGTCTTTCAGCACCTTCTTTTCCCCTCCAATAATCATGCCCGCAACATTTGAGGCATAACCGTCCATCGACGGGCAAGTCATCACAAGGGCAAAGGGGAGCTTTAAGCGCGAGGCAATAAACCGCCCTAAGTCCGTCATCGTGCCGCCCCCCACGGCAATGATACCATCTATTTTTGTGCCGGCGTCAAAGATGGCCGTACCCACCACGGTTTCATCGTTCACAACAGGCACATTACCCACAGCGTATCGACGCACCGAAAGCGTCCAACCTGCATCTTGTAAATGTTGCGCCACTTTATCGCCTAAAACTGCGGCGGTGTTTTCATCGCATAAAAGCAGGGCCCTTGTGCCACCCAAAACAGCTTGCATTTTTTCTGCAAGATTATTTTGCCACATTTGCATATCAATTTGGGAAATAGGTACATTGTGTGTGCGTGCGCAATTGCAGGCGATAGGCTGTTTTAAATACTGGTTCATGAATTTATTCCTCTCTTTGCTGTGTTGTATTAAGGGTTTTTACGCAAAATCACAACATGCAGGTTTTAACAAATTTTAATTTATGCTTGTATCACGCTCTCTTAAATTTGGCTTATTTTCGTCTTTTTTTATCAAAACAAATGAAATGCCACTGTATTTATTCTACATCATTTGGCCATTTGCATCACAACACACCTTTGCAATTGCGAAACTTGCCCGGCGATACACCCACAAGCTTGCGAAAACATTTGGTGTAATAGCTCTGGTCCACAAAACCAACCAAATACGCCACGTCGGCCAGTTTCACATCACTATTCAACAGTAGCTGTTTGCTTTTTTCTATGCGCACGGCAATCACATAATTAGAAAAAGTGGTGCCGGTTTCCTCTGAAAATAATTTAGAAAAATAAGAACGACTGAGATATACCATTTTTGCGGTGGAGTCCAGTGTGATTTTTTTCATATAGTTTTGGCGGATGTAGTTGATGGCGTTGGACACCGCAAACGAATGTTTTCCAGCCGAGGCGCTTTGTGCCTGCACGGTATAGCTCGCTGCCGCAGTGGACAAACACACTCCCATATCCTCGGGCGTACTGCACGCCGCAAGCTCTTTAAAATACTGTTCACTTAACAAAAACGTAGATTCTATATCAGCGCCTGCTTCAATAGACGCCCGGCTCATGACAACCAAAAGCTCTGTGCATCGGCTTTGCAAGGCGGCGTTGTTGTCTAGAAAAGCAATGCTTAAATAGCTTAAAATTTGTGAAATTAATTGCAATGCGCCCTCGCTGTCACCACCTGAAATCAGATGGGCAAGACGACGCTCCATTTCAATGGAATAGCTCGTTAAAGCGGTGCTGCTCTCTGTGGCCGAATCAAACATACGATTGATAAGTTCTCTGCGCAGGCCTGTTGGCGAAAAGCCTCGGTCGCGCGTAGCACAACAAAATAGCAATGCCGCTAGGGTTTCTCCAAAGTGATACGCCTTTTCTGTTGATACCACCGGCACATGTGAAAGGATGTGCCGTGTGTTTGTGCCAAGGCCTGAAAAGGCGTCTAAATCAGGTTCATCCAATAAAACAGGCCCAGCCACAAGCCCGGCCACAAGGCCCGTGCGTGTGTAACAATGGGTGGCAATAAACACAAAATTCAGCGGACAATAATACGTGTAGCGCCCGTCCCATCGTTCGGCCTCAAGGCAGCTGCGCAAATGTACGTCCAAGCAATTGCAACCCCCGTCTTTTCTGGCGGGGCAATGCATTTCACAAAAATTAGGGGCCCCATCTTCAAAACTCTTATGCTGCAAACTTAGCAAGCACACATCCACCTCGGTAATGGCCGTAAAATGCTTTGCATATTTTTTTACTCTGGTTTGGAGGCTCTCATGCATAAGCTCATCCTCCTTGTTCTGCATCGTTCATGCTGGGTTTTTGGTGTAGAAGGTATATAACCAAACAGCCGACAAGACGAAGAATCTCTTCGCCATGTCGGCACGTCTTGCAATGTGCACCCGGCTTTTCAAATTCATTGTATCACGGTGTGCATCTCTTTTCAATATTATGCTTTAGCCCTGCTTGATTTTTCATTTGTCTATGAAGCAAAACTACAAGCGGTATTAAATGCATTAACGTTTTCTGCTTTTGTCGGCCTCAAAATGGCCAAACTTCTTGTGGATGTGTTTTCACAACAAGCCCTCATACAAGTTTTACTCTGTAAAGCTTGCCACAAGTGCCGAAAGCTCTTCTAGGGCAGCCGCTTCGTCTTCGCCATCGGCAAAAAGAATGGCTTCTTCGCCTTGCTCAAGGCCCAAGGCAAGCAACATGATGATGGATTTCCCGTTATAAAGGTCTTCCTCACCCACACGTTGCAATTCAATTTTTGCAGAAAATTTTGCGCTTAGGGCCACAAATTCTGAAGCGGGACGGGCATGAAGCCCTGTTTTATTTACAATTTTAATCTGTTTAGATACCAAGGTTATCGTCCTCTCTACTTTCTATTTGCAAACGCTTGTAAGCGTGCTCGAATTTCAGATTCTGTTTTAAGGTTCACAATTTCTGCTGCCAACGCTTTGGCTTCCTCCATGTCGAGGTCACGTATCACGCGCTTTGCCGCCGCCATCGATGAAAGCCCCATCGACAATTTGTCGATACCAAGCCCCACCAAAGCAGGAATCGCCAGCATATCTCCACCAAGCTCACCACAGATACTTACAGGCTTGCCCGCTGCTGCAAAGGTGCTGGCAATGGTGCCCAAAATACGGAACATCCCCGGGTGATAATCTTGATAGTAGGGTTTTACTGCAGGATTCATACGGTCGGCCGCGCAAAGGTATTGGCAAAGGTCATTGGTGCCAACACTTACAAAATCCACCTCATCGGCAACCAAATCGGCAACCAGGGCAATCGAAGGCACCTCAATCATGATACCAATCGGTGTTTCACGGTTCCATGCAATGCCCTCTTCGTCCAGCAGTCTTCCTTGCTCTGCAATTTCGGCACGTGCTAGCCTAATCTCATCCAGCGCCCCCACCATAGGCATCATAATGCGCAAATTGCCATGCACCGAAGCACGCAAAGCTGCACGGATTTGTGTGCGGAACAAATCTTTACGCACAAGGCACAGGCGCAACCCACGCACACCAAGGAAGGGATTATCCTCTTTTGGCAGCTCCAAACGCTCCAGCTGTTTATCCCCGCCAATATCCATCGTGCGCAAAATCACAGGCTTATCTTCAAAGGCCATAAGAACCTTTTTATACACCTTATATTGCTCTTCTTCGTCCGGCAAACGGTCGGCCGCAAGATACAAAAACTCGGTACGGAACAAACCACAACCATCCGAATATTCGGCCCCTGTCAGCTCGTGATCTCCGGCCGCCGCCACATTCAGCCTCAGCGAAATGTAGGTGCCGTCTTGGGTGACAGGTTTTTTAGGCAAATAAGCTTTTGTCTCTTCTATCTCAGCTAGCACCTTAGCACGAAGTGCCTCATATTCAGCCACCTCGTCTTCATTTGGGTTGATGACAATTTCGCCATTTACAGCGTCAAGTACCACCAACTCGCCGTCTGTCAGTTGGGTCATTGCGGCCGAAACCCCCAAAACAGCCGGGATTTCATAGCTGCGTGCAATGATGGCAGTGTGAGAGGTGGCGCCCCCCACCTGTGTGATGATACCCAAAACATTTTCTCGGTCAATCGACACTGTGTCTGAGGGGAAAAGGTCGTCTGCCACCACAATGATAGGTTCATCAAGGCTTGAAAGGTTGCACTCTTTCTCCCCTGCCCAGCAACGCAGCATGCGTATCATAACATCTCTCAGGTCAGAAGCGCGCTCACGCATCATCATGTTTTTCGAGCGCCCAAGCACAGCACAGTAGGTAGTGTATACCTGCTCAATGGCCGCATCGGGGCTAAAAAATTCCTTTGTCACCAAAGCACGTACTTCTTCGTCCATAGCGGGATCTAGCAAAATCTCACGATGAGCGAACATGATTTTGGCCTTGTCCGGATCCTGCTTTTCAAGGTGCGCCTCCATTTCGTCCAGTTCACATTTGGCGCGCTGCCTTGTCTCTTCATATGCCAATAACGCATTTTCCACACTGTTAGGCTCAAGATAGGTTACCGAGGGCGTAGGCACAAACGGACTATAGCGCATCACGCGGCCAATCACAATCCCCTTGGAGACCGGTTTTCCCATTAATTTCATGTTGTCCCTCCGACACTGTAGATTTTATGGGGTAATATTTCTAGATATCCAGGCTGTAGCCGGGTTGGAACAAATAAATGGCACGAGAGCCTTTGATGGGCACACCTTCTGGGTTCAGCGTAACACGGAAACGAATCAGAACCGGCACACCTACATCCATACCAAAAATCTCTGCTTCACGTGGTTCTAAGGTGGCTACAGCCAATTCGTCCACGCCCACAGCCGAAATGTGGCCAAATTTTTCCATCACAGCAAAAGTAGATTTGCCGCCTTCAAACATTTCACGCTCTACACCTGCATAGAATTTGGAAGGCATGTACGAAAACTCCAGCCCAACCACTTTGTCATCTGCAAGAAGCAGGCGCTCCATCACATTCACCTCATCGCCCTCTTCCAGTTGAAGACGTTTGGCAACTTGAGGCCAAGCGGGGCGTTTTTCAAAGGTAAGGATACGGTTGCCCGGTTTTTGGCCACGTTTTTTGGCTTCTCCTGTAAAGCTGTGGTTGCCCGTTACAAGGCCCCAAAGGGAAGCTTCGCGCACACGCACAGCACCGTCTTGGCCCGGCACACGCTCTAAGGCACCTTCATACACCAAATCACCAAGGCCTTCACGCATTTCTTTTTCTTCACCGCCAAATTTGCCACAAAGATCTGCAACACTTGGCATCACATCACCTGTTTTGTATTCACCCTTACGGATGGCATCATACACTTTTACAGCTAAAGCATTCATAAATTTTCTCCTTTTATATCATTCATTTATTCATCTTTGCCACACGATAGACATACAGGGAACGGAGCTCGCAACTCCGTTCCCTGCACATCCCCCCGTACACAGCTTCCGGCAGCGTGCACAGGTGTAAGGAATCGTGAAATGGCATTTACCTGCACCGTCAATTTGGCTCGCGGCGGCCGCCAAATTGCCGAAAAAGGGAGCGTAGAAAATAGACCCCCCATGAGCACCAGCGCGACGCTATTAAGCAGCAGCCGCTTCGTTAGAAATTGCCATGTATTCGTCGGTGAACTCTTCGCTGGCACCAAAGAACATGAACCAGCCTTTACGATGGGTTTTGAAGTGCCACAGCGCCACAACATAAATGGCAACACACAGGGCGATAAGAGCGATGCCCAAAGCGCCAGGGGCAGAGAAGGCACGCATTACCACGTAGAAAATGGGGTTAGCCGATACACACCAGCTGGTGATGTAGGCTGCGCCTTCTGGAATTTCTTGGCCGGCTTCTACTGCCATTTGGGTAAACAGCTCTGCGGTATCGCTGGCCATGTAGTGCACGATGGAGTACCAAATGGTACCTGTGATGGTAGAATCGATGATGTTGCCTTTGAAAACCGCAATGGCACCAATGGCCATAAAGGGCATTGCCGGGATGTCTGCAATGGGGATGATGCGGTTGCCGGGAAGCAACACAGCTGTAAGAATTAGAATTGGAATGAGAAGCAAGCCGGTGGTAAGGGTTGCTGTCTCGCCAAAGTAAACAGCCGGGTCGATGCCGATGTTAAAAGCTTTACGTTTCATTTGGCCACTGCGCATACGAGCATTCAGTGTTTGACTTACCGGGATAAGGCCTTTAACGAACATGCCAGATACGGTTGGGTAGATAACAAGCATAGCTGCCAGTGTTAAGGCGAAAGGCAGAATTTGTTTGCCCCAAGTTTCAGGCGATGTAATGGTGGGGAAGTAGGCTACAATACCCATAACAAGACCCATGATGATACCAATCATGGCTGGCTCGCCCAAAAAGCCCAAACGCTCTTGAATTTTTTCGGGGCTCACATCCAAGTTTGGTATGCGCGCCTTCTTCTTCAGCCAGCGAATTGCACCGGCCAAAAGCGCAATGTTGGTAACACAGGCACATGTGGCGGTAAGGCCCTCATAGCCGTAGTACTCTTGCAACGCGGGCGCCAAAAAGTCCGCTATGAGCAGCACAATTAGGTTTAAGAACATGGTGGTGATAAGGCCCATTAGATAGCTGCCTGTGATGAACTGTACCATGATTCCAAACACTACGAAGTAGTAGTAGTTCCAAATATCTGTGGGTTGGAATGTATCTGTTACTTTTGTGAAGAAGAGCACCAAGTTCCACACAAGGCCAATGATCATGTAAGTTAGGCCCAAGGTGTTACTGTACACAATGGCAGCCGCAGCCGGCCAGCCGATGTCCACAACGTCGAACACACGACCAACGTTGCCGGATATCAGGGTCATAACGCCGCTGAGCTGGCCCCAAAGGATGCCCAAAATGAGGCTAAACGCGGTGAGACCAATTGCCATAAAAATAGCAGCACGTGCACCTTTTGCAACCGGAACACGCAATGCCAAGCTAAGCAAAAATACAACGATAGGAACTAAGATGCTAACACCAAAGATGCTCAAAAAAGAATTAAATGCACTACCTATTTGAACAATAATATCCATACTCGTACCTCCAATTAGAACTTTTT
>CAYJJK010000107.1:0-7775 GCA_964370445.1 uncultured Oscillospiraceae bacterium | reverse complement strand
TGTGTTGTGAAATTTTCACTGGAAGAACGCATGCCAAACTCTTTAGGACCAAGATACACGGCATCTGCGCCGTACTCTAGGGCATATTGAAGACCTTCCATGTCTCCGGCCGTACTAAGCAGTTCCGCTTTCAGTGTTTAACCCTCCGTCTCTTGTGTGTCGCCATCTGCACTTTCTGCTTCAAACTGTGCATTCATGCGGTCCATCGTGGCAATATTTGCCTCATGCTGTGTAAAAGTTTGTGCATAGTAGTAAGTGCCGTAAAAATCGGTAAGGAAGTAGAAATAGTCACTTTCTTCCGGATACAATGCGGCCTCAATTGCCGTGCGGCTTGGGCAAGAAATAGGCCCAACGGGCAACCCTTCACGTGTTTGCGGATCCTCATCACCACTATAGTAACCGTAGAACAAGTTTTCCGGCACAGATTCATAGCTTCCACCATATTCACGGGCAATCCAGTCCCGAATGTAGAAGAAGGTAACATCACTACCCATTGTGCGACGCTCAAAATCTGTGTTTTCTAAATCACCTTGCAGACGATTCCAGAACACGCCTGCCACCGGAGGTTGGTTTTCAGGAAGGCCGGCCTCTTCTTCTATCAAAGATGCCAATGTGATGGTTTCAATCACCGAAAGCCCTTGCTCATCCATGCGCTCATACACTTCTGATGTCATCTCAGCATTAAATTGCTCAAATAAACGCCTGGCAATGTTTTCGGGCGACTCATCCACATAGAATTCATAGGTGTTTGGCGCAAGATACCCCTCGGCCGCCATAAAGGTGTCTGGGCTTTGGCCCTCTTCCAAAATACGCTCAATCACGTAGATGTCCGAGAACTGCTCTAAATCATTTGCCACAGCCAAAAATTCATCTGCCGTGCAAAAACCTTCTTCTTCGATGATGGCGGCAAATTGCGTCACCGTAATGCCCTCAGGGAAAGTCACCATTTTAGTATCCCTTGCTGGCGGCGGTTGCGTAAGCACTTCAATAATCTCATCATAGCTCATGCCGGGCTCCAAATAAAAACGTCCAGTTTGGAACACACCGTCATTGCTGTTCAAAAAGCGTTCGTAAAAACGGAAAATTTCTTCACTGGCAATGAGACCTGCTTCTTGCAATTGCCCACCAATGGTGCGCCCGGAACTGCTGGCAGCCACGTCCATTACTACGGTTTCGGTTGCCGTGGCATTACCGCCGTCAATCTCTGAAAACAGATTGAACGCCACCACACCGCCAATGATGGCCACAATACCAAAAAGAATCAAAAACGCAATCAAGCAACCTTTTCTTGCTTTTTTTCTTGCCTCATCATCCTCATCATAATCGTCGTACTCGTCATACTCATCATATTCGCTTTCACCCGCCTGCTCTGCTTCCATTTGGCGAAGCCTCTCTTCATCTTTTTTTCCGCGCATTGCCATTGCCTACCTCCGAAAACCTACATATTTCACTACTTTTTATTGTAGCGCCCTTATTCGTATCTTCACTATTTTACTAAACAATTCAAATATTTTCAAGACTCTATTGTGTGTGGTTGCATTTTTGCCACTATCTCACTTGCAACGCTGTCACCCTTTATGGCGGCAAGCAATGCTTTCGAAAAATCCAGTGCCACCCCGGCCCCGCGCGCTGTAATCAAGTTTTCATCCACCTCTACAGCGGCACCCGTTGCCCCTTCCACAACACCCGGAAACGCGGTGAACCGCCTTCCTCGCAGCATGCCTTCTGCCTGTAGCACCAAAGGTGCCGCACAGATTGCCGCCACTATACACCCCTGCTGTGCCGCCAATCGAACACATCGCTTCACCACTTCGCTTTCACACAGGTGCCTTGTGCCAGGCATACCACCAGGCAATACAATTGCCACCGTCTCTTTAGGCAACTCAAAATAATCATCCAAAGCCAAATCGGCCTGTATGCAAATATTGTGCGAACCCTCTATCCACTGTCCGCTTACGCCCACTGTCACCACGTCCACCTCAGCACGCCGCAACACATCTACCGGGGTTAATGCCTCTATTTCTTCAAAGCCATCTGCCAAAAACACAAACACTTTTCCCACAGCCCATCTCTCCTTTATCCTATAGATGCCAAAATCTCCTATGGTTGATCATAATCCTTTTCAAACAATGCGTCCAAAGCAAAATATAAGCGTGGCATCAGATGCGCATTCCATTGCCCTGATAAAATTTTAATTTGGGCCGCTTTGTGTGCAGTACTTTGCTTTAAAAACAGTGTGTCAACCTGCGAAAAAAGAACCACTGCTTTTTGGCAGCCCCATCGAAGACCTAAGCTAGACAAAAGCATCATCGCAGTTTTTTCATCTTTGGCGCACAGTTCTGCCACCAACAAAAGCTCGTCGTGTACCATAAATACTGCATAGCCATCTTGAGACTCTGCTATTTTATAGCCGGCTTCATCCGCCTCTGAGAGAGCCAGTTTCAGTGCATTTTCCGTTAATAGGATGCATTGCAAAACTTGATATCGTCTTCGCAAGGCCAGCAGCCGAGAAATCTCTAGCTGAAACACCGTGATATTCTCACATTTTTCTTGCAGTTCCAAAACCACTTTGCGCTGATACAACGTACTATAGCCTTGCTTTTGATAATATGCAAAAAGTGAGCGTGATGCCGGCACTAGGCAAGAAAAACTATATCCCTTTTTAATGTGGCAATTTTCAGCATGCTGCATTAGGCTTTGCATTACGCCCTTGCCCCTATGGCTTTCTTTGGTTGCCAAGGCAAAAAAATATGCCCCCCTTTTATGATACACTTCACAAGGTACAGCAGATAAAATGGCACACACAGCACCATTTTCCACTGCCACATACTCATGTTCTACACCCACAAACTGTGTAAGGTATTTCTCCGCCTCTTCTTTAGAATCCCCAAAAACCTCTTGCCAAAGCAAAACCACCTCTTTGGTCTCTGCTTCTTTCATGCGCCGATATTCCATGCCATTTCCTCCATCGGCAAATCTTTCCAGTTCAATCAGCGCTCTCTTGCCACAATTTTCTCCACCAACATCACCGGATGATAAGAGCGCTTTGCTGTGCGCAAACCGGGCTCATCTTCATCGTTTTCGCGGTTGACATAACGAATATTTTGAGGAAGCCTACGCGCCATTTCACGGTTAATCATTGCATAGGCACCATCCACATCATACAATGCTTTTTCCACATGGGTAACAAACATATCCTCCCCAAGTGGAGTGCCAAACGAAAACGCCACAACTTCCCCATCTACCTTTAGAAGACCGCCTTGCAAACGTAGCTCCCTGTAATGCTCGCAGGCTTGTCGTATGGCCACTTTTTCAATTTCCAAGCCTTCGATGCCTACATTTTCATGCAAATGGCGCCATTTTCTGCTAAAAGAACACACCGTGTCAATGGTGTCGTCAGAAATTTCTTCATAGCTCCAGTTTGGATAGCTGCGCATAAACTTAGAGCAATGATTGCGTTTTTTTTGAAATTTACGGCCTGCCAAAGTGGCCAAATCCTCTGCAGAGTAAACATAATCCCTTGCACCCAGTGGACTTTCGTAGGTGAAGCGTCCTGGATACAACGATTCCATTTCTTCCAGTCGCTCTGTGGGTATGGTGGAAAGTATCAATGTTTTTTCCATTTCTTTTGCATCTTTTAAAATGGCATCCACCACATTTTTTAGGTTGCCTTTTCCCATGGGAAACTGATAGTAAGCATGTCCATCGGCAGGCAAATCACGTATTACAGCAAAATCTTCAAAACGAGCAATTTGAGTGCCATACACCGGCCGCCACATAAAAATATTGGCAAAAGAGTATTCACAGCTTTTTGCCCCCCCTGCTTCTAGCAAGGGCACCGCCCAACACGCATCTTCAATTTCCACATCTTTAAAGTTCATAGCCACTCCTTTACCTTGCGGTATACAATTTCGTGGATGCTTTCAGGCACACTTAAGCTGCCATTTTCTGTGCATTGCACAGTTTGCCAGCCCTGTGTTTCAACACACCAAAGGGCTGCTTCACGGCATCGCGCCAAATATTCAAGATCTTGTTCATGAATATCTTTTACCTCTTGTCCTTGATACCTCTTTTGTAATAGCGCTTGACTGATGGATAACTCTACATCTAAAAAAATCACTAAATCCGGTTTAGGAATGCCCAGTTTTTCATATTCAAAATCATTCATCCAGCTCGAAAACTCGTTCCACTGCTCTTTGGGCAATTTGGCAATTTGATGAATGAGGTTGGATGTTGCATAACGATCAGCCAAAAGAAGGCCACCACCGTGATAAAATGCACCCCAATCTGCACGATATCCCGCATATCGGTCCACCGCATAAAAACTAGAAGCTGCATAGGCATTTACCTCGTCGGCTGTCTTTCCAAATTCACCGGCTAAGTACATTTTTACAAGAGAACTGGATTGGCTTTTATAGTTTGGAAAAGAAAGGCCACGCAAAGAAACCCCTTCGCTCAAAAGGCGTTTCTCTAAAAAATCACGCTGAGTTGCCTTCCCGCTGCCATCCAAACCATCAATCACAAGCAGTTTTCCACTCATGCCGTGCCTCCCTTGCCGTAAACCTCATGCATCTTTTTATATTTGTCTCGTATAACAGTCGATTTTTGGCAACTCATCGCACCTTCTGTGCACGTGCCATAGGCGCAGCCGGGCCCGGCCGACGCAAACAATGCAGGTGCAATCGGTATAACCAGCTTTAGCATTTCATCCGCCAAATCGTGAATTTCCCATTGTGCACGCTCGCAACATCGTAAACGAAAAAAATTGAGCAAGCTGCGGGCATTCATGGTACAAATCATCTTTGTGGTGCAGGCATTTGGCAACAAAAACCGTGCATCTTCTATGGCCTTTTTCTCAGCCTTTTGCACCGCCTGTTTTTCAGAAAGCCCCTCTTGCAAAAATAGCTTTTTGTGTTTTTTGAAAAGTTCTGCCGAAAGTGTTTGGTAAAGCTCTGCTTCCTTCGCCATAGCCTCTTCAAACAGTTCTTTTGCCTCGGCATCGTCTTCCACCTCGGGTGGCGTCACATACTCAAACTGATCTAGCTTTACATAGCGTTGACTTTGCACGCTAAAAGACGCAATACGGTGGCGTGTAATTTGTGCCAGTAGAGCGCGGCTCACGCCCTCTATAGCAAACGTGAAGTTTGCATGCTCCATAGGGCTACCGTGGCCTAAACTTGCTAATTTTTGTAAAAAATCACGACTTTTATCTTCGTCTAAGCCATCTAGCAAATTGTCGATATTTACATTCGAATAGCAAAGTTTTGCCGCAGCTGCCACCACTGTTTCCGGCTGTTCTGTATGGGCAATGAGTTTTACCTTCATAAAGTTGCCATCCTTTTACAGTTTTTCTAAAGGCGCATAATTTGCCATTGTTTTTTTGCGCCCCACTTTTTCAAAATCAATTTCTACCAGTTGGTCTCCACTCATCAGCTTCACACTTACTACTACGCCCTTGCCAAACACCTTATGTTTTACTGTGTCTCCTGTGGCAAACTGCACACCGCTGTTTTTAGGCTGCACGCCGGCCGAACTAAACCGTGATGGTATTGGCTTTTTGGCAACTGTATCTTGATTTTTGTAAGAGGTACTTGTGCCACGATTGTATCCCTTATCCAGATACCCCGAAGAGGATGGCCGTGCAAAGTCACTTCCCATACCTCCACGAATGTTAGCGGCCTGTTTTGATAGCTCTACGCGTAGGCATTCTTCATCCATTTCTTCAAGAAAACGGCTATGGGGGTTGCGTCTTGTTTGGCCAAAAAGAAGGCGCGTTGCCGCAGAACACATACACAGCTCTTTTCTTGCGCGTGTTACCCCCACATAGCAAAGCCTGCGCTCTTCTTCTAAATCCTCATTCGACCATCGGCTCATTTCGCTGGGGAAAATCCCTTCTTCCATGCCCACCATATACACATATGGAAACTCCAACCCTTTTGCACTATGCAAAGTCATCAGCACCACTTTGTCGACGCTTTCATCATAATGATCAAGATCGGAGATAAGAGCCACCTCCTCAAGATAGCCGGGCAAGCTCGCTTCACTTCCATTTAGGTCCACATAGCTTTTCATGTTGGATTGAAGCTGTCCAATATTCTCAATGCGTGTGGTTGCTTCTTCTCCTTGGGCCTTCAGCATGTTAAGATATCCGGTGATCTCTGCCACCTCCGCCACAAACTCCTCCAGTGGCAACTCTGCTTCGGCCTGCACCAGTTTTTCATAAATTTGGTAAAACTCTAAAAGAGATTTCTGTGCACGTGCCAAAGCAGGATAATCGGCACAAGTGCGCACTACTTCGAGCATAGGAACCCCAAGTCCCCCTGCAATTTCGGCCACCTTGTCCATGGTGGTAAGGCCTATTTTTCTGGCGGGCTCATTGATGATGCGACGCAGACGCAAATCGTCCTGTGGAGAAGAGACAAGGCTCATATAAGCGTGAATATCCTTGATTTCCTTGCGGTCATTAAAACGCAAACCTCCCACAATTTTATGTGGGATACCAGCACGCGTGAAAAAGTTTTCCACAGGGCTGGACTGGGCATTCATGCGATACAAAACAGCATGATCACTAAGCTTGCCACCACTTTCCACATGGCTTTCTATTTGCGATGCGATAAAAGAGGCCTCATCCTGCTCGCTTTGAGCCTGATAATGGCAAATTTTTTCGCCTTCACCCTCCTGCGTCCAAAGGGTTTTACCCTTTCGGCCTTGATTGTTTTGAATCACACCGTTAGCAGCACGCAAGATATTTCCGGTAGAACGATAATTTTGTTCTAACCTCACTACCTCCGCCCCAGGGAAATGCCGTTCAAAGCTCAAAATATTTTCAATGGTAGCACCACGAAAACGATAAATACTCTGGTCGTCATCCCCCACCACACAAATGTTTTTTTGCCCAGAGCACAAAAGGCTTACAAGCTGAAATTGTGCTACGCTTGTATCTTGATACTCGTCCACCAAAATGTAGCGAAAACGGTTTTGATAATGTTCTCGAATATCCGAACATTCCTCCAAAAGTCGCACTGTGTAATAAATCAAATCATCAAAATCCATGGCAGAGGAATTTTTGCAGCGCCTAGCATACTCTGCATACAGCTGTGCCACCAATTGAGCTCGTGTATCTTTGGCCTCAAACAGAGCTTGCTTTGGGGTAATCATCTTGTCTTTCAGCCGCCCAATGGCCGAAGCTGCCGCCTTAACAGCCAAAAATTTATCGTCTATATTAAGCTCTTTATACAGCAATTTTAACACACGTTGCTGGTCATCTGCATCATAAATGGTGAACCCTTGGGTAAAGCCCAAGCGCTCGGCATCTTTTCGCAAAATACGCACGCAAGACGAATGGAAGGTGGATGCGTTCACCGCGCTGCCCACTTTTTCACCCAACCGGCTTGAAAGACGTTGCTTTAACTCGCCGGCAGCCTTGTTTGTAAAGGTGATGGCCAAAATATTCCAAGGCGCCACCGAATCCACAGCCATCTGACGACGTAAATCATAGGGAAGCTCCCCCTTATTTTGCACAACATTTTCTAAGGCGCTCACCTCATCTTTTGTCACCGAAGAGCCCATGTTTTTGCTGTGGTATGCTTTGCCAAACAAAACCAAATTGGCAATACGATTGATAATAACTGTGGTTTTGCCACTGCCTGCACCCGCTAAAATCAAAAGAGGACCTTCGGTTTTAAACACAGCGTGGCGCTGCACTTCATTCAAATTAGAAAAATAATTTTCAAGATATTGTTTTCGTAGTGTCAGCCACTTTTTTTGCAAATCTT
>CAYJJK010000106.1:0-7808 GCA_964370445.1 uncultured Oscillospiraceae bacterium | reverse complement strand
CCTTATTGGCACGGCTGTGCCGAGAAGATGGAGTGAGCATCTTGATGATTTCTCACGATGTAAGCGGTGCTTTGCCCGAGGCAAGCCATGTTCTTCACCTCGATAAAACGCATTTTTATGGTTCGAAAACACAATATGTCTCCCGCCAAGAGATGAAAGAAAGGCAGGCATAGCGCATGTTGCAAACACTATATGAGTATCTGCAGTATCCCTTTGTGCAATATGCTATTATTGTGGGGGTTTTGATTGCACTTTGCGCTTCTCTCCTAGGGGTGACACTGGTTCTTAAGCGGTTTTCCTATATAGGGGACGGATTATCACACGTGGCTTTTGGCACTATGGCTGTAGGCACCATGGTTGGCATAGGTGACAATATGCTGTTTGTTTTGCCGGCTACCATACTTTGTGCTATTCTTTTGTTGCGCACAAACGCCCATGCAAAGGTGCGTGGCGATGCCGCCATAGCAATGTTATCGGTGGGGGCTATGGGTGTGGGTTACTTGATTTTTAGTATTTTTTCACCCAGCTCAAACCTTGCAGCCGATGTGTGCAGCACGTTGTTCGGTTCTACATCTATTCTTACATTAACACAGATGGATGTTATACTATCTATTGTGCTTGCCATTGTGGTAATTGGCCTGTTTTTGATGTTCTACCACAAAATTTTTGCCGTTACTTTTGATGCACCTTTTATGAGTGCTACCGGCGTGAAAGCGGACTTTTACAATCTGCTTATCGCCATTATCATTGCAGTCATTATTGTTTTAGCGATGAACTTGGTGGGCACGTTGCTTATTTCTGCTCTTGTGATTTTCCCCGCACTTTCTGCCATGCGCCTATTTGGAAGTTTTCGCGCTGTTACTATTTTTTCAGCTATTTTTTCCGTTCTTTGTGCACTGGTTGGTCTTGCTGTATCCATTCTATTAGGCTCGCCTGTCGGCTCCACCATTGTTTGTGTGGACATTGTGGGCTTTCTCATTTGTTTCGTCCTTGGAAAATTGAAGGGAGCTATCGCATGAAACGTCGAGTGATTGCTTTGGTTTGTGTTCTTCTTGTGGCGTTGGTGGCTTTGTTGGTGTTACAACTTAGCTCATGTTCTTCTGCAGCTGATGATGCCCCGCCTATCCCCAGTGACAACACAAACCGAACGTCCCCCACCTCGAGTGCACCGGCTGTTGATGCTACACCGGATGTGGATTTAACGCAGCTAAGCAGCACCATGGTATATGGTGAGGTGTATAACATTATGGTATCACCCGAGGAATATGTGGGTAAAACCATTAAGGCAAGCGGGGAGTTCACCTATCTTACAGACGAGGAAACCGGCACAGTTTACTATATGTTGCTTATCCGTGATGCCTTGGCTTGCTGTGCACAGGGGCTGGAATTTTATCCCACAAATGGCCAACAGTTTCCACAAGATTTCCCTGCCTATTCTACAAAAATTGAGCTCACCGGCACCTACACCCCTTACGAAGAAAACGGCACCACTTATTATTATCTGGTTTGTGATGGGTTTACCATTTTAGACGAGTGAGGCTAGGGCGTGGCAATACCTGTGACGTAGAGCAAAAAAATAGCCGCAGCCTTTTGGGTGCGACCTTGGGGCACACCTGCGGGTGTGCTTTGAATTTATATAAAATGTTTTATTTGTAATTTAAAATGAAAACCCCATCGATAGCAACCAAAGATAGGCCAATGTTTTGGGAAGCATAAGCATGCCCAGCATTGGCTTTTTGTGTGCAAATAATACCACGATTAAGTAAAACTCAAAACTCAGCATCACGGCAAGCCATGCATATTGCAAACCAATCGTTTGTCTTAAAGGGGCGCTTGCAAACATCCATACAATTAAAATACCTTGTAAAAGAAGCGGTATATTGCGTAAAATAGAAAAATTGTAAGAAGGGGATGCTTCGGTCCAACCATTTTGTGGCAATATACATAGCACTACACGCGCAGCAAATAGCAGTACCATAGTCACTGTCATATAGCTGGACACAATCATGACTTGTGCACCTATTTGCCACAACACCAGATAAAATAGGCTCATGGTGATGGAGGTAACCTGCTTGCCACGGCCCATCGCATAGAAATATCGTTCCATATTGTTTGAAAAAGCTGCAGCAATACGTGGGATCAAATGGAACGCATCGCCTATCACCAAAACAAAGCATAAAATTGCCCAATACAAACGAAAACCACCCTCGGCAGTGGCGAAGAAATACACACCGAAGCCCAGCGCCAATACCATATATCCTATGTTAAACGCGGCCTCTGCTCGATTTGGTTGCATGGACTTGATTTGCGGTTGCTCCATTCTATATTTCCTTTCTTGCGTATGCTTTGATTCTTTGTTTTGGAATGTTCTATTCTTCAATAAACACAATGCTAAACTTTGGCAAATATCATGCATAACGGCCACATTGCTTGCCGGGCAGCCAAAAACTCTTGCTGCCATGTTATGAGTGAAATGAGCCAAAGTTTAGCATGGTTTAAACGAGTGCTTAGAACCGAGCCTTTGTTTTGTTTAAAGTAAAAGTTACTTGTGTGGTTATAATATCCCAATCAGCTTGTATATTACTTGGCTACGTTGTTGCCTTTACAAGTTCATCATGGCTCAATTTTGAATATTCAATCATTTTGGCTTCATCAAGGCCTGTAGCTTTGGCAAACCTGCACCCGTATTCTTTGTCGGCTAGATAACAATGTGCTGCATGACGATATTTGATGTTTTCGGTACAAGGGGCAATATCACCTGCAGTGTTTTGGATAAGCAGCTCTCGCTTATCTTCGCTCATCACGCGCCACAAATCACCACCCGCCTTAAAGCAATCATCACTGGGGTCCTGTTTTGGGTCATAATGATACATAGCACCGTCTAAATCCAGAGGTGGCTCCATCACTTCGGGCTGTGCTGCCCAAACACCTGCACTATTTGGCGAATAGGCCGGTGTGTCGCCATAATTATTGTCAGTGCGCATAGCGCCATCGCGGTGATAGTCGTTCACCTCGCAATGCGCGCGGTTCACGGGGATAAGGTTGTGGTTGATGCCAAGGCGGTAGCGCTGTGCATCGCCATAAGAGAAGAGACGGCCCTGTAAAAATTTGTCAGGGCTAAAGCCAATGCCCGGCACCACATGCGCCGGTGTAAAGGCCGACTGCTCGACCTCTGCAAAATAGTTTTCAGGGTTGCGGTTGAGCTCCAACACGCCCACTTCAATTAAAGGATACTCGGCATGGCGCCAAATTTTGGTGATGTCGAAAGGATTTTCATAGTGTTTTTTGGCTTCGTCTTCCGTCATGATTTGCACTTACATTGTCCAGCGGGGATAGTCGCCATTTTCAATAGCATCAACCAAATCTTTGCCGTGGTATTCGCGGTCCATGCCGTTGATTTTTGCAGCTTCTTCGTTTGATAAATTTTGGATACCCTGCTGGGTTTTAAAATGAAATTTACACCAAACGCGCTCGTTTTGAGCATTATAAAAAGAAAAGGTATGCTCACCAAAGAAATGCATATGCCGGAATGTAGCAGGGATGCCACGGTCACTCATTACTACGGTAATCTGGTGGAAGCACTCTGGCAACAAGGTCCAAAAATCCCAGTTGTTTTGGGCCGAGCGACGTCCTGTTTTGGGGTCCCGTTTCACAGCTCGGTTCAAATCTGGGAAGTTATGCGTATCACGGAGGAAAAATGTAGGTGTGTTGTTTCCCACCAAGTCCCAGTTACCCTCTTTGGTGTAAAACTTTGTGGCCACACCTCGAATATCCCGCTCACAATCGGCTGCGCCGCGTTCGCCCGCCACTGTGGAAAAACGGATGAACACTTCGGTTTCTTCTCCCGGCTGTAATACACTGGCTTTTGTATAACGCGAAATATCATGTGTTACCGTGAATTTACCATATGCACCCCAGCCTTTGGCATGCATGCGACGCTCTGGTATTACCTCTCGGTGAAAATGAGCCAATTTTTCCAGTAGCCACACATCTTGCAATACCACTGGGCCGCGCGAACCAGCTGTTAGCGAATTTTCATTCTCAGCTATTGGAGCACCTACTTCATTTGTTAGCTTTTTCTTTTCATCCATCTTTGCAGAACCTCCTATCTTAAAATGCTCTGTCTATTGTAGTGAAACAGAGGTAAATCCCTTTAAATTTTACACCATTGCACCGTCAAAAGCAAGTCGAACCATGAAAAATGCGCGCCACATTCTTGACCTTCATACCCGGTATGGCGTATACTATACAGCAGTTGTACATTTTGGAAAGGATAAGCATATGAGCATTTTGTTGGCTGGATTTGGAAACATTGGAAAAGCGCTGGTTTCTTTAATGAAAGAGCAGGGTGAATTTCAAGATATTGTGGTTTGTGATGTGAAAGACGGCATTGATTGCCGCACCTATATCCATGAGCACCATGAGGAATTGGAAGCCGTTTTGAACTTGACAGATTTACAGACGAATGATGTGCTGGATTTGTGTGTGGAATATGGCCTAGACTACATCGATGCAGGCATTGAAGATTTTCCTCGCGGCAAAACCGCTTACGAATATTATAATGAACTTTTGAAAATAAAAACACCGGCACGGGCCTTGTTTGGTTTTGGTATGAATCCGGGTCTTGTGGAGCATTTGTATTTTGCGCATCGCCCAAAAGGTGAGCATGTGGCTTTGGTGTTTGAATTTGATGATGCGCACAAAGATGGCCAAGTTTTTAATACTTGGTCAGCCTCATCTTATTATGACGAGGCTGTGTACGACGATAAATTTTTGGCTGTACAGGGCAAAGGTGGCCTTGTGGTGAAAGACCCAGGTCCTTTGTATTTGACAGCAGGTGGGCAAAAACGTGAATTTCTGCTTATCCCGCACGAAGAGGTGTTTTCATTATGTCGTAAAAATAGGGCGTGCAAGGCCTCGGCCTTTTTGTATCAGGCTCCACCAGCTATCCAACGTTATTTCATGGATTATGGCAAAACCCTTTCTGAAGAAGAGGTACGCTCTTACAAAAGTTTATACGATGTAAATGGGCACGAAACCGTAGGGATGTTGTTTTACGAAGCAGAAAATGAAAATGTGCGTTATGTATACAATCGAATCTCGCACGAAGAAATCTATAAGAAGTATGGTACAAATGGCACCTGTTGGCAAACGGCTTTGGGCGCTTATTTGGCCTTACATTTACGAAAAAAACTGCCAATTGGCGGCGTTTTTACTGTTTCGGATGTGGCAGAAACTTACAGTGAAACCATTACACAATTTTTAAATCGAGTGGGTTTTCACATCGAAAGTACTGATTTTTTTGTACCACATGAGGAGGTAAAGCAACTGGTGTTACCCATTTTTGACAACTCAATTTGAGGGGCTGTGTGTTGCCTTTGCAAAAGCTGTGGATGCTACCTACCTAGCCTCTTTTTAAAAATCACATAGAGGAAAATCAATATAGTAGGGTGTGTGTTTTGCACGCACCCTAAAAATATATTTTTGCACAAAGCTTTGCTTTGTGCAATTTTTTGGTATATCATTTCTATAAAACGCATAGGTTTTACATTTTTGGGGCGTTAATGTTAGAGTGGAACCTCTTTATTCTTCGTTGCTATCATCTATGTTTTTTGGTTGTGCTTGAAATGATTTTAGAGCAGAATCGCTGTTTGGACGTACTTTAAACCGGCAAAGCTCTGCGCCGTTTGCCCAGCAATCTACTTCTAAAGCGGTGTAGGGGATTTGGGTATATCTTTGCATGATACCTGCTAAAAATCCTTCTTCATAATGGCATATGGTGCGGCGGGTATCACTTACACCGGAACAAGATAGGTCATCTACAATGCTCACTGTAAGCTTGCCATTTGCAGGATTGTAGTCCTCCACAATCAATTCCCCAATGCTTTGCTTGAGCATGAACAATTGTAAATCTTCAATAAAGTCGTCAAATGATGCGTCTAAATTGAGGTAACCTTCGGCATACATTTCGCCAGTCACTTTGCCCGCTTCACGCAGAATTTCTACGGTTTCGCGCTCTCCGTAACGCACTTCCAGCACTTCGCGCACACTAAATTCAAATTGGCGGTGCACCATTACGGGCATCATTTCACCTAAATTACTACGGCCTTTGCTCAAATCACCTAAATCATTCAACTTAAGCGAGGAAGCACCGGTTTTGTAGGCTTCTAAAGGCTGAACATCGCCCCAATTGAAATCTTGCACCGGAACAGGCCTGGAAAAATAAAACCCTTGAACACTTTCGCATCCAAGCCCACGCAGAAAATTCACATGTGCTTGTGTTTCTACACCTTCTGCCACCGTGCTGATGCTTAGTTCTTTGGCCATGCGCACAACATTGGCAATTACCGTTTTGGCACGCACTTCGCTGCGGTTGTTTGCAAAGAATGAGCGATCGATTTTGATGATATCCACAGGCAGGCTCTTTAAAAGTCCCTAAGAGGAATAACCTGTTCCAAAATCATCGATGGAAAGTGTAAAACCGAACTCGTGTAGCTCTTTCAGAACCGTTTCTAGCACCTCTTCGTTTTCCACTACAGTGGATTCCACAAGCTCGATTTCAAGTAAGTGCCGCGGCACACTGTATTGGTCGGCCAATGAAGCGATGTGTTCCACTAGCCCGGTATTTTGCAGGTGTAGGCGCGAGAAATTAACAGAAATGGGAACAACAGGTAGCCCGTCTTCCAGGCGCTGTGCAAGCAATTTGCACACCTTTTCGAACATGTAAAAATCCAGTTTCATCACAAAACCGTTTTGCTCAAATAGGGGAATGAATTCGCCGGGGTTAATCAGCTCTCCTGTGGCGTTGTCTTTCCAACGCACAAGGGTCTCAGCACCCACTATATTGCCGGTTTTTAGGTTGTATTTGGGCTGCAGGTAAACTAGGTATTCTTCGTCTGTCAGTGCAACGTGCATCTTCTCTTCTAAATAGCGATTACGTAAGGCACGTTGTTTTGCATTTTCTTCATAATCTATTACAACTTCACCGCTGGTGCCTTTTTTGGCTTGGCTGTGTGCATAGTTTACTTTTTCAAAAATATCGTCGATGTCAGTTTCGCCCAGTGGTACCTGATAACGCCCAATACAGTAGCTTATATGGTGTGTCACATGCTCACTCATATAGGCAAATACCAGCCCTGCGTCACGCTCATGTAGATCATCAACGGCCAGTTCAGGGTCGTGCGCATACAAAAGCAAAAAATTATCGGCGCGCAAACGAGCCACACAGTCAGACTCTGGCTTCACAACAAGATTCAAGGCTTCGCCCATCTTGATGAGGATTTCGTTGCCCACGTCTTGCCCATATATATCATTGATCAGGCTAAATTGGTTAAAATCCACCAAAATGGCAAGATATTTTTTGTCCTTGTGTTTGCTTAATTTTTTAACCGCTTCTTTTTTAAATAAACGGAGGTTTGGCATTTTAGTAAGAGGGTCTACATAGGCCGAATCCCATAGCTCTTTGCGCAGGCGATTTTGACGCTCTAGCAGGTAGGAAAGGCAAACCACCACAAGCAATAGGAAAAATGCTGCGGTGCCTAAAACAAAGGGCCCATTTTGAAACCACCATTCATTGATGGTGTCTTCTCCACTAATGCTGGACACATGGGAAAGTAACGCACTTTCGCCCAGCTGTATACAATGGTTTCTGATACTTTTATCCACAATTTGTATCAAAATCTCATCGGTTTCCGGCCCCTAAAGCAAAGAAAAACTTTCGGTTAGTCGTGTAGGCAGTGTTGTTAGCTCCGCATATTCGACGCTCTGCATGGTGTCGCTTGCTTCAAAAACAGTATCTGCCGTAAATA
>CAYJJK010000105.1:0-7944 GCA_964370445.1 uncultured Oscillospiraceae bacterium | reverse complement strand
AGACGACGGCCTCTCACGCCGTAAACAGGGGTTCGATTCCCCTAGGGGTCACCACACCTGCTGTAAGTGTTTTGCTTATAGCGGGTTTTTTTATTGTGTTAATAAAGCCCCCGAGATAATCGGGGGCTAAAGTTTAAAGCAATATTTAAAACATGAATCTCTTTTAAGTTAGGTATGTGTAGACTCTAAAAAGGATTTCAATACTTCATAAGTATTATAAATATCAAGTTTTGCAGTGACCTCAAAAGGTGAATGCATAGAAAGTACAGGCACGCCAATGTCTACAGTATCGATGTTGCGGCCGGCAATAAACTTTGCTACGGTGCCACCACCACCCATATCGACACGGCCAAGTTCACCCAGTTGCCAGGGAATGTTTTTTTCATCCAGCATGCAGGTGATGGTTCCCATAAACTCAGCTGTAGCATCGGAAGAACCGGATTTTCCCCGTGCACCGCCATACTTTGAAAAGGCGGCACCTTGGTTTAAAAATACTGTATTCTTTTTGTCGTATACATCGGCAAAGTTTGGGTCAAATGCTGCGTGTACATCAGCGGATAAGCATTGAGAGGCTTGGAGCATTGTGTTATAATGTGCGCTTTGCCCTTCTGCAAGGTTTTGTAAAAACTGGAATAAAAAGTCCCCGGCAAGGCCTGTTACGCCGTCCGAACCCACTTCTTCTTTGTCTGCCATCACAAAAACACTGGTGTGCTTTGGTGTGGCAACGGCAAGTTCTGCCATGAGGCCTGTGTAACAACACACACGGTCGTCTTGGCCATAAGCACCAAGCATACTTTTGTCGAACCCGATGTCACAGGCCTTGTGTGCTGGCACAAATTCAATTTCTGCACGTGCGAAATCTCGTTCTATAATGCCATATTTTTCATTCAGTAGGCGCATCACTTCTAGTTTAAATCGACTTTTTTCTTCTTTATCGCTAAATGGATAAGAGCCTACTAAAATGTTTAACTCTTCGCCTTTTAGCCCCTCGCTAAGCGGGCGTTTGTTTTGGTTTTGAGATAGATGTGGCAATAAATCTGTGATGGTAAATACCGCTTCGCCTGGTGCTTCTCCAAGGCAAATTTCCACGGACTCACCGTTTTTTTTCACCACCACACCATGCATAGATAAGGGAATGGTGCCCCATTGGTATTTGCGGATGCCACCATAATAATGTGTTTTAAAATAGCAAAGTTCGTCTGCCTCATACAAGGGGTTTGGTTTTAAATCCAGGCGCGGCGAATCGGCATGTGCTGCTGTGATATGTACCCCATCTTCGAGATTTTCGCTGCCCAATGTGGCTGCAATAAGCGCTTTTCCACGATTTTGATGGTATACCTTATCGCCAGCTTTGTATTTGGTTTTACACTTAAATTCTTTGTAACCGGCTTTTATTAGCATTTCTAGAGCTGTTTTATTACACGCACGTTCAGTTTTACCGTTGTCTAAAAAATTCTTATATCCTTCGCAAAACTCCATTGCAGTTTCGATATTTTGTGGGGTTGTATCTGCCAGGTGTTGGGCAGAGTGCAAAAGTGTGTTTGAAAGTAGTTCTTTTTTCTTTTTTGCCATCATCGTATCCTTTCTGTTTTATACGCTGTTACTGATTTCGGCGCTTCCTTCCGGATATAATTCTTGATAATGTGCATAATTTTCATTAATTTTATACACATAATTGCTCATTTGAGGGTAGGGGAATTCCAAAAGAGTTATACCATCTTCACTGTAAGTGCTATCTGCTAAAAGCTCATCTACAGTGCCCATGCCACTGTGATAAGCAGCCGCTGCTGTGGATACATCTTCCCCATATTTTTCCATACAGTAGGCGTAGAAATATGTGCCAAAACGGATGCTTACATCTGGGGTATACAGATCTTCAAATACTAGCGGTTCATCCCGCGCAATCTTACTCTTCACCCAATCAAAGGTGTCGTTGGTCATCTGCATCAGGCCAATAGCACCTGCATCGGATATAGCTTCGGCGTCAAAGCCGCTCTCGGTGTAAATGGCGGCAAAAATAAGATTTTCGTCCAGTTTGTATGCACCGGCCCAATAGTCCACTTCGTCATAGAAATCACGCGGGTAGGTACTTTCACTAGGCGGAATATCTGCAGTACAGGCCGAAAACAGCAATAGAACACCAAGTAAAATTGCAAATAAACAATAGGTTTTATGTGTTTTATACATGCGTCTCCTGTTGTGGAACGTCTTGTGTATAGAGCTGCTCAAGCTGTTTGAGCACGTCGTTTGCCTGTGCGTAAAGTATACTTAGCTCATCGTTGTTATCCACAACAAAATCTACTTTATAGCGCAGGTCAGCAATGTGTTTCTGCGCCGCAAGGCGGCTTTTTGCCACCGCTTCAGACACACCATCGCGCAACACAATCCGTTTAATGCTTTGCGAATCGTTCGATTCCACGAGCACCAATTTTTTACACTGTTCTTCAAAGATGCTGCCTACAATCATCGCACCATCCAAAAATAAAAACCGACATCCCCTGTTTTCTGCTATGTGTTTACGTCGCAAAAATTCTTTTAATATATGCGGATGAACAATATCAATCAGTTGTTTGTTTGCTGTGGCATTGCCATACACTTTTTCGCCCAAAACACGGCGCTTTAAGGCGCCAGTCTCATCAATAATATCCGGGCCAAATGCCTCACGCAACTGGGTGAGGCAGGCACTGTGCGGTGTACACACTATGCGCGAGAGCTTGTCTCCATCTTCGGTGGCAAAACCAAGACCTCTGTAGTACTGTGTTAAGCTGGATTTACCACTACCTGAAATCCCCGTAATGCCCACTGTCCACATCATGGTTTTAGCACCCGAAATGCCGCCGCACGCAAAAGCCTATTGTGCACGGCCAAAAAGGTTTCATCGCCTGCGTCACAGCGCACAAAGGCTGTTTTTGCACCTTTTTCATCCAAGGCACGCAAGGCCGCAAACAGGCCCGCACTTTGGCTGTGTGCATCACCCAGTTTTCCGTAACTAAGTGCCGGCAAAGGTAAATGTGCCTGTTCGCCCTCAAAACAAAGTGCCCAGGTATTTGGCTCTTTCATTTTGCGAATCTGCTCTAAAAAAAAGTCAAATGGACCTTCTATAAGGGTCAATTTTGCGCTTGGTGCATAGTGTTTGTATTTGGTGCCCGGGCTTTTGGGTACTTTTCCCTCATCTAAAGGTGCTGTTACAGAACTTGCGTACCGCACAGGACGCTGTAATACTTCGGCAAGTTCTTCAGCCGTTACAAAGCCAGGACGCAATACCACAGCCTCTTCTTCAAGGCTGAGCACTGTGGATTCCACTCCCATCACCGAGGCTCCGCCGTCTAAAATATAGGGGATTTTCCCCGCTAAATCATCCCAAACATGGGCTGCTGAGGTGGGGCTGGGCCGGCCGGACATATTTGCAGATGGTGCCGCAAGGGGCACACCTGCCGCCTTGATAACCGCCCTAGCCGCTTCGTGTGCGGGAAGGCGCACACCAACACTGGCAAGCCCTGCGCTCACGCTAGGCACCACATTGTCGCCGCGCTCTAATATTAAAGTAAGCGGACCTGGCCAAAAAGCATCAGCCAAACGATATGCGTCCTGTGGTATGTTTTTTGCCACCCGGGGTAAATCGTTTATATCGGCAATGTGCACAATCAGGGGGTTGTCTTGTGGACGCCCTTTTGCGGCAAAAATGCGCGCTACACTTTCGTCAGAAAAGGCGTTGGCCGCAAGGCCATACACCGTTTCGGTAGGTAGGCCAACCACATCACCGCGGCAAATCCACTCAGCCGCTTCTTGCACTGCATGCTCGCTCATGGTGCGCATTACCGTTTTTATCATGTTAGTTCCCCGAAGATGCTTTGAGTTTCTCTGCTTGGTCGGCTGCAATCATCGGGTCAAGCAATTCGTCCAGTCCGCCCGACAAAATATTGTCTAGTTTATATAAGGTTAAATTAATGCGATGGTCTGTTACACGGCTTTGTGGATAGTTATAGGTGCGAATGCGTTCGCTGCGATCACCCGATCCTACCTGTGTGCGACGCGCCGCATCAATTTCACTTTTTTGAGCATCCTGTTTTTGTTGCAATAAGCGGCTACGCAGAACTTTCATTGCCTTATCGCGGTTTTTGTGCTGGCTACGCTCGTCCTGACATTCCACAACCATGCCAGTTGGCAAATGTGTGATGCGAATGGCACTCGATGTTTTATTAACATGCTGCCCGCCTGCGCCCGAGGCACGAAAGGTGTCTACTTTTAAATCGGCTGTGTTGATGTCCACGTCCACTTCATCCGCCTCGGCCATCACGGCCACAGTTACGGCCGAGGTGTGGATGCGCCCTTGTGCTTCGGTTTCGGGCACACGCTGCACACGGTGTGTGCCCGCTTCAAATTTCATGCGGCTATACACACTTTCGCCTTCTAAAGAAAATTCAACTTCTTTCAGCCCACCGAGCTCGGTTTCGCTTGCATTAAGAATTTCTAGCGTCCAGCCACGTTTTTCGGCATATAAATTGTACATACGAAATAGGCTGTTGGCAAACAACGCCGCTTCGTCACCGCCTGTGCCACCACGAATTTCCATGATGACATTGCGCTCATCGTTTTCGTCTTTCGGCAAAAGCAAAATATGCAATGCCTGCGAAAACTCCTCCATTTTGTCGCGGTTTTCTTCAAACTCCTCTTTTGCAAGTTCTCGAAACTCTGCATCAAGCCCACCTTCATCTAAAAGGCTCTTTGCGTCATCCATCGCCGTTTGTGCGGCCATGTAAGCATCATATGTTTCCACTAGCGGCGTTAATTGTTTATACTCTTTCATCAGTGCGGTGTACTTCGCGGTGTCCTGCACTGTGGCAGGGTCTTGCAAACGCAAATTGATTTCATCAAAACGGCTTCTCACCGCATGTAAACTTTCAAACATACGTTTTATTGTCTCCATTCTCAGTATCAGTATAGGTGGTTCTGTAGTAAGAGCAAAGCCCTGCAGCTCGGCCACTTTTATAAAAATGAATCATTGTTTTTCATAAAGGTGCGCATGGTGTGAGCATGCTCAAAACCGGATGCACGCCATAAGGCTACCCGCTGTGGTAAAATGGATAGGAGTGCCTGAAGATGATAAGCATGCTCGGAGTGCTTTGCCAATTTGGGCAGATGTTGTGTTTTGGTAGAGGCAACCTGGTTTTGCTATCCTTCAAACCCAAAAATGTACAAGCCACACGAAATGAAAGTGCTCAGCTCTTTCATTTTCTTTTTATACCCGGGTTAAACTTTGTATAAAAGTGTGTTTGTCCTTTGCACATGAAGCTTTTTATAGGGATAGCCCCTCTGTTTGTAAAAAAAGGAGGCGAAGGTCTTCGTCCTTACGTTTCACCCGCATTAAGCACTCGCTTAATGTTTTTTTCGATTTTGGCGCGGGGCAACATCACTTCGTGGTTGCAGGTGTTGCATCGGATGCGAAAATCCATGCCAACACGCAATACTTCAAAAGAAGTACTGCCGCAGGGGTGTGGTTTTTTTACCTCGATATGGTCACCCACTTGGATATCCATGGTGTGTTCTCCCATTATTTTGTATGCGTTGTTGCATAATAATCCTTTATATAGTATACTGCAATTTATTTTTTTTCGCAAGACGGCATAAGAGACCTTTTTGCATTTGACAAAACAGGTTTATATTTGGTATAATATTTTAGCAAAATGCACCGAATTGGTGCTTGTTTTGAGAAATGCTATGACGAAGAGAGTTTGTGGCAGGCGTTTTTTACAGAGAGTTGCCCCCCGGCTGAAAGGGCGATGAAAACGTGCGGCAAACAGTCGCTTTCGAGCAGGCAAGATGAAAGCCGGGATTATGGCCGTTTAGTTTTGCCCGTGTCTCTCGCGTTACAGAGAGATAGAGAGGCCGCATTTTGTGGCAACTTGGGTGGTACCGCGGTTGATTCCGTCCCATGCACATGGGGCGTTTTTTTTATTTTTTGGCCTTAAACGATGATGCAAAGTATCTTTTTGAACATTTGGAGGAGCACGATGAGACAGCTAGACAAAGTGTACGATCCCGCGCAAGTGGAGGACAAAACCTATGCATACTGGGTGGAAAACAACCTTTTTCATGCAGAGCGTGACCCGGACAAAATCCCCTATACCATTGTGATGCCACCGCCAAACATCACAGGGCAGCTGCACATGGGGCATGCTATGGATGAAACATGGCAAGACATTCTCATCCGCTTAAAGCGTATGCAGGGTTTTTCAGCATTATGGGTGCCGGGCACAGACCACGCCTCGATTGCTACAGAGGCGCGCATTGTGGCCGGAATGAAAACCGAAGGCGTGACCAAAGAGGATTTGGGCCGAGAGAAATACCTAGAGCGTGCATGGGCATGGAAACGTCAATACGGTGGACGCATTGTGGAGCAACTGAAAAAATTGGGCTCTAGCTGTGATTGGGAGCGCGAGCGATTCACAATGGATGAAGGCTGTAGCCATGCGGTTTTAGAGGTGTTTGAGCGCCTGTATAAAGAAGGGCTTATCTATCGGGGAGAGCGCATTGTTAACTGGTGCCCGCACTGCCTTACCACCATTTCGGATGCCGAGGTAGAGCACGAGGAACAAGACGGACATTTTTGGCATATTCGCTACAAAGTGAAAGATAGTGATGAATGGGTGGAAATTGCAACCACACGTCCGGAAACTATGCTGGGCGATACAGCAATCGCCGTGCACCCAGACGATAGGCGCTATAAGCATTTGCATGGTAAACATGTTGTTTTGCCGTTGGTAAACCGTGAAATTCCCGTGGTGATTGATGCTTATGTGGACGCAGAATTTGGCACAGGCGTTGTGAAAATCACCCCTGCGCACGATCCGAACGATTTTGAAGTGGGACGTAGGCACGATTTGCCCACGCTGTGCGTGATGCACGAAAACGGCACGATTAACAAAGAGGGCGGTGTATACGAAGGGCTGGATCGTTTTGAAGCACGCAAACGTATCGTGGCCGATTTGGAGGCCGGAGATTTCCTTGTGAAAGTAGAGCCACACAACCATAACGTAGGCACATGCTATCGTTGTGGCACCACGATAGAGCCCATGATTTCGTTGCAGTGGTTTGTAAAAATGGAGTCGCTTGCGGCGCCGGCTATTGAGGCTGTGAAAGACGACAGTATCCGTTTTGTACCCGATCGTTTTGCCAAAACGTATTTGCATTGGATGGACAACACACGCGATTGGTGTATTTCACGGCAATTGTGGTGGGGACACCGCATTCCTGCATATTATTGCAGTGCCTGTGATGAAGTGGTGGTGGCTACAAAAGCGCCAGACACCTGCCCTAAATGTGGTGCAGACAGCCTGCACCAAGATGAAGATACGCTGGATACCTGGTTTTCCAGTGCCTTATGGCCGTTCTCTGTATTGGGGTGGCCAGATGAAAACAGTGAAGATTTGAGGTATTTTTATCCCACCAACACGTTGGTTACAGGGTATGATATCATTGGGTTTTGGGTGTCTCGCATGATTTTTTCGGGCCTGCACTACACCGAAAAAGCCCCATTTGATACCGTTTTGATACACGGGCTTGTGCGTGATGCCGACGGCCGAAAAATGAGCAAAAGCCTTGGCAACGGCATCGACCCATTGGACGTGATTGCTGAATATGGTGCAGACGCTTTGCGCTTCACGCTCATCACGGGCTCTACCCCCGGAAATGATATGCGTTTTTCAGATGAAAAGGTTCGTGCGTCGCGCAATTTTGCAAATAAATTGTGGAATGCCGCACGCTTTGTGCAAATGAATTTGCCTGAAGACTTTGAACCGGGATTGCCAGAAATAGAGGACTTTGAGTTGAGCGACAAATGGGCAGTGTCTTTGTTCAACGAGCTGGTGCAACTGGTGACAGAGAACCTATAGCGTTACGAATTTGGCCTTGCTGCGCAGAAAGTATATGATTTTGTTTGGGAGA
>CAYJJK010000104.1:0-8085 GCA_964370445.1 uncultured Oscillospiraceae bacterium | reverse complement strand
CGAGCACGAACTCTACGCAGGGAACCGCCACGCTATTTCCTAACGCCTTGTAGCGTGGGCTATCCGCGGCATTTGGCAGATTCGTCCAGCCGTCGGGGAAGCCTTGGAGGCGTTCGCATTCCAGTGGTGTGAGTTTTCGTATCGTATTGTTCGACACAGCAAGATTTTCACTGCCGCCGCCGTTGTCGCCTCCACTGGCACAGAGTGTGCCCACTTGCTCACTGTAGCCGCCATAGCTCGACTGCCCAAAGACCACATGGCGGTCGGTGGCGGTTAAACAGTACGCCAAATCGGCCTGACAGCCCAGCCCATTGCCACCGTTTTGAACCTCTCTGCCCACAATGTTGCCGGAAATACAATAGCTTTGCACAAGCGGTGTGTTGTTGCCACCTGTGCCGTAGGAGGCCAAAACCGTTGGTGCAACATCAAGTGGGCCGTTGTAGCGGCTGTCTTGTGCGTGGTTTTCATACACATGCGGCTGGCGGATAAACGTCTGCATCTGCATATTTTGGGTTGCCATCAGCGCACCGGATACACCGTGTAAGTCAATACCTTCATTGCGCTGGTTGATGTGGTATGCTTTGATTTCACATTCCTCATCGTTAAAATCACACGCTCGTTTAAGCTGTGCTTGCACCAACAAGGCCTCCTTGAGTGGCGTTGGAAGTTCCTTGCCCCGCATCTGCGCTCGGTGTAAGATTCCCTTGCAAGCCGCCGCACTCAAAAAGTATTTGGGGTGCGGTGAGTCCTCCAAAATCTGCGACAAGGTAGATTCTGCGCCGCCGCTGTGGAATATTGAACCATTGTGCGTCCAATACTCTGTAAGCCAAGCTGAATTCATCTCCCAGTACGATTCCCCCAGAAGGTTGCCATGTTCCGGGGTGAGGTCGAGGAACATGAAGGGTGTTGTCGTGAATGCGGACGAATTCTTCGAGCACTTTTTTGAAGTCTTCGCCATCTGATGAGGAGAAGGCACCAACGACGTTTTCCCAAATTCCGAAGCGAGGTCGTATAAACTTTGTTGCCCCAGGGCACCCTCTCTGGTCACTTCGTGTCCATTCACCTTGTGTTCTACCACGTCTTTTGTCCTCCTCCCTCATTTCTCTGATGATGCGAATTTGTTCCATAAAGAGACCGGATTGTGCACCGGCCAGTCCTTCTCTAACGCCACGTGCTATAGACAAATTTTGACACGGTGACCCGCCACAAACGATATCCACGGTTGGCAAATCACAACCTTTCAATTTCGTAATATCCCCCACATGGAGCATATCGGGGAAGTGGTGTTTTGTAACTTCAATTGGGAATTTTTCAATCTCACTGGCCCACACCGGCACGATGCCACAGCGAATCGCCGCAAGGGGAAATCCGCCGATGCCGTCGAACAACGAGCCGAGGGTTAGCATAGCGATATCTCCTGTGCGGATTCTTGGGATTGTTCTTGGGTTTGCTCATAGCCTTGTTCCAACTCAAACACCCGAACCACGGGGATGTCGTTTTTCTCGGCAAAGGTAATTTCCCCGGCCATGCCCTCGCTGATCCTGTCTCCAAACGCCCAAACTTCATCGCATTTGAGAAGCATTTCTTTGCCGATTTCAAGTGCCATTTCACGCTCGCTTGGTACATTTTCATCCAAAACATGGGGCAAAAGAAGATGTGGACAATAAAAAATGCCACCTTGCTCTAATACAAAGTGGCAACAGGTTTCGGCGTATTCCGTGTTTTGCTCGATATCCCCTCGATAGGGTGATGCAACATAGATGAGTTTCATTTGTTCCTCGCTTTCTTCATCGCGCCACCACTTGCGTGATGGCTCTTGTGGTATTGATGGCCATGTTTGCCGTGCTCACGGCCCCCGAAAAACTGCCTTTTGTGCTCGTGTCAACGCCGAACGCCCCTGCAATGCGTGGCACTTCCGTTGCCGAAAGCATCAGCCCAAGGCCGAGCAGGACGTTGTCTTTGAGGGCGAGAAGCCCAGCCGTCAAAATGGTGGCCTGCAAAAACGTCGTGAGGCACAGGCCGATAACTTGCTTGCACCACAACATAAAGCCGTCCATGTAGCCGCGCGGCACACTGAACATATACAGGCTGCCCACGGCAATTTGGATGAGCAGAATGCCACTGCGTTTGAGGTTGGCAAAAAATACTTTGATGATGGCATAGCCAATCATCACCATGACAAACAGCAAAAAGCCCCCCGATGGAGGCGTGGGAAGCCCGCCGAGCACGTTTGCAATTTGTTCCGCATCCACGGGTGGTGTGGGGCCAAGGCTGGTGGCTATCTCGGCAGATAATTCCCCGATGGTGCTGCCGTAGCCCGTGAGCCCTGCGGAAAAGGTGCGCTGCAAGTGGATGGATAATTTGTACAATTCCACGGGTGCAACCGTGAAAAGGGAGGTTGCCAGAAAGCCTTTGATGGCATTGAGCGCGGTGTCTTTGATGCTTGCCCTGCCGTGGCTTGCCTCTATGGCGGTTTCAAACACGGCCACGACAAGGCCGGTCACGTACAGCGCCCATGCAAGATAGGAGAAAAACAGAATCACCGATTGCACCCAAGAAAGGTCGAACAATTCACTGCCCATGTCGCCCATCTGCGCGAAAAAATCGGTGAAAAAACCGATGATCCAGCCGTACATCCAGTCGTAAATTTGGTTCATGACGTCGGACACAAGAAAATCCCAGATAAACAAAAAATCACCTCATTTCAAATAAAATAGCGAGAGCATAAAATACTCTCGCCGTGAATTGTGACGGGTTTTGCGAACAAACCTTATGGAAAGTGTTTTGAACCAATATTCTCCATTTTTACACCTCCTTTTTAAACATAAATTTGTTGAATAATGTTGTTTTTTATTATACAATCAAGGTAAGCTCACAAGTATATCAACTGTATTTTGAAGAAGTGGGGTAACTGACGATGGAAGTTTTAAAATGCAAAATGTGTGGTGGAGATATCATGGTCAATGCCGAGCAAACCTATGGCACCTGTGACTCATGTGGCACAACCTCCACGCTTCCCAAAGTGTCCGATGAACAGCGAGCCAATTTTTTCAACCGTGCCAATCACTTTAGGCGGCAGAATGAATTTGACAAGGCACTTTCTGCCTATGAAAATATCTTGAATGTGGATACAGCCGATGCTGAAGCACATTGGGGTGTTGTGCTCTCGCGCTATGGCATTGAATATGTAAATGACCCATCAACCGGCAAGAAAGTCCCAACCTGCCATCGTGCTCAACTCGATTCTATCCTCAGCGATGCAGACTATCTTGCGGCCTTAGACCATGCGGCTGACGGATACACCCGTAGCCTTTATGAAGAAGAAGCCAAAGTGATCGCACAACTGCAAAAAGGGATTTTGGATATTTCCTCAAAAGAAGAACCGTATGATGTGTTTATCTGCTATAAGGAAACGAGCGAAGCCGGAACACGCACAAAAGACAGCACGCTGGCACAAGATGTGTATTATCAGCTTACAAGCGAAGGGCACAAAGTGTTTTTTTCGCGCATCACACTAGAAAAGAAACTGGGGCAGGAGTATGAACCCTATATTTTTGCGGCGCTCAATTCTGCAAAAGTGATGGTGGTGATTGGCACCTCGGCTGAAAATTTCAATGCTGTTTGGGTGAAAAACGAATGGAGCCGCTTTCTGGCACTGATGAAGAAAGAGCGAAGTAAGTTGCTCATCCCTTGCTATATGGATATGGATGTATACGATTTGCCCGAGGCTCTTTCCATGCTACAAAGCCAAGACATGAGCAAAATTGGCTTTATGCAAGATTTGATTCGTGGTATACATAAGGTTTTGGATGCAGGGAAAGTAAAAACGCTCGAGAGCACGGCAGGCACAGAAGCACCTGTAGCCCCCGGCGTGTCCTCACTTTTAGAGCGCGGCAAGCTGTTTTTGGAAGACAAAAACTGGAGCAGTGCCAATGAATATTTCGACAGGGTGCTGGACATCGACCCCAAATGTGCGCCTGCCTACATGGGCAAAGTATGCGCTGCTTTGAATGTGACAGCGGAAGAAGAACTCATTACAGCAAAAAGAAAGCTGACTGAATTTCCGGATTATGAAAAAGCACTTCGCTTTGCAAATACGGAGGAAAAACAGCGATGGAATGAATATTTTCTAGAAAACACTTACACGCAACTATTAAGCGAAAAAAAGAACCCAAGTGCAGAAGATAATCTTTATCTTGTTGCAGAGAAGTTGTATGAACTTGGTGATTATAAAGATGCACAAACACATGCAAAGGAGTGCGAAGTACTTGCGCAAGAGGCAACAAAAGAGAAGATAATAAAAAAGAAAAAAGAAAAGATACAGCTAACGGTTTTTGCAATTTCGGCATTAGTACTATTTATAGTGAGTTTATTTATTATTATTTTGGCTTGATGATTATAAGTACGTGCAAGCACAGGCGATGAAGTATAAGGTGCTTGTAAAAAATGTTGAAAAAAGAGCAGGTGAGGTTAGATCCACAGAAAAATGAAGAGTGAAGAATAAAAAGAGTTGCAATCATTATGTCTTCTGCTATTACAATGATTATAGTGTTTGTTGTTGTATTGGCAACAGTTATTATTTCTGCTCTAATATATACTGAGGCTGTTACACTCATGGAGAGCGGAAGAGAAGCAGAAGCGGTTGGAGTATTTTTTACACCTAGAGATTGCATGGACAGTAGGGAATTAGCAAAAAAATCTCATGGAATCTCATGCTACCACTATTTCGGCAGGGTGGAATCACACCGTGGGATTGCATTCGGACGGTAGTGTGGTTGCGGTGGGGGACAATGACGATGGCCAAACAAATGTACAGGACTGGACGGACATACGAGTGCCAGAAGAGTGAAATTTCATGCGTTTCAAAGAGGAGTTTTTAAGCAAAAAAATAGCACCTATCAAAAAAACAAAACAAACGGAGGCCACACCATGTCAAAAGGAATCGCCCAAGTTATAAAATACGAGGGAGACAACACCACCTTTGTGTGGAAACACCCAACCGAAGATTTCAATATCGGCTCCCAGCTCATTGTGCATGAAAGCCAAGAGGCCTTGTTTTACCGCAACGGCCAAGCCTTGGATCTGTTCGGCCCCGGCCGCCATACGCTGGAAACGATGAACTTGCCCATCGTCGGCCAAGTGCTCAACAAGGTGATGGGCGATGAATCCCCGTTTCATTGCGAGGTGTATTTCATCAACAAAACCGAGCAATTGGCCATCAAATGGGGCACAGATTCCAAACTGGAGTATGTCGAGCCCGCCTATGGTTTCCCCATACAAATTGGGGCTTCCGGTGAAATGAGCCTAAGCGTGGCAGATTCGCGCAAACTGCTTGTGAAAATCGTGGGCACCGAGCAAAATCTTACACAGGCAAAGCTGGTGGCAAAGTTTCGGATGTTTCTCACCTCGCGTCTGAAACCCTATCTTGCCCAGCTTATCAAAACGGATAAAATCAACATTTTTGAAATAGACGAGCGCCTTGCCACCCTGTCTGAAACCATGCACCAAAAGCTAACGCCGGATTTTTCAGATTACGGCATGGGCCTTGAGCGCTTTTTCATCACCACAATTGTAAAGCCCGAAGACGATGGGGCATACAGGAAATTTAAGGAGCTTCATTTCCGCCAGTATGCCGATGTTGCCGAGGCAAAACTGCGCCAACAGGTAGGTGTGATTGATGAGCAAACCAAGGCGCAACGCATGGTGATTGAAGCCGAGGGCCTCTCTTCCAAACGCTCGATTGAGGGGTACACCTACCAGCAAGAGCGCAGCTTTGATGTGGCAGAGCGGGTGGCCGCCAATGAGGGTGTGGGCGAATTTTCCAACATGGGAATTGGCCTTGGCATGGTGGCAGGTGTGGGCGGTGCCGTGGGAGGCAGTGTGGGGGACATGATGCAAGGTGCTATGTCAGGAGTAGCCGCCGCAAGCCCCGACAAAACAAAGCCGTGTGCGCAATGCGGAAAGCCACTTGTGGAGGGGGCAAAGTTCTGCCTTGAATGTGGGGAGGCTGTGGCACAGCCCGGTGAGAAAACCTGCCCTGCTTGTGGAGAAAACACACCGGAGGGTAAGTTTTGCATGAAATGCGGTGCAAGCCTTGCGCCTAGCTGCCCAAGCTGTGGCAAAGAACTTCCTGCCGGCGCAAAATTCTGCCTAGAGTGTGGCGAAAAACTGTGAGGTGAAACATGAGTGTCAGGAATATTTCACTTGTCATTGCCGTGATATTGGGGATTCTTGCAACGCTTTCTTTTCTCTTGGTTGGCATCACGGTAAACTTTATCATTGGCTATGTCTTTGTGCTATTGGGCATAGCAGGCTTATTCCTTTGCACCAATATTGTGCTGAAAAGCCGTGGAAGCTACCCATGGATTTTGACCGTGCCCATCACCGCTTTTTGGTATTTGGTCGTTTCGTTTTTGGTGTCGGCTCTTGTGGTAGCACTGGAGCAGTTTGGCCTGTTCGTGCTTCCGTCTCTGCTTTTTGTTGTACTCCACTGTGTTCTATTGGCTGTTTTTCTGATTCAAATTCCAATTTTGAAAAAAGGCACTGAGTATATTAGCGAAGTGGATTCTAAATCATCAAAAAAAGTCAATTTTATTCGCACCCTACAAACAGACATTGAACTTCTTGCCGATAAAGAACATGATGCAAAAAACAAGCAGGCACTGGCATCCCTTGCCGAAAAAATCCGCTACAGCGACCCTGTGAGTGCCGCAGAATTGTTTGATTTAGAAAACACCCTTTCTGCAAAACTGGCAGAGTTGAAAGTGGCCACAGATAAACAGCCCATTGTGGAAGCCATGAATGACCTTCTCACAGAACGCAATGCAAAATGCAAGATGATGAAATAACTGCACTGAAAAGGAGCTTGGCAATGTCGATTTTAAAATGCAAAATGTGTGGTGGAGATATTGTTGCCAATGCAGAGCAGACATTTGGAACCTGCGATTCTTGCGGCACAACGTCCACCTTGCCCAAGGTGTCTGACGAGCAAAGAGCCAATTTGTTCAACCGCGCGAACCACTTTAGGCGGCAAAATGAATTTGACAAAGCACTGGCCGCCTTTGAAAGCATTTTAAACACAGACCCCGAAAATGCGGAAGCACACTGGGGTGTTGTGCTGTCTCGCTATGGCATTGAGTATGTGGATGACCCTGTAACGCATAAAAAGATTCCCACTTGCCACCGTGTTCAGCTTAACTCCATCCTCTCGGACGCAGACTATCTTGCGGCATTAGAACATTCGGCAGATGGATATACACGCAGTCTTTACGAGGAAGAAGCCAACACAATTGCCCAAATTCAAAAGGGTATCTTGGATATTTCGGCCAAGGAAGAACCTTATGATGTGTTCATTTGCTACAAGGAAACAAGCGAAGCCGGAACACGCACAAAAGACAGCACCCTTGCGCAAGATGTGTATTATCAGCTGGTGAACGAAGGCTACAAAGTGTTTTTTTCGCGCATTACACTGGAAAAGAAACTGGGGCAGGAGTATGAGCCTTACATTTTTGCGGCACTCAATTCTGCAAAGGTGATGGTGGTGCTTGGCACCACACCCGAACACTTCAATGCGCTTTGGGTGAGAAATGAGTGGAGCCGCTATCTGGCACTGATGAAAACCAATCGAAGCAAATTGCTCATCCCCTGCTATGCGGATATGGATGGATATGATTTGCCGGAAGCTCTTTCCATGCTACAAAGCCAAGACATGAGCAAGATTGGCTTTATGCAAGACCTGATTCGTGGCATTCGCAAGGTGTTGGAGGCAGGGAAAGCGCCAAAAGCACAAATCGGAGAAACGGCAGATGCGGCCACGACACCCGGGGTGAGCTCTTTATTAAAGCGCGGAAATTTGTTTTTGGAAGACAAGGACTGGAAAAGTGCCACCGAATATTTTGACAGGGTTTTGGATATTGACCCGGAATGTGCACCGGCCTATATGGGCAAAGTGTGCGCTGTATTAAATGTAAGCGGTGAGGATGGGCTGGTTTCGGCAAAAACACATCTAACAAAATTCCCCGATTATGAGAAGGCACTGCGTTTTGCAAGTGCCGCAGAAAAACAGCGGTGGAGTGACTACCAGAA
>CAYJJK010000103.1:0-8100 GCA_964370445.1 uncultured Oscillospiraceae bacterium | reverse complement strand
CTTGCACCATGGCGGCGGCTGCTTCAACGGCACCTACCAAACCTTTTGTTTCAATCATTCCTAGTGCTTGTTTTTGCATAATCATCCATTCCTTTCAAGTGTAGTGACAGGCTATAGCTCTTCGCTATAACTGTCGATAAAACCGACGATAGAAGCGTCGGTGGGTACAACTGAGTTACGAAATAAGCGCGATGCTTCTTTTGAGCCAATGAGGTACACAAAATCATGTAGGCCGGCCTGTCTTGTGGCGTCGGTGGCCACGATAACACCAGCGGGCACACCGTTTTCAATTTTTTGCACTACCAAAAGGGGCACGCCGGTTAAAGTTTCGTATTTTGCCGTGGCAACCACGCGGCCAATCACCTTGCCTGTGTACATAACTGCACCATCCTTTTTTGCATGTTTGCGCTAATCTTTATCCGAAAATTTTTCAAAGATGCGTTCCCCTTGCAAATCCACCGAGTCGATGATGGCAACAATGGATTGGTCTACAGGTTTTCCTTCAGTGATGGTGGTTTGCCGCGAAGAACTGCCGCCCACACAAAGCACAACCTCGCCCTCGCCTGCGCCAACGGCATCGATAGCAACAAAAACACTGCCTTTCTCCTCAAAGGACTCAATGTCGATGGGTTTTAGCAAAAGCAGCTTTAAGCTTTCTAGTTTTTTGGCCTTGTTGCTGCTGACAACCGTGCCTTTTACCCGTGCAATTTGCATACAATGCCTCCTGTTTTTAAAGCCGAAATTTTGCAATTGTGCTCTTGCGAAAGGTGGCATTGCAATTTGTGAAATGCACACCTCCCACAGGTGAAACCTAACATTATTTTCACATAAAGTCAAGCCTAAGGGTAAAAAAAATCTTCTGGTTTTCACCTGCTTGCAAACATATCTATCCTTGACGCAGAGCGGTAGCAATGCTAAAATCCAAGTGTTCAAAATAAAAATTTGATATTTAATTTTTGGAGGTAGAAAAATGAGAAAACCCCTCATCGCCGGAAACTGGAAAATGAATGTGACCCCCACAGAAGCCGTTCGTCTTATCGAAACGCTAAAGCCAATGGTTGCAAACACAAAATGCGAAGTGGTGGTGTGCCCCACGGCCGCTACCTTGTTTGCAGCAAAACAAGCCTTGCAGGGTTCTGCCATTCAGCTTGGGGCCCAAAATGTGCACTTTGCCGATAGCGGAGCCTATACGGGCGAAGTAAATGTGGCCACATTGCTGGAGTTGGGCGTTGCGTATGTTATTCTTGGCCATTCGGAGAGAAGGGCCTATTTTGGCGAAACGGATGAAACTGTGAACGAAAAGGTGAAGCAAGTGATTAAACACGGTTTGCGCCCCATTGTTTGTGTGGGAGAAGATCTTGCCCAGAGAGAGCAGGGTGTGACCAAAGAGCTGGTATGCCTGCAAATTAAAATGGCTTTGCATGGGGTAAGTGCCACATAGGTAGAAAATGAAGTGGGGGCCTATGAGCCCATTTGGGCCATTGGAACAGGAGTTACCGCCAGCGCTAAAGAGGCAGACGAAACCATTGCCCACATTCGTGCAGCATTGGCTGAATTGTATGGTGGCATCGTGGCAGGCAAAGTGCGCATTTTGTATGGCGGCAGTATGAATGCCGAAAATGCCACAGCGCTGATGGCCATGAAAGACATTGACGGTGGCCTGATTGGCGGCGCCAGTTTAAAACCAGAGGCCTTTGCCGGTATTGTAAACCACTAACGCCTGCATTAAAAAGTTAGCGGCGAGGCCTGCGCAGGTCACTTCCGGAAGAAGGCGACATACGGTTTTTTCGCAGCTCACTTTGGCGGCGACGCTCGGTTTTTGCATCAAAGCCTTCCAGTTTTTCCAGTGCCTCAGTTTTCATAGTTAAACGTGTTTTTTTGTCTGAGGTTTCAACAGTGAACGTATCTTTTGCAACAGAAACCACCGTTCCACGTATGCCGCCGCCGGCATACACCACAGCGCCCGGACGAAGCGCCGCCAGCATTAGGTTTTTTGCCTCATCTCGCTTGCGTGCGGGGCGCACCACCAAAAGGTTTAGGCAGATAATGAACACAAGGCCCAAAGCCACCGTGATAATCATTCCGATAAATCCCAAAATAAATCCCTCCAAACGGCAAGCGGCCAGACCGTGTGTCTTTTCTGCTTGCTCAATAGTAAGCCCATTATACTTGCTCTGATTGCGCATTGCAACATGGCAACGAAAATTGAAGATAGAGGTACAATATGCCAAAATGTTACGACCAACACATGCACACCCATTTTTCACCCGACTCTACCGCCCCTTTACCAGAGATGGCGAGGGCAGCCGTTGAACATGGTCTCGACGGCATTACCATCACCGACCACTACAACCCAAATTATCCGGACATCACTTTTTTAACGGGAAAACCCATCCCTGCCTATTTTCATGCCATGAAAACCCTGCAAAGCCAGATGGAAGGAAAGCTTGAGGTGCGCTGTGGGCTGGAAATGGGTGTGGTTTTAGACGAAACCTTGTCCCTTAGCAAGGAGGCAGCCAGCGAATATGACTATGATTTTATTTTGTTGGCAGCCCACAACACAGATAAACTCACCTTTGATGGTGCTGCACGTGACCCCAAAATTACACCGGAATGGTTGATTGACCACTATTATCGGCATGTGTTGGCCTGCGCACAGCAATTTAAGGCTTATGATGCACTGGCCCACCTCAATGTGGTAGATCGTTACGTGAGCTATATTCCGGATTATTCTCAATTTGATGAACTGATAGATGAGATTTTGCGCACCGCCATTGCCGACGGTAAGGGCATTGAAATCAACACATCCAGCTTTCGCTATGGGATGAAGGAGCGAACCACGCCTACGTTGGATATTTTAAAACGCTATCGGGAATTGGGCGGGGAGTTTGTTACCGTGGGCTCAGATGCACACAAGGCAAAAGATGTAGGGGCATCCCTGGACGATGGCTATGCACTTTTAGAGGCTGCGGGTTTTACGCACTATGCACTTTACACCAATCACATACCCCAGCTCATTTTGCTGCCGTAAGAAAAGTGCTATAGGACACATTTTTGGTTATATCGACAGTTCGAGTGGGGTGGCTTTGGCCATATCGCACAATATAGACTGCACAAGGTACATAGGATTGTATATTGTGTCGGGAAAAAAGAACAATATCAATATAAATCGAAAAATAATACTATAATAGGGGGCATGGTTACAATACACTGGAAGGAAACCATATGACGGCATTCACAATGACGACATTCGCAAAACCATTGGATTTTAGGAGGCAACAGCTATGAAAGTACTCCTCTTGGGAGACAGATTCATCACGAACGAAGTATTTGAGCAAGCCATAACAGAACGTTTTGCAGATAGCGGAATCAACTTTGAGTTTTCGCGTCATCAACTGCAGTGGCCGGTGGTTCCCATGGCCTCTAACGACGAAGTGGCCGAGTTTTCCGGCACAGATGAAGAACTGCTTTCTTTGGTGGGCGACGCAGAGGTGATTCTTACGCACACCGGTTGCATCACAAAACGTGTTATCGATAATGCTCCAAACTTGAAAGCAATTGCCCTTGGCCGTGGCGGCCCGGTGAATGTAAACACCGACGCTTGCACCGAGCGCAAAATTCCTGTTATTTATGCACCGGGACGTAACTCCGGCGCGGTGGCAGATTTTACAGTGGGCCTTATTTTGGCACAAAGCCGAAGCATTCCACAAAGCCATCACTGCCTGCGCCATGAATATGTGTGGCGTGGCGATTTATATGCCAACGAGTGTGTGGGCAACGAATTGGGCAATAGCACCCTTGGTCTTGTGGGCTTTGGTGCCATTGGAAGCAAAGTGGCCAAAATTATGAATGCAGGCTTTGGCAGCAAAGTATATGTATACGACCCATACATCCCCGAAGAGGTGAAAGCGCAGTATCCAGATTATATTTTCACCGATTTAGACACAGTGTTAGGCCAAAGTGATTACATTTCTTTGCACACCAAATTCACAAAAGAAACCGAGGGTATGATTAACGCCGAGAAGATTGCCAAAATGAAAAAAGGTGCAATTCTTATCAATACGGCACGTGCCCAATTGGTGGATTATGACGCATTGTATGCGGCTTTGGCCTCCGGTCATCTTGGTGGGGCAGGCCTCGACGTGTTTGAAGACGAACCACCCAAGAAAACGTCTAAACTGTATGAGCTTGAAAATGTAACGGCAACACCACACCTTGGCGGTGCATCTAAACAGGCAGCTACCATTGGTGCTTCCATCGCCTGCGATCAGCTTCACCAATATCTTGTGGATAAAACCATGCCAAAGTTTTGCTTTAACAAATTTTAGAATATAGCCAAAGAAAAAGGAGCAAATTCAATGAGCCAAATCACAAGCGCACAAATTGCAGGGATGATGGATATCTCTCTGCTTCAGCCCCAGTTTACCCGCGACGACATTGACAAACTGATCGACGAGGCCATCCGCTATAAAATGGCTTCTGTTTGCGCCAAAGGATATGATGTTGCCTATTGCGCAAAGCGCCTGCAAGGCAGTGGCGTGAAAGTGGGCGGCAGTGCCGCTTTCCCACACGGCAACAGCACCACCAAAGTGAAAGTGCTAGAAGCTATGGAAAACATCGATGACGGCGCTGAAGAGCTGGACACAGTTCTTCCTATCGGTTTGGTTCGCTCTGGCATGTATGATTATGCAAAGCAAGAGCTGGACGCCATTGTAGAAGCTTGCCACAAGCGCAATGTGATTGTGAAAGTGATTTTTGAAAATCACTTCCTCACACAGGAAGAGATCATCAAATGCTGCGAAATTGCAAATGCCGTGGGCATTGACTTTGTAAAAACCTCCACGGGCTACACCCCCACCGGTGCAAAACTGGAAGATTGTGTGCTTATGCGTAAGCACTGCAACCCGAACATCCAAGTGAAAGCAGCGGGTGGCATTCGCACCTTAGAAGATTTCATGGCATACTACGAGGCCGGTGTTACCCGCCAGGGCACACGCGCCGCCACAGAAATTGTGGATGAAGCAGTGCGTCGTGGCTGGTAAAATTTAAACGGTTATACCAATTTTATAGTAATATAAATTCAGGAGGAACTTATATGAAAGCATTATATCTCACCGGCAAGGCACAAGTAGAAATGCGTGAAGTGCCCGTGCCCGAGTGCCCGGATGACGGCCTTTTGATCAAAATTGATTCGGTTGGCCTTTGTGGCTCGGACGTGCGCACTTATTCTGTTGGCTCTGCCAAAATTGATTACCCTGTGGTTTTGGGCCACGAGAACGCCGGCTATGTTGAGGCCGTGGGCAAAGATGTAACCGGCTGGGCTGTGGGCGACAAAGTGATTGCAAACCCTGCCATCCCCTGCAATGATTGCTATTATTGTGGCAACAAAATGCCAGGTCTTTGCGAAAATTTGTTGGTTGCCGGCACGGCCTTCCCCGGTGGCTTTGCACAATACATGGCTTTCCCCGGCTCTATGCTAGAGCGTGGCCAGGTGATTAAAGTGGACAAAGATGCCGATTTAGAGCCGCTGATTTTGTGCGAGCTTTTGGCTTCGGTAATTAAATCGCAAAAAGATTTGGAAGTAACTTTGGGTGAAACCGTTGTCATTGTGGGCTCTGGCCCTATCGGTTGCCTACATGCCCAAATTGCAAAATTGCGTGGTGCCACCACCATTGTAATGGCAGATTTAAATGCAGGCCGTCTTGAAAAATGCAAAAGCTTTGGTGCCACCCATTTTGTGGTTTCCTCCGAGCAAGACCTTGTGGCAGAAGTAAAGAAAATTACAGGCGGACGTGGTGCCGATGTTTGCATCGTGGCCGCACCTTCCGCAAAACCACATCAACAAGGTGTAGAGTTACTTCGTAAAGAAGGCAGACTTTCCATCTTCGGTGGGCTTGCCAAAGACGATCCATGGTCTACCATGGACGGTAACATCATCCACTATAACCGCCTTAAAGTGATTGGCGCCTACTCCTACTCTGCTGCCGAGTTTGCCCTTGGCTACGAGCTGGTGAAACAAGGCAAAATCGACGTTAATATCATCACCCATGCACTGCCTTTAGAGGAAATGGAAGATGGTGTACGCTTTATCCAGCAGGGCGAAGCCATTAAAGTGGTGTTAAAACCTTGGATGTAGGCACAAATCCCCTATATAATACATTATAATAGCAAACAGGAGATGCATTTATGAGAAAACCCGAAATGACGGGCTACGAGCGGATTGAGGCTTTATACCGCAAACAGCCAACAGACCGCGTGCCGGTTGTGCATAAAGGCTATGCATTTTGCGCACGCCATGTGGGCATCCCGGTGGCCTCTATTTATCGTGACCCCGAGGCAAGCTTTAACTGCCAAAAACAAACTTTTAAAGATTTTGGTTTCGACGGTGGCCCGTTTTACACCTTTGTGTCCTATGGTGCCGGCGAGTTTGGCGGCAAGATAGAGTATAAAAAAGATGAAAACGCTTTTGGCCCCGAGGTTTCTGAGCGTCCTATCCCGGATTGGGAGGATTTTGACATTGACAGCCTTGTGTTGCCAGACCCCAAAACTGCGGGCTGCATCCCTCATGCCATGAGCTTTGCAAAAATGCAAGAGGCAGAGGGCAGTGAAATTGGCGTATTGTGTGGCACCCCTTTCACACATGCTGCAAACCTTTTTGGTGTGGCAAGCTTTTTAGAGTGTGTTTTGATTGAGCCAGACATCGCCCACGCCGCACTTCGTAAAATGACCGACCATATTTTGCAAGTGGTGCAATATTTTGTAGATACTTTTGGCGAGGGTAAAGTGCTTGCCCGTTCTGTATCTCCTACAGAGTCGAACGCGCTAATCTCTCCTGCTATTTTTGAAGAATTTGCAAAACCTTATGTTACTGAGCTAAACAGCAAGGTGCTGGCTATGGGTGCAAAAGCAATGTACATCCACATGTGCGGAGAGCATGGCCTCAACCTGCCCCTTTGGAGCGAAGTGCCGTTCCGTCAGCCGGACATGCGCGGCATGATTAGCATTGGTAAAGAAACCAGCTTAGAAGATGCGGCAAAATATTTCCCCGAAGATATCATCTGCGGAAACCTAGACCCAGCACTCATCAAATCCGGCACACCCGAAGAGGTATACAAAGCCAGCTGTGAAATCATCGAGCAGGGCAAGTCACTTTTGAAAGGCCGTTTTGAGTTTATGTCTGGCTGTGAAGTGGGTCCAACATCCCCTGAAGAGAATGTTGCCATGATGGTGAAAGCGGCAAACGATGTGGGCTGGTACTAATCGATAAGAGAGGTGCACACAATGTCAGAACTAAAAATGCGCACAAACAAAGATTTGATGCTTTTAAACCAAACTTTTGAAACAAGTGCCGAAGCGATAGAGACCCTAGCAAGGCTTGCCCAAAAACAGGGCTTTGTGGAAGAAGAGTTTGTGGAAAAAGTGCTTGCCCGAGAAAAAGAGTATCCCACAGGGCTAGAAATGCCCATTCCATTGGCCATTCCGCATATTGCGGACGGATGCAAGGAGTGTTTTGTGGCTGTGGCCACGTTGCAATCCTCGGTTATCTTTAAGTCTATGGATCTTTCGGGGGACGACATCCCGGTGCAAATTGTATTTTTATTTGGTATCCTTGATCCCAAAAGTCAGCTTGCAGTTCTGCGCAAGTTTGCCGCTACTTTCTCCAACAAGGCTGCTGTTGAGAGATTGCTTGCAGCAGACGGCGAAGAGGCCTTACTAAGTGAGTTAGATGCTGTTTTAGAAGGGCTGTTGCAAATTGGCTAATTAAGATCATTGCACAACAAAATCCGGAATTAAACAAACAAGGGAAAGGTGAAAACATGGCAAGAGCAATTAACATTTGTGTGTGCTGCGGCGGTGGCATTTTTACCACCACCGTGGTAACCGAGGAGATTGAAAAATTTCTTAAAAGTAAAAAAGTGCCTTATAAGATTGAACCCCACAAAATTACCGAAATTCCAAATTTGACCACAGATATTATTGTGGCAACAGGAAAAACACAAGCGGCGAACAAAAATGGTGCCCCGGTGCTTATTGGACTGACTATGTTTACGGGCGTAGGCAAGGAGGAGTTCTCTCAAGAACTGCTGGACACCATAAATG
>CAYJJK010000102.1:0-8156 GCA_964370445.1 uncultured Oscillospiraceae bacterium | reverse complement strand
GCCAATGCACAGCGGCCATACTATCGTGTATCACCACTTTATCACACTGCTTACTGCCTAAATTTCGCCACTAGATACTTCAAGTGCTCCGGCGAACTTCCACAACATCCGCCTATCCACACGTCTCCCAATGTGTCCACATCTGCAAATGCCTCGGCATAAAGTCTGGCATCTTCATAGCAAATTCCTTGTTCGTCAAATTTTGGCAAGCCTGCATTTGGTTTGAAAATAATGGGCAAACTTGTGTATTTTCGAAATTCCTTTGCAATGGGAAGAGACACTTCCGGCTCAAGCGAACAGTTGAGGCCAATGGCAACCAAAGGATACGATGACAAAGTTTCCACTATATCTTGCACCGATTGCCCCATCATGGTTTTGCCCACTTCGCCAAAACTCATGGAACATATGATAGGAATACCAAAAGGCACAGCCTCTTTCACGGCAATTTCCAGCATATTGACATCCATAAATGTTTCAAAAAAAAGGTAATCTGGCTGTTGTTTTGCCCCTGCAGCAATGATTTCACGGTATTGCCGGGCACAATCTTCTTCACTTAACTCCCCATATGGATCTAACAATACAGAAAGAGGACCAATGTCAAACGCCACCTTCGCCTTACCGCAGGCCGCCTGCTTTGCTAAAGAAATCCCTTTTCCAATCAACTCTGCGGCTGGATATTCTAATTTGCTCGCTTCGTTCACACTAAATGTATTTGCACAAATAATGTCACAACCGGCGGCGACATAGCGCTCATGCAAAGTTAAAACACAATCTGCCTCGGTGATGTTTAGTGCAGCCACCGAACCTTCCCCTTCTTCCATCAAGATACTTCCTATGGCTCCATCCAAAAATGTAATTGACATTTTTCCCTCCCGTATATATGGATATTGCAGATCTATGCTTTCTTATTTTACTAACCCTTACTTACCTCGCAAAAGAAACACGACCCAAATCCAACATGAACAGGCCTATCTCTCGTTACTATTTTGCTTATCTAGTTGTTACTTGCCAAACACAAAGCGCGATGTCATCGATTCAAGTGTGTGTGCTTGGCTTAGCAGCTCTTCACTTACCGCTGCCGTTTTCTCTGCCGCCGATGTGTTGATATCTACCACAGAGGAAATTTGCTCTACACCCATTTTGATTTGCTCTGCCGATATGGCTTGCTCTTCGGTGGCACGGGCAATGTCATCCACAAGGCCACTTAGTTTAGATGCACCCTCAAAAATATTTGTAATCGAAGCAGATGTGGCTTGCGCCACCTTATTGCCTTGTTCCACCGCGGCAAGAGTCTCTTCTATTAAGGCGGCAGTATCTCTGGCCGACGCTGCCGAGCGTGAGGCCAAGCTGCGCACTTCATCGGCCACCACGGCAAATCCTTTTCCCGAAACACCCGCTCTTGCGGCCTCTACTGCTGCATTAAGGGATAAGATACTGGTTTGGAAGGCAATATCGTCAATGGTTTTAATGATGCTACTAATCTCATGCGACTTCCCACTGATTTGGCCCATTGCACGCATCATATCTTGCATTTGCGTATTGCTTCTCTGCAAGGATTCCTGTGTGGATGTGTTTGCTTTTTTTACGTTTCGTGCATCTTCGGCAGTTTGTTTGATTCTGCCAGATACATCATCTACCGAAACCGTAAGCATCTGGATAGACGATGCCTGCGTGCCAGCCCCTTGAGACATAGCCTGTGCATTGTTTGCCAGTTGCTCGCTACCACCACGCACCAAGTTCGACGAGCTTTGCAGCTGTTTTAGTGTGGTGGGCAAATCGTGGTTGATTTTGTTGTATGCCGTAACCAATGGCGCATAGTCACCCACAAACAACTGACCACTGATATCCTGGTGGGTAAAGTCACCTTGTGACATAGCCGTAAGGCCATCGCTTAATTCGCTGATAATTCCCGAAATATTCGACACCATCTCTTTTGTAGAACCTACCAGCACGCCAATTTCGGTTTTGTCTGTTTTTAAATCTAAATGGTATGCCAAATTACCCTTAGAAATTTCATGTAGAGCATTCGAGCATTTCGCAATGGGTTTGATAAGACGTTTTGAAATGATCACCTCAGAAACGAACTGCACCAGCATCATAAAAACCAGTAAAAATAACATTACAACATAAATCACCGTGCTTTGCACCACAGAACTTGCAACCAATTGCTCCGTTCGGGTGTCTATCATTTCGCGCAGTTCATCTTGCAAAACAGCAATTTGGCTTAATCCACTTTCGTACTCATCACCAAAAACACTATCCAGCGCTTGTTGCTCATTGCCCTCCATTACAGAGTCCATGGCGGCACTTTCCAAGGGAATCAGGTTGTTCGAAAGTGCTTGCATAGATTCAATGATGGTAGCTTCCTCGTCTGTAATGCCGATAGCAAGCATATTTTCAACGCCAATATCTCTGTTTTTTAAATCGTTTACCTCTGCCCAGTAATTATCAAAGTGCACAGTATCACCCGTTGCGGCATAGGCGCGCACCTCTGAGGTCAAATAGGCTGAACCATCCATAAAACGATTTAAATTGATAATCAAATCGGCCCGGTCGGAGCTGTAATTGTTGCTGCGAACGCTTAGCATCACAGAGCCAATAAAAGACGCTATAAGCAATAAAACAAGAAAAGACATGGTAAGAACTCTTAAACGCTGCATGGTAGATGCTTTAATAGACATTTTGTTCCCCCCTTAATTTTGTAGGGATTTATTGCGACATTTCATAAAAAATAGTACTCTTTGTTCAAATCATATATATATATACAGCAGTTGTCAATAACAATTTTCAAAATAGGCACAGGCTTTTATTGGCAAATTACAAATAAAGGGAATACGGGTCTATCGATGTTCAAAAAAGTGATTATTTGGGGATTTTTGCGTGCTTTCAAATCCACCCCTAGCCCGTATATGCCCCACACGTTCTTCAAGAAAATACACATACAAATGCTGATTTTTATTTATTGTATCTGCACAATAAATAACAGCCACATTTTGTTGTGAAATGTGATAAATTTGTGTTTACAAAATGGTTTAAAAATAGTAATATGAGAGATAGTTACTCAAATGGTCTGTTTTCTCAAGTTTTAAGAACTAGTTTGTTGCAACAAACTTGAACACAAATAAAAAGGAGCGACCTATGAAAAAATTGTTTTCAATCTCATTGTCCGTTGTAATGCTTGCAACTTTAGTTGCATGCGGCAGCACCCCTGCTTCTGAAAGCATGGCCGAAAGCGCTGCCGAAAGCACTGCCACAAGCACTGCCGAGAGCGCTGCCGAAAGCATGGCAAGTGGCGATGCATCTTCGATGCAAGTGGGCATTTTGATTCCCGGCTCGCCAACAGATGGCGGCTATAGCCAGCAAGCTGCCGAAGCTGGGCGCTACTTGGAGGAAACATATGGGTGCTCGGTTGCTGTTGTGGAAGCCGGCGCGGCAGATATCATTAAACAAGAAGGCGAAATAATGGGCGAAGACGGCTACGATGTTGTATTTGGCCATGGTGGGCAAACAGCCGCACCGTTCGCAGAAATTTCCGCAGAATTTCCAGACACCATTTTTTATACAGTGGGCGGCGACATTTTAACGGAAAACCAAGTTCCGCTTATTATGTGTGCCGAAGAAACAACTTATGTGGCCGGCATTTTGGCGGCCATGATGACAACAACAAACAACCTTGGCATCACCTTGGCCGGTGATTTCCCCGCCTTTACCAAAACATCAAACGGATATGCCCTTGGCGCAAGAAGTGTAAATCCAGACATTGAGCTACAACAAGCGGTGCTTAGTAGCCCTGATGCCAACGAATGCTACGAAACAACATTAAACCAAATTCAAAATGGCGCCGATATCATTTTTTCAAACACAAATGAAGGACAATCCGGTGCACTGAAAGCTGTTTCCGAAAGTGAAGGCGTCTATGCTCTTGGCATCCACGGCGACTTCACCTCGCAGGCACCCGACCAAATTTTAATGAATATCCACGCCGACTATGTACCCATTTATGAAGACGCTTTTGTAAGAGCGATGGAAGATGATGTGCCCACGGAGATTCAGCTGTACACCATGGAGAGTGGCGCTACTTCTTTTGAATGGAACGAAGCCATGCTGGACACCATCCCGCCCGAGGCAGTTACTGCAGTGGAAGAAGCTGCCGCAGCCATCATTGCCGGCGAAATAGACGTACCGAACGAATTTGAGCAAGATGAAGCCCTTGCTATGCTTGAGGCATAATTAAAACCATATTCAATAAATGTAATGAAGCAGAGCACTGAAACTGGCAACATCTGGTTTCAGCGCTCTATTTAATAAGGAGTACTCTTACATGAAATTACAAAACAAAACTGCCATCGTCACCGGTGCTACATCCGGAATTGGAGAAAGCACTGTGCACAGATTTTTAAAAGAAGGTGCACAAGTGATAGCTCTTGGCCGAAACGAGGAAAAGGGCGCCCAATTACAAGCACTGCCAAACTGCAAATTTTATGCCTGTGATTTAACAAAGGCAGAGCTTACCGAAGATGTGTGCGCACAAATCAAGCAGAGCTATGAAAAAGTGGATATCCTTGTAAACAACGCGGGCATGGGTGTAAACGGCACAGTAGAAAACCTTACTTTAAACGAGTGGGAAGAAGTGTTTGCTCTCAATGTAACCAGTGTGTTTTTGATGTGCAAACACTTTGTTCCCCTAATGCGTCAGCATGGATATGGCCGCATTGTCAACATCGCTTCCACTGCGGGCACGGTAGGTGCATGGAACCTGCACGCTTATTCCGCTTCAAAAGGCGCAGTGATACAACTTAGCAAAAGCATGGCTGCCGAGTATGCCAAAGATAATATTTTAGTCAACTGTGTTTGCCCGGGTGGCACGCTTACACCACTGATGAAAAATTTAGACAACGAAAGCCTAGATGCCTTTGCACAGCTATTTCCACTGGGGCGTTTGGCCCAGCCCGAAGAAATTGCAAATGTAATCACCTTTATGGCAAGCGATGAAGCCAGCTTTATGGTGGGCAGCACCGTTTTGGTAGATGGCGGCTTTACCTGCGTGTAAAATCTAAACTTAGGCTTCGTTTCTTGTTATCCAAAATATATATACGTCATTCATGCCTACAAGCAAAAAAACGAGGAGCTTTTCTTCTTTGTCGTTTCAAGACTAAAGAAGAAAAACTCCTCGTTCATTTTGTAAACACAACATCTACTGTGAAACTGTGTAACCTCTTCTTTTGTGGCGTTTTGCTTTGCGATTTTGATGTTATTTTCAAATGAAAAAAGGATGACAACCCCTGTTTGTAAAGAATGATTCAAAAGCATCAATCACTTGCAAAAATCCGCTTTGGGTATCATTTAAATATTTACAAAACAAAATAAAGGTGGTAGAATTGACGTTAGTTGTAGCTAACCGATTTCCCGGAACACTTTAAAAAGACGGAGAAACCATTGCGTAACAAAAAATGATGAACAAATCATTCATTTGATGATAAGCCTTTCCTGTAAAAAGAAGCATAAAAGCAAAGGCTTATGTACCCAATGCAACGAGTTATTGCAATATGCCAAAACACGGAAGCTGCATTGCCCAAACCGTCGGTGGTGGCCATAAAACATGGGTTACAAAGGAGAGAAAAAAGCAATTTATGCGTATGAAACGAATGGTTTGGCTTATCATTGGCATTTTGGGCTTGGCACTTGGTGCTGTGGGAGCTGTGGTACCTTTGCTGCCAGCTTTTCCTTTTTTGTTAATTGCAGCCATTGGTTTTGGCAAAAGTAGCGAAAAATTAGACAAGTGGTTTAAAGGCACAAAGCTATATAAAAACAATTTAGAAAGCTATATCAAGGGCCAGGGGATGACTAAGGCCACCAAGATAAGAATTATCGTTACCGTTACCATTTTAATGAGCATTGGCTTTATTGCAATGCGTAACGTACCTGTGTGCCAAATTATTTTATTTATTGTGTGGGCATTTCATTTGTTGTATTTTTCACTTCGCGTTAAAACAATATCCAGTAACCACAGCAACAACAACTAAGGGGGAAACATGGACGCATATTATACATTTTGTAAGGCATATCCACTACAGAAGGCTGTAATAAATGGAGAAGTATTTCCCTATAGGCACCATAAACATGAGCAATCAGAAGTTACACTGGTTTTGCTTGTGGGTGGCCTTGGTTTGTCGGACTTGATGTTTACACATTTTGAAAAATTTGCAAAATATTTTTCTGTTATAAGTTTTGATTATGCACCCTGCTATGAGAACAACGAAAAACTCATCGCGGCTATTCATACCTTGGCTTTATCACTTGATACAAAGGTGTGGCTTGTTGGGCAATCTTTGGGAGGCTTTGTTGCCCAACTTGTGGCTGAACGCTATCCAGATGTATGCGAAGGCCTTATTCTATCCAACACAGGCTGCACCTCAGCAAACATGAGCAAAGCAGCCCATGACTCACTCATGAGCATGCTAGAAAGCAGCAAAAAAAACAAACGTTTGCTCAAAAACGCGCCCTTCTCCTTTTTCAAAAAGCAAATCAGTAAAAAAATACTAAAAAGATATGGCGCAGATTTTTCTAAGGAAGAAAAAAATATGCTTCAAAATCTTTGTACCATCATGGAAAAAGAGCTAAGCAAAGAATATGGATTGCATATGTTGAACTTGCTTATTGATTTAGAAAACCATTTTGGTGCAAAAAAAGAGAGTTTTGATTATTTAAACGACAGAGTACTGCTTATTTTGTCGGACGATGATAAAACATTTCACGACGAGGTGAAATCGGCTTTGGTAGAACTCATGCCAACACCTACATTGCGAACAGATATCCAAGGTGGGCATTTGTCTTTGCTTGTAAGCTGTGATGAGTACATAAAAGCGACTGTAGATTATATCAGTCGCTAAAAGCCAATTTCCCTTTTCCACCTTTAGACAAAAACGCTTGTTCAATTTAACGAGTGAAAAATAATCTGAACACCTAAATACTTTCGCTGATAAAACCCATCAAAAATCGGCCGTTGCAGTATATCTGCGATGGCCGATTTTCTGTATCACTGGCGCCCAATTTTACCCCTCTACAACGTTGATTGAAAAACAAAAACCACTGTATAGATTTCTACCGTTATGCAAATCTTCCGCACTGTCTTATGTGAAAAAGCGATATCAATGCAAAGCGCCCTTCGATACAAATAGATGCAAAAAAGCACCTATGTTTATATGATGTTAAGTATGGTTTTTCAAAAATTCTTCAAAATCATGCAATGGCAATGGTTTCGAAAACACATATCCCTGTATATAGTCGCTGCCACAATCTATAAAGAATTGAAGCAGTTCTTCATCTTCCACACCCTCCATAATAGCTTTCATGTTTGTGGCTTTTACTGCATTTAAAAAGGTTTTAAAAAAAACGCGTCTTGATGCATCCTTTGTAAAGTTCAACACCAAACTACGGTCGAATTTCACAATGTGGATAGGCATATCGAAAAACATGCTTAGATTAGAATATTCCACACCAAAATCATCAAGTTCAAAGATAAAACCCTCTTCAGCCATTTTATCAACCACATTTTTTGTTCCGTTGATATCAGAAGAAAGCGCACGCTCCGTTAACTCTATTTGGATTTTATCGTTAGAAAATTGATATCGGCTTAAAATCTCCGTTATCTGCTTTGCCACATCTTTGGTTAAAAACTGAACATACGGAAAATTAACGGATATCGATTTTAGGGATAAAGCGTCGCCATATTTATTTACCAGTGTTCTAAAGTCCGCGCACACCATATCAAGCATGAGGTAAGTGATTTTGACGATCTGCCCTGTTTCCTCTGCCACCGGTATAAATTCCGCAGGTCCGATATCGCTGTTTTTAAAACGAATCAACGCTTCTGCCATGCTAAATTTTCCGGAGTTTACATCGTAAATTGGCTGATAATATGGCTCAAACCCATTGTTATCTATTGCAAATTTAAGTTTTTCTATAATATCGTTTGTGTGTTTCATTGCATCACACTCCGTTAAATCATAGAAAAAATCTGCCTCACCTTGCAATTTTTTCAGGCTTGAGATGGAATAGTCCACCGCAGATATTATTTCTTTTGCATGTACTCCAAACGCGGGATAATCTACTCTTGCCAAAATTATATCCGGCTTAACCAGGTTTTCGCCAAGTTG
>CAYJJK010000101.1:0-8274 GCA_964370445.1 uncultured Oscillospiraceae bacterium | reverse complement strand
TGATATGCAACTGCCGCGGCATTTTGCAGTCTGACGACGCAATTGGTGCTTTATTGACGAACTGAAAGACGCAAGGAAACCCTTGCGTCTTTTTGTATGCCTAAACTATGTGGCGAAAACACCGCCTCTTACTGAGCACTGGGCTCTTCCGGCTCTTGTAGCATCATGTGGGCACATTTATAAATATCCCCACAACCAAGGGTGACCACTAAATCTCCCATTTTTGCATTTTTTCTCACATACTGCGCCACCTCACGCTGAGTTTTGAACCAAACACTTCCCTCAATGCGCTTTGCCAGCTCTTCTGTGGTGATATTGTAATCTTCTTCTCTCTCTCTCCCACCCATTATGGCTGTCATCACCACATGGTCGGCAAGCGAAAGGGCTTTTGCAAACTCTTCAAGATGTTGCTCTGTGCGCGTGAATGTATAGGGCTGAAACACTGCCCAAACCGCACCGTACCCCATATCTGCCGCTGCACTTAGTGTTGCATGCAACTCTGCCGGATGATGTGCGTAGTCATCTGCAACGGTAACGCCCTCCACTTTGCCTAAAACCTCAAAACGCCGCCCTGTGCCCAAAAAACTTTGCAAACCTTCAATACATTGTTTTGCACTTGCACCCGCGCGCCTTGCCGCAGCATATGCCGCAAGAGCATTGTATACATTATGCCGCCCCGGCACAGAAAGTTCTACAACTCCTTGTGTTTTTTCATTTTCCTGCACTTCAAATGAATAATAGGCCGGGCGTGGCTCTTTTAAATTTACACCCCGAACATCACAATGAGCTTGTAGCCCAAAACCACATTTTTCTTGAGGTAATTCCTTTATAGCCGCTATACTCTTTGCATCGTCTGCATTGTAGATAATTGTCCCACTGCTCAAGGCACAAAAGTCACGAAAAGCTTTTGTTAAATTTTCCATATCCCCAAAATACTCAAGATGGTCACTGTCTATATTGAGAAGCACTGCCGTGTTGGGCACCAGTTGCAAAAATGTGTGATGATATTCGCAAGCTTCCACCACAATGCTGTCGTTTTTACCCTCTTTGCCATAGCCATCAATCAACGGCAATTTACCACCAATCACAGCCGCAGGGTCTAGCCCTGCGGTTTCTAAAATTTGCACACACATACCTGTAGCGGTTGTCTTCCCATGGGTGCCCGCTATGCAAACCGAACGTTTGTAAAGACTTGTAACATACCCTAAAAGCACACTGCGCTCTATACATGGCAAACCAAGGTGTTCGGCCTCTCTGCGCTCTGGGTTATCTTCGCGGATGGCTGCCGAATAAACCACCAAATCGGCCCCTTGCACATTTTCGGCTTTTTGTGACATCATCACACGCACGCCCGCTTTGCGCTCTGCATCTATAATGCTACCCTCGTTAACATCGCTGCCTTGCACCTCATGCCCTTTCGAAAGCATAATTTGCACCAAAGGGTACATCCCGCTGCCGCCAACACCCACAAAGTGAAGGATTTTGGGTGTACTTAACAAGAGGGAAAGATTGGGTTTCATAGCAGAAGTTCTTCCTTTCTGGGTTTATTGTTGCTAGTACCAGTATATCATATTTGGACAAAGCTGTCGAAAGATGCTATGATAATACTTTAGATTTGGCCTATAAGGGGTGTTCACTTGAAACAATTACAAAAAAAATTCTTATGGCTTTATGAGGAATGTCTTCCCGCAAAACTTGCCTTAACACTTTTTTCTGTTGTCGTTTACTTGGTTTTAACTTTATACAGCGGCGGCAGTTTTTTAGAATTGCTGTGTTTTTATGCTGTAGCGTTTGTTTACGTGGTGTTGCCCGGATTTTTAGGTGTTGAATTGCTTCGCACTAAGCGCTTTTTGCCCGGCTTTTCTCTGCCACTTGCACTTTTAATTGGAAGTGGCTTTTTAGCAGTTGTGTACTGTTTTGCTATGTATTTGCATATTTTACCACTGCTGTATATTTTACCGCCTGTTTTGGGGCTTGGTTTCTTTTTAGGGCGCAAGCTATTTGCTATGATATCAAATAAGCAAAAGCCAACATTATCAACACGTTTTGCTTTATCGCCGCCACAATGGATGTTGGTTCTTTTGTTTTCGTTCTTACTTTTGGTATACACCTTTACCGGTGTGGTTAAAAATGCACTTCCCTCACAAGTGGGCAACACCTTGCTCAACCACGACCTCTTATGGAACGCCGGAAACGCCTTTAGCTTTCAGCTGGCTTTCCCCCCTATTGACATTCGCTATTTTGATGTGCGATTAAACTATCATTACTTCAATGAGATGATTGCCGGTATTTTAGGGCTTATCAGTGGCGTGGACGCCTACCGCATTGTTGCTTTTTACATGCAGCCTCTAATGCTAGCCACAATGGTATTGTGTCTATATCGTTTGGCACGGTTTCTTTGGCCCAACAGCGTGGTAAAAAATTTGCTCTTTCCGTATTCTTTGTTTTTGTTTTCCTGCGCTAGCCTATGGAAAGTGCTTCCCAATGGCCTTAGCGTATTTTGGAACCAAAACATTACGCACCTTATTACAAACATCAACAGTCAAACCACTGCTTTTTCCATTTTAAGCATCTTTTTGGCCCTATTTATCAGTGCAGCACGCGCGCGCTATTGTATCAGTTTTTCACATTTCGCACTCACCGCTTGCTCTTTTACACTTTTTTGCATTACAAAGGGCCCCATGGCAGCTATTGTGGCTGTGGCATTGATGCTTACCATTTTGGTGGGGCTATTTACAAAACAAACCAATTGGCAAGGGCTTTTGCTGGGTGCTGTTTTGAGTGCAATCTTTATTATTTTTTACTTTGTTCTCTTTAGCAGTGGGGCCAACAGCAGCACCAGCCTTCGTTTTACCGGAACCTTGGAGCTGGGTTATTTTAGCGGCATATTAAACCGTCTGTATATTGAAAATCAACTTCTTTGGAAAATCAGCATCCCCATTTTATATCTTTTGCAAACTTTACTTTTAATGCCGGCACAGGTGCCTTTGTTTGTGCGTGGCCTCTGCCATGATTTACGCCATTTTTCAAAGCTCAGTGTGGAACGCATGCTGTTTTACGCAGCCGGCATTGGTGGTGTTCTGGCCTTTTTCATCATTTATCACCATCACATGAGCCAAAGTTATTTTTTATACACGGGCATTTTCTTTTTCACCTTGTTGGCCGTGGGCAATCTTCATTATTTAAAACCAATCGCAAAAACAAAAACGACAAAAAGCCACCTTTACCGTCGTCTTTTTATTTGCATTGTGGCATTTTTTGCCGCTGCAGGCATTATCACGGCCGCATTTCTTTACACCAATTTGCTAGGCAGTGGCGCAAGGCGGCTTGCCACCAATTTAGGGCTTGTTGAAAAATACCCTTACGATGTTGTAATGAATGTTGACGACGAGGCCGGCATGGAATGGCTACGTGAAAATGCGCCAGAAGATTCGATGTTTGCCACCAACCGTATTCACACTGGTGCACGTCAAGAAGGGATTAGCAACCTGTACTCTGGCCTTTCCGGGCGGCAGGGCTTTATGGAAGGTTTTCAATATGCTGTCACCAACATGGGTGTGTCCGAGGCCTCTGTTGCAGAACGCATCGAGGCGAATACCGCTTTATTCGGTGCTGACACCTCAAGCGAAGAAATCCTACGCCTTTGCCAAGAGTGGGACATTGATTACCTTGTATATTCTACCCAAATGGCCGGTAGCCAAAGCCAACTTGCCGAGTTGCCCGTTGCATTCAGCTCTCCCACTTTACTGATTTACGCAGTTCCCAACATAGAACACGAAAGCTTTGCTTAAAACTATATTCTTGCACGCCAAAATCGCCCAGCATCCCCTTTTCATTGTTTAAATTAAGGATAGGGTTTTTGCAATCTCATTCTGCCTGTGGCGTTTGCTCTAACATCACAAAGGCAAAAGCCAACCCATTTTCGTGCGTGATGCTTATATGGCAAACCAAATGATGGCTTTCACAAAAAGCCGCCGCTTCACCGGATAACATAAAATATGGTGCACCACTCTCTTTTCGCAAAACTGCCATTTCTACAAAAGGAAAAGCCCATATTCCCTTACTGCACGCCTTTAAAAACGCTTCCTTTGCTGCAAAACAGGCAGCGGCACTTTGGGCGGCCTTTGCCCCTTTTTTTAAAAATAGTGCCCGCTCTTCTTTGCTAAATACACGATGCATAAAATGTTCTTTTTTTAAAAGGGCTTCCATCCTGGAAATTTTCACACAGTCCATCCCTATGCCATAAATCATGCAAGCTGCCTCTCTTTTCGGTTTGATATCATTATACCAGTCATAGCCTCTGTTTTGTCAAACCAAGCTCCATAATTTGCCGCAAAGCATTACTTGACAGATGAAAAAATATTTGTTATAGTATTTAGGCCGCATGGTTTGGGTTACAAAAGAGGTGACGCAGTCACTCACCCATATGCCAGCGAGCCCCAAAGAAAAGAAGAGGGATAAGCATGTACGCAATTATCAAAACCGGCGGTAAGCAATACCGCGTAGAAAAAGGCAGCGTTTTGTTTGTTGAGAAACTGCCTGTGGAAGATGGCGACAAAGTGGTATTTGAAGACGTTTTGGCTGTGGGTGACGATGGAAAAGTGACAGTTGGCACCCCATTTGTAGCCGGCGCTAAAGTAAGTGCCGATGTTGTCAAAAATGGCAAAGGCAAGAAACTGAACATCATTACCTACAAACCGAAAAAGGGCAGTGTACGCCGTGTTGGTCACCGTCAGCCCTATACAAAAATTGAAATCACCGAGATTTCGGCAAAATAAAGGAGGAGGAAGAGAATGGCTCATAAGAAAGGTGTAGGTTCAACCAAAAACGGCCGCGATTCCGAGTCCAAGCGTTTGGGCGTAAAGCGTGCCGATGGACAATTTGTGCTCGCAGGTAACATTTTGGTGCGTCAACGTGGCACTCACATCCACCCGGGCGTCAATGTGGGCAAAGGCAAGGATGATACCTTGTTTGCACTTGCCGATGGACATGTGCGCTTTGAACGCTGGGGCAGAGACCGTAAGCGTGTGTCGATTAAACAATAAAAAATTGTTGCCGGGCCCACGCAGGGCCCGGTTTTTTCCGTATAATAGAAAGTTTATGAGGTGTAAGCGTGTTTATAGATGTGGTGAAAATTCGCGTGGAGGCAGGAAACGGCGGCAACGGTTGCGTGAGCTTTCACAGAGAAAAATATGTGGCCAATGGTGGCCCAGATGGTGGCGATGGCGGCCGAGGCGGCAATGTCTATTTGCAAGCCTACGATCATTTATCCACTTTGTTGGATTTCCGATACAAGCGAAAATTTGTGGCGGAAAACGGCGGTGACGGCGGCAGCAAACGTTGCAGTGGAAAAAGCGCCAAGGACCTTACCCTACGAGTGCCGCGTGGCACTTTGGTGTTTGAAGCAAGCACAGGCGAACTGATGGCGGATGTGAGCGGAGACGAGCCCGTTTTAATTGCCAAAGGTGGACGTGGCGGCTGGGGCAACAGCCATTTTGCCACACCACAACGTCAGGCACCTCGCTTTGCAAAACCGGGGCTTGCCGGTGAAAATTTCGATTTACGCTTAGAGCTAAAGCTCATTGCCGATGTGGGCTTTGTTGGCTACCCAAACGTTGGAAAAAGCACCCTAATTAGTGTTCTTTCTGCAGCAAAACCCAAAATTGCAAACTACCCGTTCACCACTTTAATTCCGGTTTTGGGCGTGGTGCAAGTGGGCCCGGAGGAAAGCTTTGTGGCCGCTGATATCCCGGGGCTGATTGAAGGCGCCTCAGACGGCGTGGGGCTTGGCCATGATTTTTTGCGCCACATAGAACGTTGTCGTCTTCTTTTGCACCTTGTAGATATTTCTGAAAGTGAAGGGCGTAAAGCCATCGAAGACTACAAAACCATCAACCGAGAATTAGAGCGCTTCAGCCCCATGTTGGCACAGCGCCCACAAATTGTGTTGGGCAATAAGTGCGATGTTGCAAGTGAAGAGCAGATAGAGGCCTTCACCGCCTTTGCAAAAGAAGAAGGATTTTTATTTTACCCCATCAGCGCCGCCACCAAACAAGGCATCAAACCCCTGCCCCGCATCGTATTTGAAAAGCTGCAAAAACTGCCGCAAATTGCACAATATGAGCCAACCTATGTGAAAGATGAAATTCAGGCTCCGCCTCGCAGTTTCACGGTTACAAAAGAGGCTGAAGGCGTTTTTCGAATTGAAGCACAATGGCTTGAACGTATTTTGGATGGCAGTGACATGGACGACTATGAAAGCCTGCTTTACTTTCAAGGTCAATTGGAGAAAAAGGGCGTTGTGGAAAAACTGGTAGAACTAGGTGTTCAAGAAAATGACACCATTCTCATTGCAGACTATGAATTTGACTATATTTTCTAAGGCTCATCATAAAATACTACAGCTACAAAATTTTTACCTGTTTTCAATACCAGCACTTGCCAAAACACCTGTTTGAAATCCCGCATTGCTTCATTTTTTTGTTGCGGCTTATATAAACCGGTGTATGTTTTGCGTTTTTTGCACACCCACATATACCCCGAAAACATTAAGGTTCTGTATTATGCACAAGGAGACGCTTATGTTACCATATATTGAAAGCCCTATAGATATCCGCGAGCGCTCTGTATTGTCGCTTGCATTTGTAGGCGATGGGGTTTTAGAGCTTTTGGTGCGCACAAAGCTGGTAGAGCAAAGCCGACAAAGCCCCGCCGTTTTGCACCGAAAAGCGGTACAGCTTGTTTCTGCTAAGGCACAGGCAAAACTACTTGAAGCTTTGCTACCTCAACTTAGTGAACAAGAACAAAACATTGTGCGTCGCGGCCGAAATGCCAACAAAGCCAGTGTATCTAAAAACGCCAGTGCACAGGAATATCGGGCCTCCACAGGGCTTGAAGCACTGTTTGGTTGGTTGTATTTGCAAAACCAAAACCAGCGAATTTATGAATTGTTTTCGTTTCTTTGGCAAGATTATGCACAAAACGCCGAAAACAGCACCGCCGGTTTGAAATAAATTTTTAGACATGATATAATGCTGTGTGTATGTGATGAAATAACAGAATAACTTCACACCATTTTCTTTTGGTGTAAAGCGATTGAAGGAGACGGATTGTGTCTGGACATAGCAAGTGGAATAACATCAAGCGAAAAAAAGAAAAAACAGACGCACAAAAGGCCAAGGTCTTTACCAAAATTGGCCGCGAGATGAGTGTTGTGATACGTGAAGGCGGTGCAGACCCTGCAAATAACACGAAATTGCGTGACTTAATTGCCAAAGCCAAAAGCCTTAATGTTCCCAATGACAACATCAATCGTGTTATCAAACGTGCACAAGGCGGAGAGAAAGATGACTACGAAAAAATTGTGTACGAGGGATACGGCCCTTGTGGCATTGCCGTAATGGTAGAAACACTAACCGATAATCGCAACCGCACTGCCGCAAATATGCGCCATTATTTCGATAAATACGGCGGCAACCTCGGCCAATCCGGCTCGGTGGCTTTTCAATTTAACCAAAAGGGCGTTTTGGTGTTGGAAAGCGAGGATTTTGACGAAGAGGCCCTAATGGAAGACGTATTTGAAGCCGGTGCAGAAGATTTTGACTTAGATGACACAGTATGCGAGGTGACCACAGCAAGCCAAGATTTGCAAAGTGTTCGCAGCGCATTGGCCCTAAAAAATTATAACGTAGTTTCAGCAGAATTAGAACAAGTGCCGGAAAGTCGCATAGAAATAACGGGAGAAGACAACATAAAGAATTTTTCACGTCTTTTGTCTCACCTTGAAGAAGATGAGGACGTGCAAGAGATTTGGTATAACATAGATAACGAAGAAGATTTAGACGACTAGTGCACAATCCGAGCATATTGCAAAGGCCGCACCTGGGGAGATGCGGCAAAAAATGAAAGGCGGAGTAATACATGGAAAGAGTTTGCGACAATTGCATGAACCGAGTGCCGATCGGCACTGAATCATGCACCCATTGTGGCATTGCATTTACCAACACAAACCCGGGCGGAGCTTTACCCAATGGCTGGGTGCTGGCAGGACGCTACACTGTGGGACGCTACATAGAAATTGATGGCGAAGGTATCTTGTATTCGGCTATTGATGCCAACACTTTGCAACGTGTGCACCTTAAAGAGTTTATGCCTGTAACCTTGTGTGCCACACGTGATGAAACTGGTGCTATTTTGGCAAAGCCCGGTTGCGAGGTGTTGTTTAAAACCACACGCATGGATTATGCAGAAATGTATAGCATTTTACTTCGCATG
>CAYJJK010000100.1:3317-8278 GCA_964370445.1 uncultured Oscillospiraceae bacterium | reverse complement strand
TTTTCACACTGACACGGGTGTCTTCCGCTGCAATAAAATCCACTTCGGTTAGCACTTCGATAGCTCTTGTGCTCAAGTCACGCAAATTTCCAATGGGTGTGCCCACAATATATAAAATGCCTGACATCAAGAGTCCTCCTCACTTGAGTTTTATTCAAGCGGCGCTGCACCGCATAAAATGGGCCTAAAAAATTATAGGCTGGCCGGGGGGCAAGATGAGATCCGGCAAAATGCTAAGCCCGTTTCCGCCCCGCTTGCGTGCATCCACTAAGGCCAGCCAAGGCTCGGCATCTGCAGATTTTCGCACGAGTTGTACACGCTTTGGCGCAAAGGATGTATTTTGCAAAACAGAAAACAACTCTGCAAGCCGCGCAGGCGGATAGCACACGCAAAATCGTCCGCCATCTTTGAGAAGGCGGTTGGCGGTAAGGCATAGTTCATCCAGCGGGCATTCTGCATCGTGCCGTGCACGGGCGCGCACAGTGCTTTTAGAAAAAGGGCCACTGCTAAAATAGGGTGGGTTTGCCACAACAAGGTCAAACCATTGGCTGCCACAATATTGTCGCACATCGCCACACACAACTTGTAATGCTGTGTTTTGGTTTATCTCTTTGCTCTCCTCCATCAAGGACACGGCCTCTTCGTCTAGCTCTACAGCCAAAGCGGGCCCCTGTAGGCCGGCATCTAAAAGGCCAAAAATCAAAATACCACAGCCGGCACAAAGATCCGCCGCAGCCCATTTCTTTTTGGGTGCACAAAAAGAAAGTAGCAGCAAAGAATCTGTACCAAATCGATGGTTTTTACTGGTGATAACCTGTGTGCCGCCGGGCAAAATTTCTGTTTTCTTCTCTATCATATCGTATGGTTTTAAAAAAATTGAACGGACACGAATACGTGCCCGCCATTGGTTGTGCAACATAGTTGCTATTAGTCGGCAGAGATAGCACTGGTGGGGCATACACCTTCGCAGGTGCCACAGTCGATGCAAGCATCGGCGTCAATGTTGTATTGACTGTCGCCGGCAGAGATAGCACTCACAGGACATTCGCCCTCGCAAGCACCGCAAGAAATGCAGTCAGAACTAATTTTGTAAGCCATACGATTGCCTCCTTTAATAAAATTCAAAACTGGGATGATATTACCCATCGCTTATATTTTACCACAGAATTTTTTTGCCTGCAAGCATAGAGGGCGTGAGGAGGGAAAAATGGCGTAAATTTGTTTATTATTTTATGTAAAGGGGCCTAATAATTGCCGCGGAAAAGGCTGTAACTCGCCAAAATGCAACCCAATGTATCCAAAGTTACAATTGGGTTTTTTGAGCTGCCGAAAAAACAGGTTTTTGTCAATCTAGACTTTCGGGTTTTACAGGTTTTCTTTTGCCTCCACGCAAATAGGTTACCTCATCTCGGTGGTAATAGTGTGGGGTAATGTCTGGCACGTCTTCTAAGCGCACACGCAATTTTCCGGTGATTAAATTGACCTCGGTGACGGTTCCGTTGCCATCGGGTGTTTGCACCACACTGCCAAGGCCCGGTGTAATTTTACCAAGATATTCATAGGCGGGTTGCTCGTAGGCAAGGCAACACATCAGCCGCCCACAACTGCCCGAAATTTTGGTGGGATTTAGGGAAAGACCTTGTTCTTTTGCCATTTTAATAGAAACAGGTTGAAAGTTTTTTAAAAACCGGCTGCAACAAAAGGGCTGCCCACAAATGCCAAGCCCGCCAATCATCTTCGATTCGTCGCGCACACCAATTTGACGCAGCTCAATGCGGGTGCGAAAAACGGCAGCCAAATCTTTCACAAGTGCACGAAAATCCACGCGCCCGTCGGCTGTGAAATAAAATAATATTTTATTTCGAGAATGGGTGTATTCTACATCTACAAGTTTCATTTCAAGCTCATGACGTAAAATAGCTTCCTCGCAAATTTTAAAGGCCTGATGTTCATCCTCGTGGTTTTGCCGCATACGACGAATGTCGGCATCATCTGCAAGGCGCACAACCGGTTTTAGGGCCTGAGAAATGCTGGAATCCGGCACATCGTGTGGGGCATGCACCACCTCGCCACACTCGGTGCCACGGCTGGTTTCTACAATGACATAACTGCCCTCGTTTATGTCCAAACCAACTGGATCAAAATAATAACTTTTTCCGCCCTCTTTAAAGCGAACATGAATGATTGTTTTCATATGGTTTCCTCTATAAGTTTGATAGCAAGATGGCCAAACACCAGTTTTGGCGCAACATTTGCATGCAAATCGGTTAAAGCGTTTTGAACATGAGGCAAAAACCGCGTAGCGTGTAAGGCAGATACACCACCTTGTTCTTTTGCCAATGGGACATGAAATGCCGCTGCCAGCACTTTAGAAAAATCAAACAAAAAATCAAAACGGCGCTCTTTGTCGCCGTCTTTGCGCCCATCAAAAGCACTAAAAAGGCAAAGCAATGTATATAAATCTGCACCGGCTGCGGTGGTTGCGGCATTTTGTGCCTGTGTTAAGGTCTGTTTTCGATCGTCGCTTTGCAGCACATGTAGGCCAAGCCCTGGGCAGCCACCGTAAATCAGATAGAGTAAGCGTGCATACTCTTGCGAGGCACCCTGTGCTTGCAAAAATTTTTCCATGTCTTCCTGTGCAATTTCGGCCAAAGAATACAAGGCACAACGGCTTCGTATGGTTTGCAGCAACGAGGAGGCATCGCGCGCGGTTAGCACAAATAGCACGTCCTTAGGGGGTTCTTCAAGCACCTTTAAGAGGGCGTTGGCCGCAGGGGCCATCATATGCTCGGCGTCACGAATGATTACCACACGTCCAACACTGGAGAGCCCGGTGCGGTATATGTCCATACGGATTTCCCGAATTCGCTCTATTTTAATCTGGCCGGATAATCCCTCGCCTTGGGCTGTTAACACTTCGGGACTGTCTCCACGCAACACGGCGCTGGCACCCTCTCCACCTAAGGGGAATAGGTAATCTGCGGCAAGGCAGCGCGCCCAGTGGTTGCGGCCACAGCCGTTTGGTGCAGTTAAAAGAATAGCATGTGGAAGACTGCCGGTTTGCAAGGCGTGGCATAAGGTTTTGCGTGTGGCTTCGTTGCCCATAAGGGTGCTTAATGCTTCACAACTCATAGTTGCTCAAAACGCTCTACGGGTGTAACAAACACTGTGGCACCACCCATGTTTACCGTTAAAGGTGCTAAGGAAGAATCAAACATGCCGGCATATCCGCTGCCGGCCGGAATAAGCTCTTCACGCCGGCGAGAATGTTGTGCCAACAGTTTAATGCAGGTATCCACCTGGTCGTCTTCTGCGCCGATTAAAAAGGTGACATTCGTGGCAAGCAAAAACCCCCCGCTGGTGGAGAGGCGTGTTAAGCGAAAACCGGCATGCACCAGTGCATGGTTTACGTCGTGTGCATCCTCTTTGCTTACAATGGCTGTAATCAGTTTCACACAAACCCCTCCTTGCTGATCATTTGCCGCTTATTTTATCTATTTTACCACATCAAGTTCTAAAATACCACCACTGAGCATAGCTTGTATGTGACATTCCGAAATACGCTCGCCCGGTGCCAAAAGAGGCACACCGGGTGGGCAAGGGGCGCTAAGGCCTGCCACAACACGCCCGGCTGCGCTAGCGGTGGCAATGCGCTGTTTTGGAGAAAAATAAGCCTCTCGAGGGCTGCACACCGCTGTGGGCATCATAAAGGGTTCTTCTTGAACAGGCGAAAATGCAGGCCGAGAAGCAAAAGCACTTAATGCATCCGCCAACGCATCAAAATCTTCGGGCCGATTGCAGCAGCTGGCCATAAGCACAAGGCGTGTGCCGTCGTAGAACTCGGGCAAAATGCCACGTTCTTTTAAATGCTCCATAACAGTTTGCGCCTGCCAGCCGCTAAGGGCCGGGTTTAGGCAAAGCTTAAAGGGGTCGTCTACGGGCTCGCACAGGTGGGCGGCCATTTGTTTTACGGCAGCAAGTTGTTTTGTGCTTGTTTCAAAATCAAGAACGCCGGCCAGTAGCTGCCCGGCGCATAGATCCATACTTTCTAAAACAAGATAACTTGGGCTTGTGGACCCATAAAGGTTTAAAAGTTCGCGGGCCAAAGTGGCATGCTCTTTCGTTTGTAGGTGAAGCAATGCGGCACCTGTTAAGCAAGGCAGTGTTTTATGTGCCGAATCGGCCACTGCCGTAGCCCCAAGGTGCAGAGGATGCAAGGAGGGCTTCAAAAAGGCAAGGTGGGCGCCATGGGCGTTGTCTACAAGCAGGGGAGAGCCATAGCGCTGGCATACATTGGCCAAAGCGGCTATGTTTAGCCCACGGCCGTAATAATCAAATGAGGTGACATACACCGGAGATTTTGGGTATTGTTGCAAAGTTTTTTCTAATTTTTCGGGGGAGAGTTGCCCATTTTTTAAAGGCAACCACACGGGAACAGCCCCGGTGAAAACCAGCGAGCGCAGTGCCGAAATGTGGCAACCTCGTGCCATTAAAACGGGTTGCTCAGGGCGCAGATACAAATGCAACATAGCCTTAATACAGCTGCTGGTGCCAAAAGCAGAATACAAGGTGGCAGCACTGCCAAAAGCTCTGGCCATATTTTGCTGGCTTTCGGCCAAAGGTCCGCTGGGATGCGAGAGATCATCGGCGCCGTCGATTTCGGTTAAGTCAAAAGCCAAAACAGAAGCAAAAGGGGATAAAAATGCGGCATTGCCCTTATGGCCGGGTACAAAAAATCGGGCGCGGAGCTTTGCAAGCTGCTCGGCCCGATTGAAAAATGGTGTGGAAAAACTCACGGCATCTCCTTTTGTGGACAAGGCCTAGCGGCCACGCCAATTGCGGCGATTGCGGCTAATGCGTATTTGTTCTTTAACATTGCGAATGAGTGTGCCGCGAAAGAAGATGGCATAATTGATAAGGCTAAACGCAAGGGATACAAGCATAATAAGCCCAAGCAACGG
>CAYJJK010000100.1:0-3307 GCA_964370445.1 uncultured Oscillospiraceae bacterium | reverse complement strand
GGAAGCTACAAATTGAAAAATTAGCTGCACCACAAGGAAGCCCGCATAGGCAAGCGCCAACCATTTAGCCTTTATCTGCAAAATGAAAAACAACATAAAGCTTGTGTCTGGTGCCACGGTGGCAAAGGCTAAAAATAGAGAAAGGTTTAGATAAATATTGGTGCCAAAGCCAACCAAAAAACACGAAAGAATGGCGCCAATGATGCCAACCAAATAGTAGAGATTTAGCCGAAATCCGCCCCAAACATATTCTAGGTTGCGCCCCATCATATAGTAAAAATATAAAGAGATAAGAAGCCAAAACGTGTTGGAACTGTCGGGCACAAATACAAAGGTAATAAGGCGCCAAACCTCGCCGTTTAAAATAGCGGCACGATTTAAGCTGAGCATAGAGCTCATGTTAAAGCCGGCGCCGGCGGCGGCCATATCTAAAACATACACAGCGGCCATGCCAATTACCACGATGGTCATCAGTCCGTGGATGTAGCGTTTTCCATATTTGTGTTCTAGCTTATATAACCATCTCATGGGTTATCCTCCATTAATTTCATGTTTTGCCGCCCATAAAAAGCGAAAAAACGTATTTTTTGAAGCTATTATAATTTTTATGGTGCGTTTAGTATAGCAGAGCCACCCGTTTAGTTCAACAAAAAGTTTAAACTGCTTTCAAGCAAATGGCTAAAGTGTTGAAGCATAAAGTGGCTAAAAAAGCCACTTTTAAACATTTTCAACAGAGTTTTCAACAAAAAGGGAAATCAAACCGTTATACAGGCCGTAATTTGCAAGCGTTTGAATGAGAAAATGTACGAAAAATCTGGCCAATAAAACTGGGCACAATGCCAAATTTTAAAAACTTTTTTTCCTCTTTTATTTTACACGCTTATATAGCTTTTATCTTATCATATTTTCATGTGAAATAGCACGCCTATTTTTAGATGGTTTTTTGTGCTTGAGTTTTATGCTTTCTTATGTTCCTGTTTTTGGCATAGTGCCCCCAATCGTGGATTTTTTACCATTCAAAAAATAAAAACTGCAACAGGCAAAGCCCGTTGATGCAATTCAAACCATATAAAAAACACAAATCTCTTACTTTGCTGCAACAATTATGGTAATATAATAGATACTGACAATTACTATTTTCTACAATAGAGGAGGAAATCGCTATGTCATTTTGCCGCTATTGCGGAAGTGAACTTCTGGAAGGTGTTTGCCCAAGTGGCCATTCTCAAAATCCGCCCGAGCAAAACGCTGCGCCGCAAACGCCTGAGAGCTCTGCACAGGCTTCTTCACCACCTTTGCAAAGTGCCGTATCCCCTGCCGGGCAGCCCCCTCAGCAGCCACAGCACATACCGCCACCAAACGTTGATACGCCTGTTTTTGATTTAAATGCACAGGCATATGTTTCTCAAACACCTATTTTCGATTCGAATGTGCAGGCTTTTTCTGCACCCGAATCCTCGCCCGCTACGCCTTCCTCGTCCAAAAAAAAATCCAAAGCGCCCATTATTATCCTTGTTTTAATCATTGTGTTTTTGCTGGGGGTAATTGCGGTGGGCCTTGTTGTGGCGGCGTTATTCTTTTTTCTGCGCAGCGATGATACGGCAGTTACAGGGCCAACGTCTTCCTTTGCCCTTCCCTACTCTGCCGTAACCGAGCCGCGTGAAGAAGCACCGGCCCCTGCGCCCGAAGAGACCTCCATGCCCGCTGAGGCGGCTATTGTTGCCGACGAAAGCCTCCTTCTTTCGATGTTGCAACAATCTGATTATGCCATGTGGCACACAATCCCGCTTTCCACCGATATGGCTGCACGCAGCAACATCCTTAACTCTAACAACTGGAATGCTAGCTGTGGCGTAATCTCTATGGGCCTTTGGGCAAATAGCGTTTATACCTCCGATGTTATGGCCGATCTTTATACTGTATCAGGAGAAGATTTGCAAGCCACTGCCTCTTCTTTTTATGGTGTAGACAACTATCAAATGGGAATTGATAATTTCCGAACTGCTTCCGGAGGTTATACCATTCCGGCACACGGGCCGATGCACACGGGAGAACTTCTTCCGGATACGCTTTCAGTGGATGGCCAGAGAATGTCGGTGCAATCACGCATCACCTATTTTGATGGCTATGGTGAAGACGCCAACCAATATCAGGTTGTGTTGCTGCATACCTTTGAGCCAAACCCTGAAAATTCCTTCCTGCCTTTTCGTGTGGTTAGTATAGAGGAGCTGGAAAGCAACATTCCGCTGGTTGCCGCAAACGTTGTGGCTCCCACCAACCTTTACGACCCCCACATTTTAGTAGAGGTCAATGTGCTAGAGCTCAATTTACGAGAGGGCCCCGGCACAAACCATGAGGCTGTGGATATGCTGAATGAAGGCCAACAGCTGGAAATTATTGGGGATGATGGTAGTGGCGAATGGATTTGCACCTATTATGGCTGGGTAAGTGCCGAATATGTTACGGTTTTGGGTAACTTATAGCTGGATTCGCACGTTTTAGCAAAAACCATCCATGCCTTTGTACTTTGTGGCTTTGGGTGGTTTTTTATTGCCATCACATAAATTTACGAAGTATTTCGTTCTTTAAAGTGGAGAATTGCCATAAACTCTTGACGTGTGTTGTATTTTTACAGTATAGTTAAAAGGCGATTATTTTTTTATACTCAATATTTGCAAAAAAAGCACGGCTATAGGAGGAACATGATGAAAAAATTTGTATCTTTTGGGCTTAGCCTTTTATTGGTGATGGGCCTTGCTGCTTGCGGCGGCACTGCAAGCAGCGAAACATCCCAGGCAGCTTCTTCGGAAGCCGCACAATCAACAGCTTCGGGCGCTTCTGCAACAGAGGAAGCCGCTGGAGAATCGGCCATGGTTGGCATCATTCAGCTGGCACCACATCCGGCACTGGATAGCGCCTATCAGGGTTTTGTGGATGCATTGGCCGAAAATGGGTATGTAGAAGGTGAAAACCTTACCCTAGATTTGCAAAATGCCCAAGGGGAAATTTCCAATTGCCCTACCATTGCCTCAAAGCTTGTTAACGATGGCAATGACCTCATTTTTGCCATCGCCACACCGGCCGCACAGGCTGTTGCAAACGAGACCACTGATATTCCAATTGTGGCTACAGCTGTTACCGATTTTGTAGAAGGCCAGCTGGTGGAAAGCAACGAAGTCCCCGGCGGAAATGTTACCGGTGCATCTGATTTAACCCCGGTTCAGGAACAAATGGAGCTGCTGCAGCAGCTTGTGCCCGATGCACAAACCGTGGGCGTTTTATACAACTCCAGTGAAGCAAACTCTCT
>CAYJJK010000099.1:0-8284 GCA_964370445.1 uncultured Oscillospiraceae bacterium | reverse complement strand
TTTTTATTATTCACCTGCGGCAAAATGGGTACCGTGGCTGCGGGCGGGGGGAGGGGGCTGGGCCCCGATACGCGAGCGCCGGTGCGCTTTGCTGTCTCCACAATTTTTTCTGATGCCGCATCAATAAGGCCTGCATCATAGCTTTTCAGCCGAATACGAATCTTTTCTTTCATTGCCAAATGAAATCGCCTCCTGAATTTTTTAGTTAGGCATTTTCCAAATTATCGGACACTGCGCCGGGTGTTTCATCCTTTTGCATGAGAAAAGCCGGTGAACCGCCTAGCAGTTCTCCCGGACAAAACCTCTTGCAAAGTGCCAAGGCGCCTATGCACCCCGCATGAACATTGGTTTTCCGGCATTTGCCGTTGAAAACGTATCCCTTCGCCATCCGTATTTGTCGCCCGGTTCTTGACCCGACATACTCCGCGGAAAAACCGACATGCTTCTTGGCTAAAGCCTTGTCGCAACCTCCCGCTTCTTCGCACATCGCCTTCCTGCATTCATCTCAAAACGCAGGTTGGTCGCAATTACCATATAAGGATATCAAAATTCCATTTCATTTGCAAGCCTTTTTTTGAATTTCATTCTATTTTCAAATTTTTATGTGTTTCACCATTTTTTTCGCCGTTTTTCTTTTTGTTTTGGTTGTTTTTGAGAAACTGGTATACTTGTTGTGCGCCCACTGCGGCCCCCATAAAGTATAAAGGCCATTGGTTCACCAGTTGCCGATGATTGCTTTCCCACAAAAGCATAAACACAAAAAACCCACAAAGCGCGATGTATACAGCGTAAAGGCCGTGTTTTTTCTCTCTTAAGGAAAAAAATGCCCCCACCGCCATCAGCACATTCAAAAACACATACACGGCTTGGTTTACATTGTTAAAAATGGCATAATATTGCCCGCTTGGCAAAATAAGCTGATATACAAAACGATTTGGATACAGCGGCCCACGAGAAAGCATGTAGTCTATATCGGCATCACCACTGCCAAAAGTACGGCTGGCTTTGGTTACCATGAAATCTAAAGTTCCCAAAACTCCTTTTTCCTCTAAACGTGTTTCTATCACCTGCAGGCAATACGCCTGTTTTTCTGTCTGTGTAGTAAAAGGACGCACAGCGTCTTCATCGTCTGCGTTAAACTCCCCGCTTTCAGAGGAAAGCCCCATCATCACCCAAAAAATTGCCGGTGTATCTGTCGCCTCAAGTTTATCTTCATCCAGCACAATGTTGTGTTTCACCACATTTGCCACAGTGTTTAGCACCAACATCACACACACCACGCACGCTGTTATGCAAAACAAGTGCGATAAACGCTCTCTTTTCATCAATACTTCTATGAGCATAGCCAAGGCTACAAACAAAACCGTTGCCTTAATTTGCATCCCACAAAACAGGCTAAGTCCTGCCAAAAAAGAAAAAAGCAACCGCTTTGCAACTGATTGCGGCTTTCTTGCGTGCCATAAAAGATACATGCTTAGGGGCACAAACATAAGGGAATAGGTATCCGTGTAAAATGAGGACGCTTGCAAATACACCACAGGAAAACTGAGCCAACAAAAAAGGCTAAACACAGCCGCAAGCGCACTGTAAGCTTTTTGCAAATACAAAAAGGTAAACACCAGCGCACCACTAAAAAACAATTGGCCCACCAATGCCGCCGCCTGATAATAAGCATCCATCCCAAAAAAATTTAACACACGAACCAACCCTACAAAAAGAACAAATATCCCTGCGTTGTTGCTCCAGTGGTTTATATAGTTTTCGTATTGATAGTAATCTGGGTGCTGAGGTTCGTTCACATACAAAACCGCCCCATTAAATACTTTTCCTATGTCATGATCTAGCAACTGGTATGTTTGGTAAGAAACCACACTTTGAACAACAAATAAAAACACCACGCAACATAGCAGCAGCCGATATCTCTGCCGGATCAACCATTCTTCTGCGTTGTTTTTTTGCAAAACATACAATACACACACAAGCAAGGCCGCTAGCCCCGCCACTAGAACCACCTGTAAAACAATACCATATCCAAATACACGATTAAAAAACACCATTTGTATACTCAGTGCTAAAAAAAGCACTCCAAAAGCAATTTTAACAAAAGCTTCTGCGCTCAGTTTCTGTTTCAACATATTCTACGCTCTCGTTATCTTTCTGATTTAGGCAAGCACACCCACTGCCTGCAACAATAAACACAGGCCGTAAAGAAGCGGCTGGTGCACAACATAAATCTCCAAACTATGGCGCCCAGCCCACTCAAATGGGTTTTTTCCGGGCTTTTTTGCCACAAATTTTCCTTTCACAAGGCCCCAGGCAAAATAGCCGGTAAAAAACAAAAACACCCACGGTATAAGCGAAAAGTAATCTGCCGAAAAAAAGTTTGGCCCCGGCAACCCTAAAAAAAACAAATAGTCGGTTTGATACAAAGCCTCGGGCAGGGCCCACAGCTTTATATCGCCAAAACCAAGTGAGCCAGATGGAACGGTTTTGGTAAGCATAAACAGTAAAAAACAAACCAGCGCGCCCGGCATAGCCGAAATTTTTTTCAATAGAGGACGTAGCGGCACTGACAAAAGCATGGCGGTGCCCATAAAATGCAAAATGCCAAACACCACACGCTGCCCCGGCATGGCCACAAACGAAACCACTGAAACTAAAAGTGCACACCCAAGCACAAAGAGCCCACGCTTCCATACTTTCTTTCCATAGTGCAAAGAAGCTCCGGACACCAGGATAAATACCCAGCAAATGCTTTGTTGCCAAATATAGCCGGGCATTTGTGGGTACCATGCGATATCTACGCCAAATAAGTAAACCAAATCAAACATCCCATGATACAATACCATACTTACCACAGAAGCCCCACGCAGAAAATCCAGCAGCCTCACTCGTTTTTTTTTCATGCTTTCCTCGTTTACCTTCTCGAAAATTTGCACTTTTTGCAAAAAATGCACCCCATTTAGTTTACCGTTTTTTGCCACTTCAGCGCATTACGCAAACTGCTTACTATCTTCTTCCCATTTGGCTTTGATGCAATATTTATTCCATTTGCAAGCTCGAAATCAAGTCTTTTTCCGGTGTGATATAGCCGGTTTCATATTGCTCATACAACACCATGCCCGGCGGCAGATCACGTGTTTTACGCAAATGTTTCACCTCTGTGTAGTCCACTGGAATTTTGCTTCCTTGTTTTTGGCTGGAGTGCCACACCGCCAACTGTGCTGCCTCGTTTTGTGTGGCCAGCGGAATATCTTTACCCTCACTCATAACCACCACATGGCTGCCCGGTGCATTTTTCGTATGAAACCACAAGTCTTTGCCCCTGGCTGTTTTTAGGCTTAGTTTTTCGTTTTGTAAATTGTTGCGCCCTACCAAAATCAAAAAACCGTCCGAAGATCGATAGCGCAAATAATCTGCCGGTTTTTGTTTTTTGTCTTGATGCTTTGCTCCGCGCAAATACCCTTGTGCCTTTAGCTCTGTGCGCACCTCGCTAATCGCAGCTTCCCCTTCGGCCATATCAATTTCATACAATACACTTTCTAAATAAGTGATTTCCTTTTCACCTACATCCAGTAGCTCGGCCAATTTTTGCACTGCAGTTCTTTTCTTTTTATATTCTTTAAAATAACTTTGGGCGTTTTGGCTTTGGCTCAAGCGCACGTTTAAGCTCACTTGCACCTGCTCTCCCGTATACCAGTTCAAAAGTGTCACCGTCCTGTCGCCTTTTTGAAAGGCATGCAAGTTCGCCGTAAGCAATTCCCCTTTTATGCGTAAATGCTCGCTGTCTTCGCTTTCCAAAAGCTCCTCTTTACGGGCCGCTTGCTTGCGCACAGCACGCTCGTATAGATTTTGCACCGTTTTGCGCAGCGCCTTCGACTTTTGTCGCAGGCGCTCACCTTTGTCTTTTTCAGCATAATAGCCTTCCAGCATTTCAGAAAAAGAATTATAAAACACCAGCTCACACCCGGGCTCGTATTGATGCAACGGGGTAAAGCCAAATTCCACTAAAGTTCCATCTGCTTTGCGCACTAAGTTTGCACGCCCACCAGCCTCAAAATCGGCTCTAATTTCATGTATAACCTGCACAAGCTTTTCTTTGTGCTCTTGCGTAAACTCTGATGTTTGCGGATCGTCTGACCCAAATGCACGGTATACCATCTCGCGCAGCACCACAGGACCCAAACCACCTGCTGTTTTGCGCAGCGCCTCTAGCACCGTGCCCGGTTTTTTACAAAGATTCTCTACAAATAATACCACCGGCACTTGCATAACATCGGTTAAATTACGCATAGGCGGCAAAGTGTACGAAAGCCCCGGCAATAGCTGGCGTATCTCACTATCCTCAAAATTCACGCGTTTTAACGCATCAATAATTTTTCCGTCTTCAAATTCGTTCTTTTCGTTCCGTTCTCTGCGAAACAATACCAAATTACAATAACGGCCCATCAATTCTGCCGCCATGGTGTTGTAAACCAAATCGCCCATTTCATTCACACATTGAAAATCCAAAAAAAGGATGCGCTCCATGGGCAAAGTGCGCACCGAAAGAAAACGACCGCCCGTTAAATGTTTTCGCAACAACATGCAAAAAGAAGGCGGCACAGCTGGGTTTTCATATTTCATTACAGTTTTGCACACGCGGCTAGATCCAGTTCTTGCCGCCAATAATAGCGAAAACCCGGCATGTCGGGTGCGCATTTGAAACACCACCTCATCGCGGGTTGGCTGGTATATCTTATCAATGCGAGATTCGCTCAGTTCAACTTGTAGTTGTTTTGCCACAAGCGCCAATGTGGCTGCATCTAACGCCATCTATTTTCTCCTCTACCTTTTTCTCCTCTACCTTGGATCTGCATATTGAAACGGGTCTTTTGCTTCGTTTGCTATCAAAACACGCATTTGGGGAAACTGCTTAAGCAGGCGATCTGCCATCACCGGCACCACCGGAAATTCTGTGGAAAAATGCCCTGCTGCAATCAACGAAACGCCCGCCTCTTTGGCATCAATGGCATCATGGTGGTCTATTTCGCCCGTGATGAGGCAATCCACACCCGCTTGCAGCATCTCTTTAATCAGGCCACCACCACTGCCGCCCAGCACCGCCAGCTTGCGCACAGGCTTTCCTGCATCGGCAAAGCGCACATGTGCCGAAAATCTTTCGGCACAGCTTTGTGCTAACCGTGTGGCAGAAATTTCTTGCCGCAGTGTGCCCATGCGGCCCATGTGTGCAAAAACCCCTATATCTTGCAGGCCGAATATAGCCGCCAATATATCATTAACGCCCCCTGCTGCCGCATCTAAATTGGTGTGCATGCACAAAGCGCTGATGTGCTTTCGCACAAGTTTGTACACCAAATCTCCTTGCTGCACACGCGCCATCCTGTGAAAAATAACCGGATGGTGTGCCACAATGAGTTGGCAGCCCATACGCTCCGCCTCTCTAATCACCTCGCTTGTGATGTCCAGCGTGCACATCACAGCGCGCACTTCTCCACCACAATCCACCAAAGCACCACAATTGTCCCATTCTTCTGCCAATTCCATCGGTGCAAAACTCTCTACAAAGCGGACAATTTCATCCATTCTAGGCATAGCGACACCTCTTGTATCAAAACTTCTGTCTGTTTACGCTGTGCTTCTTCAAGCGGGGCGTTAAGTTTATTTTTTAAATCCACCAAGCGGCTTTGCAACAGTTGTGCCGCTGCCATCTTGTCTTTTGCATCTTTTAGTAATCCCACCTCACAAAACAGAGCCGTGGGCTCGCTTTTTTTTCCATCGGCCGCCACACGCAAGTTGGTGTATGCTCTTCCGTTTTCACTCACACCCTGTTCCTCTAAAATAGAAAACCCAGCTTCCCACAAAAATTTTCGCAATAAAGGGGCACGGCTTGTTGGCTGCAACACAAGGTGCACCTTGTGTAAAAACAACCACTCTACCCCCTGTAAAATGTCACGAATCGTCTCGCCCGAAAGCCCTGCAATTATTATTTCTTCCACTTCGCCCGGCAAAAGTGGGGCAAATCCATCGCCCAAACGACACTCTACTTGCTTGTTTACATGGCACTGTTTTGCAAGTGCCTCAGCACGCGCTAAAGGAAGCGGCCTTGCATCGATGGCAATCACACGCGGGGTTTTGCCACTTTTCACCAAGTAAACCGCTAGCTTTCCGTGGTCACAGCCAATATCTGCTACCACACGCCCTGCATGCGTTAGCGCGGCCACCGCCAAAAGCCGAACGCCGGGCATTGGGCGCCCGGCGCGATACAGCTCCCCATTTGTAACATTTTGAAATGACTTATCCGGCATTTGCCGCCCCATTCAGCTTTGTAAGCATTTCCTGCACATCTTCTCCGTGCACCATGCAAGCTTGCTCTAATGTTTCGTTTCGTGCCGAAGGGCAGCCAAGGCAGTGCATGCCCATCCCCAAAAAAACAGAAGAAAGCGAAGAATCCCTCTCTAAAATTTCGCCAATCAACATATCTTTTGTATATTCCATATTCTTTTATCTCCTTTGCGCAAAACGCCAATTTTTTTCTTCCGATGTCACACTAGGCCTTGTAACAGAAACATAAGCATGGCCAACACCAGCAGGTGCACGGGGTAAAACACATAAAACAGCCATCGCTGTTGTTTGCCGCGCTCGCCGTTATACACGCCAATCAATAACATCGGGATAATTGTTCCACACGCCATAAGCGCCCAATACAGCGACCTAAAATCCTCTTGCGGTGTTCTGACATACACCACTATTTCCCGCAGACGCGGCGCTACATCACACACAAAGATCATTATTAAAAAGCCAATTTGCTGCATAAAGCGGTTATCTTTAAAATAATCAAACAGCAAAACCGCTAAAACCGCCTTATAAGACCAATCCCCCCAAAGAGAGAAAAATAAACATAGGCCAATAGCCACCCCTTTAAGCACGGCACTTTTCAGTTCACAGCGTGCACGTAAAGCCAAAAAACCAAGTAGCAATGTATAACCCACACTCATATCTAAATAGCCTGTTTGGTTTAGGCCTGCTGCCATTTTAAAAAGCAAAAAAGGTATGTATGAAACAAGAGCAAACAAAGCCAGCCGCATGGTATATCGGTTTTTATCTCGTGTGTGATGATAACCCTCGGCCATAAAGAAAAAGAAAAGAGGCGCCGCTGTTCTTCCCACAAAGCGCATTGCAAAATTAAGCGCAGTATATGATTCTGGTGCCACGAGAACCGTTAGGTGATCCACCAGCATGCAGGCTAAGGCTATATATTTAAGCGTTGCGGCCGAAAGCCCTGCGCTTTTGGCTCTTCCAGCGCCCATCAGCCCGCCCCCTTTTGGAAAAAGCGGGGACAAATTAAATTTGTCCCCGCCACAATTTTATAAGCAAAGCTTCACTTGTGCTGTGGCAACCTATTCGCCCGGTTCCTCCTGCACTTATGCTTCGAACTCACTTTCCACCTCAGCCGATACGGTTGTCTCTTCTTCGCTGGCAGAGGCCACCACGGTGTCTTCTTCGTTTACAGACGGCATTTCCTCTTCTGGTTTTTCAAGCAATGCTTTCATAGACAGGCTGATGCGTTTGCGGTCGTAATCTACGTCCAGCAATTTCACTTCAACTTCGTCTCCCACTTGTAATGCGTCAGCCACTTTTTCCACACGCTCATGGCTTATTTCGCTGATGTGTACAAGGCCGTCGATGCCCGGCAAAATGCGCACAAAGGCACCAAACTGGGTTAAACTTACAACTGTTGCTGTAAATGCGCTGCCGATGGGATATTCGTTTTTCAGTTTCTCCCACGGGTTGTCCTCAATCTTTTTAAAGCCCAAAGACACTTTTTGGTTTTCGGTGTCTAGGTCTTTAACATACACCTCAATGCTGTCGCCCACACTCACCACTTCGCTTGGGTGCTTAATGCGCTCCCACGAAAGTTCAGAGATGTGCACAAGGCCATCTACGCCGCCAATATCCACAAAGGCACCATAGTTTGTTAGGCTCTTCACAGCGCCAACGTATTTTTTGCCCACTTCCACTTCGCTCCAGAATTTATCACGAACGGCGCCTTGCTCTTCTGCCAGCACCTCGCGGATGCTGCCAATGGTGCGGCGCGGGCTGTATTCCTTAATTTTCATGCGCACATGTTGACGCACAAGTGCCGTATAATCTTCCCCACGGCGTGCCGTGGCCTGGCTTGCAGGGATAAACACTTTCACACCCTTAACATTTGCCACAAGGCCGCCTTTGTTGGATTCGACAACATATCCATCCATCACTGTGCCTTCTTCGGCGGCTTTTT
>CAYJJK010000098.1:0-8340 GCA_964370445.1 uncultured Oscillospiraceae bacterium | reverse complement strand
AGTTAATTATAGTATTTAAAAATAATATATCTGTTGTCTACACAACAAAAAGGTTTTTTTATGGAAAAAAAATATATTAAAATTATGGCTAATAAACTTTTTAATAATATTTCAGGAAAAGAATTTAACTCAATGCTTACTTGTCTTATGGCATTTGAGAAAAAATATGGCAAAAACGAAATTATTATAAATGAGGGTGAGAGCATAAATTTTGTTGGAGCAGTGCTTGAGGGTGCGGTAAAAATTCTAAAGACCGATTATAATGGCAATGAGTTTATTTCAAGCAAAGGAGAAAAAATTGAGGCTGGATACGGATAAAAAAACAGTGGGTATTGAGTGTGAGTATAACCCATTTCACCTTGGCCATGCATGGATGATTGAGAAATTGCGCGCAGAAGGGGCAGATTGTGTGCTGTGTGTGATGAGTGGCCCATTTGTGCAAAGGGCCGAAGCGGCCATGTTTCAAACTTTTTTACGTGCCCGTGCGGCGGTTTTAGGAGGGGCGGATTTGGTGTTTCGGTTGCCATTATCTTGGGCAATTGCCTCCGCCGAAGGGTTTGCATACGGTGCTGTGGGTCTTTTATCGGCACTGGGCTGTGTGGATGAAGTGGCCTTTGGTGCCGAAACTGCCGACACGAATCCGCTTTGCCAGGTGGCGGCTTTGCTGGAAAGCGAGGCGTTTCGAGACTCTTTGCAAGGCAAACTCAGTGGGGGCGAAAGCTTTGCTGCAGCGCGTGCGAAAGCGGCAGAGGCTTTGATGCCCGGGGCAAAGGACCTTTTGAGCACGCCAAACAATATACTGGGTGTGGAGTATTGTAAAGCTTTGCATCGTGGCTTTCCGTCTTTGGCTTTGCCGGCTGAAAGAAAATTGCCACAGCCGCATGCGCTGTAGCTAAAGGTGCACAGCATGATGGAGTTCCGCATGCGGGTATCGCCTCGGCCAGTTGGTTACGAGGGCAGGCGGGTCAAAGCGGGGCAAGTGCGTTTGAAGGCTTTGTGCCAAATAAATGCCACACCCTTTACCAAAAGGCGTGGGCTGAGGGAGCGTATGCAAGTGCAGAGCGCTATGAGATGTTGATATTGTCTCGTTTGCGTGGGATGCCTGTGTCACAAATTGCCACCTGCCCCGGTGCAGGCGAGGGTTTAGAAGTTCGCGTTGCCAAAGCGGCAGTTTCTGCTGTGAATTTGCAAGAGTTGTATATGAGCGCAAAAAGCAAACGCTTTGCGCATTCACGCGTGCGTAGATTGGTTTTGGCGGCGGCACTTGGGGTGCAACCGGTGCAAGGGGAAATTCCTCCATTTTTGCAATTGCTTGCAGCCAGCCCAAAGGGACTTGCTGTTTTGCGTGAAAACAAGGGACACGCCCTTTTGCCGCTGGGGACCTCACTTGCAAAACTTTCTAAAACAAGCGAGAGGGCAGCGCGAGTGGTGCGTCAAGAAGCTTTGGCAGAGGACCTGCATGCATTGTGCTTGCAAAAACCAAAGGCCGGGGCTTCTGCGTTTACAAACCCATTGCAAATTGTGCCTTCGGCAATGAGCTAAATGTCCCATTGGATGGATAGCGTGATAGCGTAAAGGTGTACATTTTTAAAAATGGTGATGGATATAATGGATTTAACAGAGATAAGGAGAAAAAGATGCAAGATAACCGAATGCAAGAGTACGCGAATTTTATGGTAAAAACTGCGGTGAATGTGCAAGTGGGGCAAACGCTAATCATCAACGCCCCAATAGAGGCGGCCGCGTTTGCACGTCTTTGTGCAAAAGCAGCTTATGAAGCAGGTGCGCGCGAGGTGTGCGTGAACTATAGCGACGAAAAACTCAGTCGTTTGCAAATGAAAGAGACCGATGTAGACGTATTGGAAGACGTAAAACCATGGAAGTTGCGTCGATATCTTGATTATGTTGAGGCGGAAGGGGGCGCCTGTGTGCTGAGCATTTATGCCAAAGACCCGGAGATATACAAAGGGCTGGATACGCAAAAGATAGACAGAGCAATGATTGCCTCAGAAAAAGCGCTGAAGCCGTGGCGTGATATGGTGATGGGCGGACACATTCAGTGGAGTATTGCCTCGATACCAACACCGTCTTGGGCCAAAAGAGTATTTCCGGAAAAGGATGAAAATGATGCGCAAGATGCCCTGTGGCAAGCAATTTACAGTGTTTGCAGAGTAGAGGCGCAAGAAGGTGTGCAAAAGGCTTGGGAAGTGCACGCACAAAGGGCGGCGGATCGCATAAATAAATTACATGAATTAAACCTTACGGCACTACATTTAAAAAGTAAAAATGGCACAGATCTTCGTGTGGGGCTTGCCGAGAATCACATTTTTTGTGGCATTCAAGAAAAAAGCACAGACGGTATACCGTTTTTTGCCAATGTTCCAAGCGAAGAGGTGTTTACTGCGCCGCATTGTAACCGTGTAGATGGTGTGGTATACAGCAGTTTGCCTTATGTGTACAACGGCAATTTGATAGAGGGGATTTGCGCGCGTTTTAAAGATGGAAAAGCAGTGGAATACAGCGCGACTAAAGGCGAAGAACTTTTGGGGCAATTGCTTAACGCTGACGAAGGTGCCGCACGCCTTGGCGAGGTGGCGCTGGTGCCGGCCTCAAGCCCGGTGCGAAAAACAGGGCTCTTGTTTTACAATACATTATTCGACGAAAATGCCGCTTGCCATATTGCGTTTGGCGCGGGGTATCCCACCACGGTTGAAGGTGCCGAAAGCCTTAGCCGTGAAGAGCTGAGAGACAAGGGGCTGAATGAAAGTTTGATTCATGAAGATATTATGGTGGGCACAGACGATATGGATGTTATAGGGGTATCAAAAGACGGAAAAGAAACGTTGATTATGAAAAACGGTGAATGGAGCTTTTGAAAAGCAGAAAATAAAACATTGACACCCATACACGGCTGTGGTATGATAACTGTACCTCACCGCAGGTCTATTTTTTTGTGTATTTTTTTTATTACATTATTTATGCGTGCGAGTGGCCGCAGGGTGGCCCAGTGAGGGAGGTTTACAATACCGAAACCAAATGGAGGTGCAAAGAGTATGACAGTTAAAATCACCCTGGCCTGCACGGAGTGTAAGCAGCGCAATTACGACACAACAAAGAACAAAAAGAACACTCCCGACAGACTAGAACGCAAGAAATACTGCCGCTTCTGCCGCAAGCAGACGCTCCACCGTGAAACAAAATAGGGAAAGGGGTATTTGCATGGCAGAAAAATCGGCAAAGAAGAAAGAAAATTTCTTTAAGCGGTTTGGCAAAGGATTTGCCCGCTTTTTTCGCGACACCAAAGGCGAAATGAAAAAAGTGGTGTGGCCCAGCCGCAGCCAGGTGCTTAACAATTTTCTTGTTGTTGTTGTCTTTGCTCTTGTTGCAGCAGTTGTTATATTTGGCCTGGATGCCATTTTCAGTTTTGTTCTTGAAAGACTGATTTCCCTTACGGGAACAATGTAGACACAGCTTGCAGGCGAAGGAGAAGACATGGAACAAGCATACTGGTATGTGGTGCATACCTACTCCGGTTACGAAAAAAAGGTGGCCCAAAACTTATCTACTATTGTAGAAAACAGAAGGCTGCAAGAGCTAATTCAGGAAGTTAGGGTGCCTACAGAGATCGTAGAGGAAATCAAGGATGGAAAGTCACGAGAAGTGGAGCGCAAGCTGTTTCCCGGTTATGTTTTAGTAAAAATGGTGATGACCGATGACAGCTGGTATATCGTGCGCAACACAAGGGGCGTTACAGGATTTGTAGGCCCTAGCTCTAAACCCGTTCCGCTGTCTGAGGCAGAGGTGGAATCCCTATGGCTTGATGAAGGAGAATCTAGTGTCGACTACAATGTGGGCGACAGTGTAGAAGTTCTTTCTGGCCCCTTGGAGGGCTTTGTGGGCCTTGTGGATGTTATTGACCACGAGAGCGGAAAGGTTCATGTGAAAGTTTCGATGTTTGGGCGAGAAACCCCGGCAGAGCTGGACTTGAACCAAGTGAAACCGATTTAATTCATGGAGGTATAAATCATGGCGCAAAAGGTAGTGGGCTATATCAAGCTCCAGATTCCGGCTGGCAAGGCAACCCCGGCTCCCCCAGTGGGCCCGGCTTTGGGTCAGCACGGTGTCAACATCATGTCGTTTACAAAGGAATTCAACGAGCGTACAGCTAAAGACATTGGCTATCTCATCCCTGTGGTAATCACAGTGTATGCAGATCACTCGTTCTCCTTTATCACAAAAACACCACCGGCAGCTGTGCTGATTAAAAAAGCAGCAGGCCTTGAAAAAGCCAGTGGTGAACCCAACAAAACGAAAGTAGGCACCTTGAAACGTGCCCAGCTTGAAGAGATTGCCAAAACAAAAATGGTGGATCTCAATGCGGCCAACTTAGATACGGCCGTTTCCATGATTGCAGGCACATGCCGCAGCATGGGTATTACTGTAGAAGACTAAGGACACCCCAAGTGGGAGGAAAAATCCGACAGAAAGCCAAAGAGCTTTCATTACCACAGGAGGAAAGAATGAAACACGGAAAAAAATATATTGACTCCGCGAAAGAACTGGAACGCGGCAAAACATATGACAGTGACGAGGCCTTGGCCTTTGTATGCAAAACAGCCAAAGCTAAATTTGATGAAACCGTAGAATTGCATGTGCGCCTTGGTGTAGACAGCCGCCATGCAGACCAACAAGTGCGTGGTGCAGTGGTGCTGCCGCACGGCACAGGCAAAAGTGTCCGCGTTGTGGTGGTTGCCAAAGGCGATGCTGCAAAAGCAGCCGAAGAAGCCGGCGCCATGCTTGTGGGTGAAGCCGATTTGGTAAGCCGCATTCAGAACGAAGGTTTCATGGACTTTGATGTGCTCATTACAACACCCGACATGATGGGCCTTGTGGGTCGTCTTGGTAAAATTTTAGGCCCTCGCGGCCTTATGCCAAACCCCAAAGCCGGCACAGTGACACCCGACGTGGGCAAAGCAGTGTCAGAGGCTTTGGCTGGTAAAATTGAATATCGCCTAGACAAGGCAAACATCATCCACGTACCCATTGGCAAAGCTTCTTTCGGCGTTGAGAAATTGAACGAAAACCTTGCCACTGTGATGAATGCCATTGTAAAAGCAAAACCATCTGCTGCAAAAGGCCAGTACCTGCGTAGCATTTCGCTAGCTTCTACAATGGGCCCCGGCGTAAAGGTGAATGGCACAAAGTACATGACACAGGGTGCATAAAAAACCTTGACAAATACACGCAAGACGTGTATGCTTATAAAAGCTGTTTTGTAGACAGTAGGAGAAAGATAACAGGGGTTTCCCTTCCTGCCGAGGAACAGGCCAAAACAAATTGTGTTTTTGTGCCTCTTTCTCTATATGAAAGAGGCACTTTTGTGTATATAACTCCGTCGATTTTTAAGGAAACGAGGTGAAAATTATGCCCAGTGAGAAAATTTTAAAACAGAAGCAAGCTAGCGTAGAGGAACTTAAAAGTAAAATCATGGCAGCTCCGGCTGGTGTTTTGGTGGACTATATCGGTATCAACGTAGAAGCAGATACTGCTCTTCGTCGCGAATTGCGTGAAGCAGGCGTGGATTATCAAGTGGTAAAAAACACAATGGTTCATTTGGCCATTCAAGACACAGAGTATGCAGATTTAGACAGTGCGCTTAAAGGTTCTACAGCGCTTGCCTTGGCAAGCGAAGAGGACAGCTTGGCACCCGCACGTATTTTGTGCAAATATGCCGAAAAGTCTAAAGGAAAGTTTGAAGTTAAAATTGGCTACATTGATGGCAAGGTGATGCCTGCCAGCGAAGTAGAGGCTCTTTCCAAACTGCCCGGACGCGAAGGTCTTCTATCTATGTTGCTTTCTGCGCTTACCGGTAACTTGCGTGGCTTGGCTTGCGGCCTGAATGCTTTGGCCGAAAAACGAGCCGAAGAAGGTGGCGCAGCACCCGCTGAAGAAGCTCCTGTAGAGGAAGTTGCTCCCGCAGAGGAAGCAGCGCCTGCAGAGGAAGCAAAAGCAGAAGAGAGTGCAGCTGAATAATCATTAAGAATAAGTGCAAACATAATAACTGGAGGTAACGAACATGTCTGAGAAAATTGATAAAATCGTTGCCAGTGTTGAAGAGCTTACTGTTTTGGAGCTCAACGAACTGGTAAAAGCTATTGAAGAAAAATTTGGTGTTTCTGCTGCAGCCCCTGTAATGATGGCTGGCGCAGCCCCTGCAGCAGGTGGCGGCGAAGAAGAGAAGAGCGAATTTGATGTTGTTTTGAAAGAAGTTGGCGGCAACAAAATGGCTGTCATCAAATTGGTGAAAGAAATCACCGGCCTTGGCCTCAAAGAAGCCAAAGAGCTTGTTGATAATGCACCGAAGAACATCAAAGAAGGTGTGTCTAAAGCTGATGCAGAAGACGTGCAGAAAAAATTGGAAGAAGCCGGTGCTACCATCGAGCTTAAATAAGTTTTTTCAACCCTTTTTTCTGTTTTACAAGTTAAAAGCAAGGCCTTGGGCAAAAAGCTCAAGGCTTTTTTGCTTTCCAGGTGTAATCTTGGCCCGCTGGGCAGATAAATAAACGAAACAAGGGGATATAAATAAACCTTATCAAGTGTCACAGTTTTTTTTGGTTACATTTACGATAGACAATACTCTATCAACATGGTATGATAATGACATCACAACAGAGAGGGGTGAGTCCCATGTACGAGTTAGAAGAACCTTTTCAGGATGCGCGGGACGGAGGTCCCCAATGTATTGCTTAACCTACATCCAGTTATGGAGAGATAAGCATCGGCACAAGGCTATAAAGATTAAGCTTTTCGGGTATTAATTCGATTTGAAGGGACAGCCGCTAATAACGGTAGACAAATTGTCTGTTCAGCCGAAAAGAGATAAATGTAGAGTAAAGAAAAATTTAAAGCATTTATCAGAAAAGATGAGCCAAAAGCCGAGAAAAGTTGAAGTCAATACAGGGCGCGTTCCGCTGTTCTAAAAGTAAGCAAGGACCAAGAACAGGAATGAACTAGAAAGTTAGTACAGAACGTGAACTGAAGGTAAGAGTTAGTATAGAACGTGAATTAAAGAGTTGATATAGAACGTGAACAAAATGGCCAAGAAAAAGTATCGCTTGGGTGCACAGAAGCTTTTTAAGGAATCGTGAAATATGGTGTAACAGAACTAAATTGTGCCTCAAAATACGTATCGGGTTTTTTATAGATACATAAATAGATACAAATGATTAATGTCTTGGCTAGAACTGGTGCGAAGGAAAGGGTATCTGTTTTATAAAGGTACCAATAGAAAAAGCCTTCAAAATATCATGAGTAATGGACATACTATCAGATGCGAGAACATAAACCATAGAAAGGCGATCAAATTTCAGGTATATAGAATCGTAATTCATGGTATTGTGAAACGGTAAGAATGAGAAGGCTTGAAAGTTTTTGATGAAATAGCTCAAGCTATGGCAGATAAGTTACGTCTTTCAAATGGCAAAACATCAAAGAGAAAAAGTGACGTTCTATGCAGCAGAGTAATTAAGTTCAAAAAAATATCTATGCCGAAAGCTGCTGTATAAATTTGAGATTTAGCCATGGGGTTTGCTACAGATGTTAGGGTTATGGTTAGATTGTATGCAAACATAGGTTAAGAGGATTTGTTTGTTCTTGCTCCTCAAAGACTGCGCTTTTCTAGATTAAGCAGAGTATGTATAAGCTCAATTGATCTGTAATCTATATCCCAGGCTTGAAGTTCATGCTATCACATCAAAATATATAGTTAAAAAAAACGCCACCCAATTTGGGTGGCGTTTTCACAGTAAAACATAGTAAAGTTTGAAGTGTGTAAAGTTTGCAAGTTGTATCTTGCAAACTCAAATAAAGAATAGCACACGAATCTCACGTCAAAAACGTTTATGGGTGTGTTTTAGTGGATGTTCTTTTTTTCATCATCACGCAATTGCTTTGCGTATCGAATAGCTGTGGGGGCTATAGCAATGCCGCCAGCTGCAGTTTCCTTTAACTCTGGATCCAATTTTTTCCCGGTTTTATACATGGCTTCCACCACTTCATCGGGAGGGATGCCTACCGATTGGCCAGCCAGCGCCATATCAGCACTGATGAGTGCGTTTACGGCCTGTGACGCATTTCGGTAGAAGCAGGGAACTTGCACCTGTCCGGCAACCGGGTCGCATACAAGACCCATACAATTCATAAAAGAAATAGAAATGGCGTCACCAATCATTTGGGTGGTGCCGCCCGCAAGGCCAACAACTGCAGCGGCAGACATAGCTGCAGCTGCCCCACATTCGGCCTGACATCCCCCTTCTGCACCGGATACTGTTGCATTGCGGG
>CAYJJK010000097.1:0-8644 GCA_964370445.1 uncultured Oscillospiraceae bacterium | reverse complement strand
CTATCTTCCCATCATGCTCTAAGAAGTCCATGTCTGAAACATTGAGAACCATCGCAGCATTGGCAAGCTTTAACTCAACAACGTTATTATCATCATACGCTGTCGATTCTCCCATTGATGTTGACTGGCCATTGATGTCACTGTGCTCGTTGCTTTGGGGTTTCGATGAACTGGCAAGGGTTTGTGCACTGCTTGTTGCGCCTTCTTGATGTGCGTTATCATCAAGGCTGTTTTCCATATTTTGTGCACACGACGATAAAGCCACCACAACAGCAAGAAGCATGATTTTTATACTCACTTTTTTCATCATATTTCCACCCTCCTTTTTTGTAAACAAAAAACATAAATGGCTATTCCCCCTACAATACTCTACTGAATATTATACATCATCTACAAACAAAACTATACCCATAAAATACAGCCTTTAACTTATAGTGGCTAAGCCAAAATACAAAAAAAGAGAGCCGAAGCTCTCCTCAGACTGTCAAATTTAAAAATATTCGTGCAAGCTCTTATATATACTGACTTTTTGAAATGGAAGTGCTGATATTCAAGAGCCTTACACTAAAAAACACCAGCAGGACACTGTTTTTTAACACAGTTCTTCACAGGATAAGTCTATTTCGTCACTCGACGCATCCCCTACACTGCCATGTTTTTGCAAACAAAGCTCTATTTCTACGGTTTTTGTTTTTTCGCCGGTTAAAAATCGACATAGGACTTCAATGGTTTTTTTCGTAAGTTCTGAAACCGACTGGGAGACACTGTCTAGCTTATAGCTGTCCCACCCACTGTTTTCAACGGCGTCATAACCCATCACAGATAAATCTTTTGGGATTTCTAAGCCAAAAGTATGGCGTGCGGCATCCATAACACCCAGCGCCATCAAATCACTGCTGCAAAAAACAGCACTGGGTCTCTTTTTACCTCCTAAAAATTGCAAGGTAACCTCATGGCCGGATGCATAGCTATAGTCTGCCGGAAAAAGGCGTACGTCGTGCACACCTTTATTTCGCAAATACGTTAAAAACCCAAGTTGTTTTTCGGTTTCCTCGGCAGTTTGTTTTTTGTAATGAACGTAAACAAAGCGGCGGTGACCGTGCACATAGAGATGCTCTGCCGCCATTTGCCCGCCTTTAAACGGATCGGTGTATACCGAGGGCATCGAAGAGCCAAGCAGGACGCGGTTGAAAAGCACCACCGGAATGGACATGCTTTTTTGTATCATTTCAAGCTCTGGCGTGATGGCCGGAGCCGTCACCACAACGGCATCCACTTGAAACTGTAGCACCTTATCCATAATGGTTTGCAAGGGCTCTCGTTTTTCCATCTTGAACACAAGACACTGAAGACCCTGTTTTTGAACCTGCTCTAAAATTTCCATAATGACCGTGTGATAAAACGGGCCAATACCTTGGCCTACCACAAGCCCCACCATGCCGGTTTTGCCACTTATCATGCCGCGTGCCACCAAGTTTGGCTGATAGCCCAGCTTTTTTGCCGCCCGCAACACATTTTTTTGAATTTCTGGGCGCACCTTAGATTTAACCGCAGGGTTATATACCCGCGATACCGTGGCCTGTGACACACCCGCCAGCTGTGCCACATCCCGCGAGGTGGGTCTTTTTTTAATTTTTGTGATTTCCATAAATTGCCTCTTGCTCATGATTTTTTACATACGTTCACACATGTTTTAGTTTAGCGAATTCAAGCCGATTTGGCAAGGTTATCTGCTATATGTAAAACCTTATTAAAATGCAAAATGGCCCGAAAGTAGATTCGAGCCATTTTGGCAAAACCATATGTGTTTTTTGACCGAAGAAAAGAAAGCGAGGGGTGAAACAGGGTGTTAAGCCGATGCCTCGGCCTGTTCTTTTCCTTTGCGTTTCAAAGTTTCCGGCAAAATTGCCCACACTACAGTGCCGGCTACAAACACGCCTATGGCAATGTAGAAAATGATGGTCATGCTACCACCTTCGGGCACGGCACCGGCCAATGCGGGCACAGCGAAGGTAGAGATGATACGGCCGCCATTGAAAGAAATACCCGCCGATAGAGAACGGTATTTGCTGGGGAACAACTCTGTGTAATAAGCGCCCCATGCGCCGGAATACCCAAAGGCAAAACCGATGAGGAAGGACAAAACGAAGAAGATGGAGGCTTGATCTGCACCCATCATGGTGTACACAAACACAAGTACGGCGCTGAGAGCCATGCCAATAAGCGGTATTTTACGGCCAAATTTATCTGCAATGGCGCCCCAGGCAAAATACCCAGCCAATTGGCCAAAGCCTTGAATGCTGAAAATGGAACCGGCCAAGGCTGCGTCGAACTGAATTTCGTTTACAAGGTAGGTGGTGGCATTGTTTGAAAAACCTGAGTAAGCGGTGAAGTTTGCACCAGACAGCAGGATAACACCAATACCGATAAACAGATATTTGCCTTTGTACATGCTGAGATAGTTGATTTTTTCACCTGTCTTTTTCCCGATTTCACGCAGCTCTTTTGCATACTGCAAATCGTTTGGTAAAAAGAGGAAGGCCAGCACAGCACCCACAGCAGGTGGAATGATAACAGTCATCATCAAACCCTGCCAGTTATCTGCACCAAACAGGCCAAACATTTGGCCGCCAAAAATCATGGCAAGCGAGTATAAAGCGGTTAAAGTGGCCGCCAGTTTTCCACGGTATTTTTGCGGGAACATATCGGCAGCAAGTGGCATAGCTGTGCCAAACACACCGCCCAAAACCATACCGGCGCAAAAACGAGATACAATCCAAATATAAAAGTTGGTCGGTGCCAAGAACGGAATGGCTGTTGTTAGCGCGATGAGAACCGCAATGGAAATCATCGTATATTTTTTACCAATATAGGATGCCAAGATACTAAAGATGATGGTGCCCGGAATGGTGGCAAAACTCATTACCGCAAAGATTTGTTGGCTTTCCACCAAGGTAAAGCCAAAACCGCCTTCGGCAACTGTTGCAATCATCGTGGGCTGAATGAATGTACCCACCATGAAGTTGTAGCAATAAAAGAAGTAAATAACCGCAATCGAGATAAATCCTAAAACACGTTTCCCCGTTGAAAAGTCTTTTCCTAAGATGATTTCCTCACCGGCATTTTTTGTTACAGTATCTGTACTCATATTAAAATCCCCTTTCTACTATTCTGCGTCTGCCTCAGCTGCATCTCCAAGATATTTTTGACGCAAAACGTCTAAGCCGTCAAAGGTAACCCATTCTTCCACAATTTTTCCCTGGCGCAGATGGAAATGGCTGATGCCCAATACGTCGAGCTGTTTTCCGCTGGGTGCGCCAAAGAAGCCAATGCCTTCATTTAAACCGCGCAATCTCCAGCGCAAAGCCACATCATATTCATCTTTGCCGGCAGCCGCATTGCAAGTAACACGCTCCACTTCATAGCTGCCGTTTGGAATGGAAGAAAGCATACTCACCATCATGCCTTGAATTTCATCGTAGCCGTTTAAGTCTTTGTTACACACATGGTGCACCACGGCATTGGGGTGATAATAATTGGGCACTTCATTCATGCGTTTTGAATTGTACACACGGCTGGCCATTTCCAGCATACGCTCGCCCACACTGTCGTCTTTTGCTGCGTATTCTTCGGGCATAAACTGGCCTTCCATCGCTTCATTAAGACCAAAGTTTTTTTGGTAACCGGTAGAAACCGATTTTGCCGCCATGTTCTTTGCCACCACATCCGGGTCAAGGCCCAGTTGCATCACCAGCCACAGGTTGTCACGCACAAGCCACTCCTCATAAATTCGGTTGTTTTCAGCGGCGCAGTCGATGGTGGTACGGAAGTTTACCTTGCGGCCGGTGGCCGGGCCAAAGCTGCTGTCGCCAAGGTTTGTAGCGGTGGAAATTACACGATGGGAAGAAAGGAAGCCGCCGCCGTCCATGGGCGACCAAATTACGTTTTGGCCGATGAGGCGACGATCCGGGAAGGCGTGCAAGGTTTGCAGTGTTCCGGCAATCACCTCGCGGATGCCCACGATGTTCACAGAGCCTGCGTGCATGGTGACATTGTTGTGGTAGGTGTCGTAAATCACGCCAATGCCCTTCGATTCCCAAATGTCATGGGTGATTTTCATGATGTAATCCACAAAATCACGATACTGTTTGTCAAAACCGGGCAATTCTTGCTCGCGTTTTGTCATTTTCGAAAGGTCATTGTAGTCGAAGTTGTCTACATTGGTCACTTCGGCACTGTTTCCATAGTAGATGATGCTGCTGTTTTGAGGTGTTTGTTTTTCGGCCATAATTTGCTCCTTTTCGTTATCTTTTTCCTTTGTTACGATTTCTTGTATCGGCTCTTGGGCTTGGGCGGGTTCTTGTGCTTTCTTTTTCTTACCTTGTGCCTCGTCCATATGCTATTATTCCCCTTTCTTGTCGTGGTAGTTTGGGTTCATAATTCCACAAGCACGATCGATGATGTCCACACCCTGCATTTTTAGCCAGTAGGGCAAATCAATCAGCACCCAGTTTTCAGATAATTTGTCGTCTTTTCTGTAATAGACATCCACCACCTGCATGTCGGCCATTTCCTTTGCTCCGGGCAGCCCCAGCATGCCACCCGTGGGGCGATTGGAAAGGTTTGGCCAGCCAAAGAAGCAGGCAAATTCACCTTCTGCAAAGCGGCACACATGTCCATTGAACTTTTTGTCTGTAAGGCCGGTGCGGAACGGAATTTGATGTTGTTCTTGATAACGCGGAATGGTGTAAGAGGCGCCAATGCCGGCAGGACCATACCAAATCATGTCTTCAGCCCAGCTTTTGCGCAACACCTCGGGCGGGCAATCGTTTCCGCTATTGAGTGTGGACAGATCATCCACCATTTTGTTCACCAGTGCCAAAGTGGCAACACCCTCGGCGGGGTTTGCATCTTCTAAAAGAATACCATTATGATAGCGCGGCCCCGGATAGACAAAGTATTGGCCGGTGGACGGTGGCAGAGGATTGATGCCGGCTTGCAACATGAGGCCAATCAAATCTACAAACAAACCGGTTTTTGTGATTTTACCGTTTTGCACACAGCTAAACTCTGCATAACGAAGGCTTGCCATTTTGCGTGTTCTGGGAATGCCAAGGAAATCCTCATCAAACAACCCCATGAAATGCCCCATGCTCATCACCCACAAATCACCGTCGATTTCATTGTCTCCTGCGATGAAGATGTCTTGACGACGCTGCATATGGGAAAATGCGGTTTTCAAAGGCTTCCAAAATCCGTCGGCTGCTGAGGCGGCATTGCCAAGCTCACGGAAAGGGTAAACACCTCTCCAATTGTAGTCATCGCTTGTGTGCTCTGCCAGCACAGCGCCCACTTCATTTGGCATGGCTTTTTCCATGGAATCAAAATATGACAGAACAATTTTCTTTGCTTCTTGAAATTTCCCCATAAATTTTCGCTCCTTCGATTTTTGTAGGTCATCACTCTATAAGAATACGTAAAAATAATTTTGTCAAATTTTAGAGAATTCAGTCAAATAAAACAGATTTTTTGAATACGTATTCATTTCTTGCAATAACCATATCACGTTCAGAAAAGTCTGTAAAGGGCAAAAGGGCAATTTTGGATACATGCCTGTTTTAGAGGCTCTGTTCTGTGCAAAATGGACAAAAGAAAGGAGAATCAACACAGACTAGCCTGGGTGACCATGACTCTCTTTTGAATTTGTGAATGGAACAGTGGCTCTTGTTGCAAAAAACGGCCTATGTTCCGTCTACCTTTGCGGTGGCAAATGCCGAATGTGCCTTTTGCAAGTCATCCTTTGTATGGGCGGCAAAATTTTGCACACGGATGCGCGCTTTGTCTTTGAGCGCCACGGGATAGGAAAACACAGCGACATAAATACCTAGATCCATAGGCCTATTGCCTTGTTCAAGAACAAAAACGCTTTTAATTTTATAAAAATAACGTTAGAAAGCACTATAACTCCAATGTTTTCTGCAAGAAGCAAATTTACTTCAAACGAGTGTCTATTCTCTTCTTACGCATAAGCAGAAATTGTTATTTTGAAAATACAGAGGAATTCACAAGATTCCAGCACTAGAATTAGCATGATGCACAACACGATTTTCAAACCGTGCAAAGAAATCAACATATGTAAGTCATATAAAAGGCATGTTATTACACCAGCGGCAAGAACGTGTTCTGTGTCAATGCAGTGTTTACTAGTAAACCATACAACTCGCCTGTTTACAATTCTCTCTTTTTTGTGCTATAATTCGCCCAAATCAAAGACTCAAAACAGCAAACTGTTTTCTATATCTGCCTTGCAGCAAACACAGAAAAAGTTAATTTTTGACAAAAGACGCGTTTTCAATAAGAAAAGGAGGCCGTGTATGTCCACCGTAGATGCCATCGTTGTTGTTGCCTACATGGGCGTTATGATGCTTGTGGGCTATTTTGTGGGGAGAAAAAACAAAGACCAAGCAGATTACTTTTTGGCTGGGCGTTCTATGCATTGGGTCCCGGTTACTTTATCTATCGCCGCCACCATGATCAGCGCAAACTCGTTTGTGGGTGGCCCCGGATGGGCTTATACAGATGGTATACGTCCTTTTGTTCAGAATATCACGGTGCCTCTGGCTTGCTTTTTTGCCATTTGGTTCGCTGTTCCCATTTTTTATCATCTGCGTGTTTCCTCCATTTACGAATATATGGAAAAACGCATGGGTGGCGGCTGGACACGCAACCTTGTGGTGGTGCAATTTTTCATCAATTCCCTCATTCAGGTATCGTCCATGGTTTTCATTCCTTCACTTATTTTACAACGCATTACCGGCTGGAATCTGAGTATTATTGTTACCTTGGTGGTACTGTGTTCTATTTTATACACTCTGCTTGGTGGTATCAAGGCTGTCATTTGGACAGATGCCATCCAAATGATTGTGCTTTGGAGCGGCATCATCATCATTTTGGTTACAGCTTTTTCAAGCACCGGCCTCAGTTTTGCCGATACGCTCTCTGTTGCAAGAGACGCCGGCCACTACGAATTATTCGACTTCACAGCTGATATCTCCGTCACCAACACCTTTTTGGCCTCGTGTTTTGGCATTTTCATGTGGACACGCTATTTCTGCTTTGACCAAGCACAGGTGCAACGCATCCTTACCTCACGTTCCATTCAGGGTATTAAGCGCTCACTGCTATCCAGTGCCATCATCATGAATGTGATGTATCTGCTGATGTTGTTTATCGGAACTATACTTTTTGTATATTATGATGGAATTGCGTTTGAAACCAGCAATGAAATTATGATTGGCTATATTTTAGAAAATTTGCCGGTGGGCGTTTTGGGGCTTATCATTGCGGCGGTGTTCGCAGCAGCTATGTCCAGCGTAGATTCACTTCTCAACTCGATGACAACCGTATTCACCAAAGATATTTATGAGAAATACTTTGCAAAAGAAAAGGGACAAACCCTTTCTTTACGCCATACCATGATAATTACGGCTGTACTCGGTGTTTTGATTATCTTTGTGGTGATTATCGGTTTCGGTGGCACGGTGCGTTCTGTTATCGACACGGTAGGTGGCTACATTTCCTTTTTCTCAGGTCCCGCGCTCGGTGCGTTTCTTTTGGCCATGTTCACACGCAAAGCAAATGATAAGGGTACTTTTATTGGTTTTCTTGTGGGCTTTGGTGCCGGGTATGCCATTGGAAAAGGGTTTTCGGTAAGCTGGCTTATCAATCCGGCTATCGGAGCTTGCATCACCATTGTGGTGGGGCTTTTTGCAAGCACACTGATCCGTCCTTCCAAAGAGTCTGCCGATACGGCTCGCTATACGGCACTTGGCCTGCGTCGCGAGTTGATTGCCCAAAACAAAACAATGGAAAACGGAACTTCTTTGCTTCCATTTTCTGTTGACAAATACGGCATTGGAATCCTAATTTTCTTTGTGCTACAATATATCGTCTTTTTTATTATTTGATGCAAAGCCACAAAAAACACGCCACGGGATGAAATTTCACCCGTGGCGTGTTTTTTGTATAGGCTGTTATTTTTGTGAAGCGGATGGTTTTTTTTGAAATCCAGAAGCAAACAAAATGCCAAGTGCAATGGCCAAGGTAATGCCTCTTTCCTGTCCATTTATTTTCTCCTTTTGAAAGTTTGGTTTCATATCAATACAACTTATACTTTAGCACAGCTTATGGCAAAAGACAAAGTGTTTCAAACAAGAAAGCTATTTTTTCTATTGTTTGTTTTCAAGTCTTATTTTTTGATCATTCTGAGTTTTCTGTTTCAATCACAATACATTTTTTGATATAATAATATAAATAAAATTTTTGATAATCTTCATATAGTAATTTTTGTTTTAGCGTGGAGGTTATTTATATACCCTTTAGCAGACTTGAAATATAGTCTGCTATTTTTTCACTTGACAAGACCGTGGTTTTATAGTATATTAGCAATTGCTAATATACTATAAAACCGGAGGGTGATATGGCTAAGAGTAAAAACATAGCACAAGTTGGCAACTTATGTGTTGCTTGTGGCAGTTGCATCAAGGTATGTCCTTTCGGTGCAATACAAATTAGAGATGGAATAAAGGCAATTATTGATTTGGATAAGTGTGTAGGTTGTGGCAAATGCCAAAAAATCTGCCCT
>CAYJJK010000096.1:362-8747 GCA_964370445.1 uncultured Oscillospiraceae bacterium | reverse complement strand
GTATGGCCCTTCCAATTTTTTAGTTATGCCCATTTGATTTGGGGGGTTGGTTAATTTTATTTGGCCGGTATAACAGTTGAATGAAATACTGCCTGAAAATACGTTGGTGGAGATTGATGCCTTTGAGCTAACCGCTTCCAGCGGAGGCCAGCAGGCATTGCCTGCACGTGTTTTGGTGCCCAGCAAAGACCGTGTATTTGCAACAGGGCAATATTCGGTTGTATGCGATATTGGGGTGGCAGAATGATTTTGATGCATGAAATTCGGCTTTCTTTAAAAGAAAACCCGGAAATGGCGCCGGGTTTAGCAGCAAAACGTTTAAAATTATTGGACAGTGAGATTAAAACAGCTCAACTTCATAAACTCAGTGTGGACGCACGTCATGGCAAACCAAGTTTTGTGTGTTCGGTGGCGCTGGAATTGTATGAAATAGAAAAAGAGAGTGTTTTAGCGGGTAAAAATCATCGATTACAACAGGTGGCTCGGCAAAGTTTGCCGCAAAGCCCCGGCACAGAAGTGTTGCCGGGGCCTGTGGTTGTTTGTGGGCTGGGTCCTGCCGGCCTTTTTGCAGCATTGGAACTTGCAGAGGCGGGGTTTTCTCCATTGGTTTTAGAGCGAGGCCCCGATGTGCAAACCCGTAGCCGGCAGGTAGCGGAATTTGAAGCAGGTGGTAATTTGTGCGAAGAGGCCAATTTGCAATTTGGCGAAGGTGGAGCCGGCACCTTTTCAGATGGGAAACTAACCACACGTATCAAAGACCCACTTTGTGCCCGTGTAACAGAACGACTTCTTATGGCGAACGCGCCAAAGGAAGTTGCATATTTGGCAAAACCACACATTGGCACAGATTTATTGCAGGATGTATTTCGCCGTTTGCGAGAGCAACTGGTAGCTTTAGGTGGCAAAGTGTGTTTCAATACACACCTTTCTGACATCGAGATAAAAAATGGGCGGGTGCAAGGTGTTTATGCAAATGGAAGTTTAGAAGCATGTGGGGCACTGGTGCTGGCAAGTGGGCACTCTGCGCGGGATGTGTTTGCCATGTTACATCGCCGTGATGTGACACTTTATCAAAAACCTTTTTCGGTGGGTGTGCGCATAGAGCATTTGCAAAGCGAAATTGATAAAGCTTTGTATCATGAGGCCGCGGGACATCCGGCACTCCCACCGGGAGAATATCAGCTTTCGGCACGTGTTGCAAACCGTGGCGTATATACCTTTTGCATGTGCCCGGGAGGCAGCGTGGTTGCAGCAGCTTCCGAGCAGGGCGGCGTGGTTACCAACGGAATGAGCCGCCACGCGCGAAACGGGGCAAATGCAAACAGTGCACTCGTTGTGGGCGTGGAACCAAATGCATTTGGCAGCGATCCGTTTTCAGCACTTGAATTTCAAAGAGAGCTGGAACAACGTGCCTTTGAAAGTGGCGGTGGCCATTTTCGAGCTCCGGCATCAAGCCTTGGCGCCTTTTTAGAAAACAGGTCGGGCCTTGAATTGAAACGCGTGCATCCCAGTTATCCACGAGAGGTGCAAAGTGCGAACCTTAGCGCCCTGTTGCCAAAGGAAATTACAACGGCAATGCAAGGGGCTTTGCGTCAGTTTGGAAGGCGATTGCCTGGTTTTGATGCACCGGATAGTGTACTGACAGGGCTTGAAACCCGAACTTCTTCCCCGATACGCGTTTTGCGCAATGACAGTGGCGAATGTGAAAGTTTAGCTGGGCTTTGGCCTTGTGGGGAAGGCGCTGGTTATGCCGGTGGTATTATGAGTGCTGCAGTAGATGGTTTGCGTATTGCAAGAGCCATCATTGGACGTTACCGAGTTTTGGATGAGTAAACCAAAGAAAGGAGGTGGCTAGATGCTATATCGAAAGTGGCATGCGGAAGAGCCAAATGAGGCTTTACGCGCGGCGCTACAAGAAGAATTGGGTTTGCCGGGGCTATTAAGTGATGTGTTGGCTGTGCGTGGCATTGCACCAGAACTTGCCAAGGAGATGTTCAGCAATGAAGTGAAATTGCCAAATCCATTTATGATACGCGATATGGATAAAGCGGTAGAGCGTATTCGAAGGGCGATAGAAGAAGAAGAAGCTATGGTGATTTTTGGCGATTATGATGGGGATGGCAGCACGGCCACCACTTTGCTGTACCTTTATCTTGAGTCTCTTGGGGCTGAGGTATATTACAAACTGCCCAATCGCAACACAGATGATTATGGCTTGGTTCCCTCTATGGTGAACCAGGTTGCAGATCGTGGTATTGGGCTGATTATTACAGTGGACAATGGTACCTCTGCCTTAGAAGCAGTTGCATGTGCAAAAGAGCGTGGCGTTGACATCATTGTCACCGACCATCATCTGCCCTCGTCAGAACTTCCCGAGGTAACCGCACTGGTAAATCCTTACATACCGGGGCAACCAGAGATTTTTGGTGTGCTATCTGGTGTGGGTGTGGCTTTCATGTTGGCTGTTGCAATGGAAGGGTGTTCTGCGGAAGAGCTGTTGCCGTTATTTGGAGATTTGGTGGCGATAGGAACTGTTGCAGATGTGATGAAATTGGTGGGCATCAATCGAATTTTGGTGCGCTGGGGCTTACAGGTGTTAAAAGACACCCAAAGGCCGGGGCTTGCATTGCTATTGGAAAGTTGTGGTTTGAAAGACAAGCCCATTTTGGCAGAAAATATCTCTTATGGTATTGCACCTAAAATCAACGCAGCTGGCCGTATGGATGACCCTACAGAGGCAATGCATTTGCTTTTGGCTGAAACTGAAGAGGAGGCACAGCCGCTTTTAGACCATATTTTAGAGCAAAATGCCGCGCGTCAAAAAGCAGAAAGTGAAATTGTGGACGAAATCATCAAGCAGGTTTCAGACGATGCAATTTTAAAAACATCACGTGTGATTGTGGTTTGGGGCCAAAATTGGCACAATGGTGTAATGGGTATTGTGGCTAGCCGCCTTGTGGATTCTTTTGCTAAGCCATCGGTAGTAATTAGTTTTGAAGGTGAAGAAGGGCGTGGCTCTGGGCGAAGTTTGCAAGGGTTTTCTTTGCACACAGCGCTGTCATCTTGCGAAGATTTGCTTTTGCGTTTTGGTGGGCATGACCTAGCGGCGGGGTTGTCGGTGCATCAGAGCCAAGTGGAGGAACTTCGTAGACGTTTGAATGATTGGGCCGCAGAAAATCATCCTCAGCTTCCAATGCCAACCTTGAAAGCTGATGTGCCTTTGCGCTTAGAGTTCCTTAACATAGAAGAATTACGTCAGTTAGAAAAACTGGCACCTTGTGGCAGTGGAAACCCAGTACCAAAGTTCTTGTTGCAAAATATGAAACTTGAAGAAGTGGTGTCTATCAGTGGTGGACGTTTTTGTCTTTTGAAATTCAGTAGAGACGGAAAATCGTATGCTGCAGTATATTTTGGGCACACACCAAAACAATTCCCCTATAAACCGGGAGAAGTGTTGGATTTGATGGTGGTACTTTCTGTGTATGAGGGGCGTTTTGAACCACAGGTATCTATAAGGGCATTAGATGTGCGTCCGGCCGGTATGGAACATGCACATGTGGAACAGAATATGTTGTTTGAGCGGTTTTATGGTGGTGGTGCGCTTAGCGAACAAGAACAGAAGCTGATGAAACCAAACCGCGATGATATAGCCGAAGTGTATCGTGCGTTGCGAAACCGAAATGGCAGCTTTAGTGCCTTGGATGTACGCAGTTTGCTGGCACAATTGGGAGAAGAGCGTACAGGACGCATTTTTTGCGCGCTTTCAGCGCTGGAAGAGCTGGAGTTGCTATGCAAAAATGAGGAAACTGGTTATTATCAAGTACCTAAAACAAGCGAAAAGCGTAATTTAGAACACAGCACATTGCTACAACGGTTGGATTGGGGGCATGAGTAATATGGAAGAACAAATTAAAAAAACCATTATCACTTATCGCCGCTTTTTGGAGCTTGTGCGCGAAAGTGGCCGCAATTATGATTTAGATATGTTGGATAGGGCCTACGCTTTGGGTGAAGCTGCCCATGTGGGGCAAAGCCGCCACAGCGGAGAACCGTTCATCACACATTCTCTTAGTGTTGCGGCAATGTTGTTGAATTTAGGGCTTGACACAGAATGTCTTGCGGCAGCCATTTTACACGATGTGGTGGAAGATACAGATGTGCCGCTAGAGCGTATAGAGCATGAATTTGGCAAAGATGTGGCCCTATTAGTGGATGGTGTTACCAAATTAGGGCGCATCACTTTTTCTTCTATGGAGGAAGAACAGGCCGAAAACTTACGTAAAATGTTGCTTGCAATGAGCCGAGATGTGCGTGTGATGCTGATTAAATTGTGCGACCGTTTGCACAATATGCGCACAGCCATTGGCTGGGGTGAGCAAAAGCGACGTGATAAATCTCTTGAGACGATGGAGGTGTATGCCCCTATCGCTCATCGCCTTGGTATGGCGGGCATCAAAGAGGAGCTTGAAGACATCAGCCTATCTTATCTAGACCCCGTTGGGTACGAAGAAATTATGGGTTTGATTGGAAAGAAAACTCAGGCAAGAGAGTTTATTCAGCGCATTGCCGATGTGATTGATGAGCATCTTGTTGAAAACGACCTACACAATGTTACCATTCGCAGCCGCGTGAAAAGTGTGTACAGTATTTATCGAAAAATGTATGTGCAAAACCGCAACTTTGAAGAAATATATGATATTTATGCTGTGCGCGTGGTATTAAACAGTATTTCAGAGTGCTATACGGCCCTAGGTGTGGTGCACGATTTATATCATCCGTTGCCACATCGATTTAAAGACTACATATCTACGCCAAAGCCAAACCTATATCAATCTCTGCACACCACACTTATCAGCCACAAAGGTGTGGCCTTTGAAGTGCAAATTCGTACCCATGAGATGGAACAAATTGCAGAATATGGCGTTGCAGCACATTGGAAATATAAAGCCGGCGTGCAAGGACAAGATAAACTGGAAGAACGTTTGGCTTGGGTGCGGCAACTTTTGGAAAGCCAACGAGATACAGAGGATAGCCGAGACCTTTTGCGTGATATCAAGCAAGAGCTTTTGCCAGAAGAAGTGTTTGTATTTACGCCAAAAGGCGATGTGATTGACCTGCCTTCAGGCGCTACGGTGATTGATTTTGCCTACGCCATCCACAGTGCGGTGGGCAACCGCATGATTGGTGCAAAAGTAGGTGGACGTATAGTACCCATTGATCATAAAGTGGTTACCGGAGAAGTGATTGAGGTGCTCACAGGATCTGAAAACAAGGGGCCAAGCCGTGATTGGTTAAATATTGTCACCACCAGTGAAGCCAAGAGCAAAATTCGAAACTGGTTTAAAAAAGAACGAAGAGATGAAAATATTGCAGAAGGAAAACAGGCGATAGATCGTGAAATGCGTCGCAACCAAATTTCGATGCCACAGGGGAAATACGAAGAATTTATGCGGACTGTGGCTCACCGGCAACGCATGAACTCGGCCGACGATATGTTTGCTGCCATTGGTTATGGTGGTTTGCAAGTAAGCCGCCTGTTTCCTAAAATTAAAGATGAGTACAATAAACTGGTGAAAACCAGCGACCCGGTAGAGACCTTTGATATCCCGGCAACACCCCGTCGACGTCGTTCCAACGAAGGTGTAGTGGTAGAAGGGCTTGATGATGTGCTGGTGAAGTTTTCTAAATGTTGTAACCCGTTGCCTGGCGATGAAATTGTGGGTTTTATCACACGCGGATATGGGGTTTCTATTCACAAAACAGATTGCCGTAATGCCAATGGCGCCGATCACTCTCCACGTTGGTTAAAAGCCCATTGGGCAGCGGATGTACAAGAGAGCTATAAATCCACTTTAGAAGTGCATGCCATCAACCGTGATTTATTATTTTATGATATCACAGCGGTTTTAGCAGAAATGCGAGTGCCTGTTTTTGCCATCAATGCTCGCACCACTACAGACGACCGTGCGGCGGTTCATATGACAATTGGAATTCAGAGTACAGAGCATTTGAATCGGGTTTTGGCGCGTTTGAAAAAGGTGAAAAATGTCACGGATATCGCAAGGGGGTAACTGCAATGAGAGCGCTGGTACAGCGTGTAAAAAACGCTTCAGTATGCATAGAAGGAAGTGAAACACACCACATTGGTGCAGGCATAGTGGTTTTTCTTGGTGTAAAAGACAGCGATGAAATTGTCTTGTGTAAAAAATTGGCAGAAAAATGTGCACATTTGCGCATTTTTGAAGATGAAGATGGAAAAATGAACAAGAGTGCGGTAGAATTATCTCTCGAAGCACTGGTAATATCGAATTTCACCTTGTATGCAGATACAAAAAAAGGAAAGCGCCCGTCTTTTATTAAGGCGGCAAAAGAACCATTAAGTGTAGAGGTTTACGAGTGCTTTGTAAAAGAGATGGACTGTCAAGGGCTTGCCGCAGTGAAAACAGGCCGTTTTGGTGCCGAAATGCAAGTGGAGCTTGTAAACGACGGTCCTGTGACATTGATGTTAGATACTGAGGAATGGATGAGGAAATAAAAGGAGGAAAAAGATGAAATTAATTCACATTATGGATGGCCCACCCTTATACACAAATTGTTTCTTATTGGTTGGAAAAAACGGGCATGCTGTAGCCATTGATCCTGCAGCTCCAATGCAAAAATTTGCCGATGCATTGCAAGATGAAAAGGCAACATTGACGCATATTCTTTTAACCCATGGACACCCGGACCATGTGGCATCGGTGGAAGATTTGCGCGAGCGTTATGGGGCGAAAGTACATATGAATGAGGGTGATGCACGCAAATACCGTCCGGCAGTGGATGTGAACCTTGAGGACGGTAGCACAATCGAGGTAGACGACATGCAGTTTCGTATCATATGCACTCCGGGACACACGCAGGGGTCTTGTTGTATTGAATGTGGGGACTATCTTTTCACCGGAGACACATTGTTTGCCGGTGACATCGGCCGAACAGATCTGCCCGGAGGAGATGCGACCGAAATGAAAAAAAGCCTAAAAAAGCTGCTGTGTAGTATTGAAGGAGATAGGCAAGTGTTTCCCGGACACGAGGAATTTTCAACATTTTCGCAAGAAAAACAATACAATCCTTACCTGCAGGGGCTGTAGTGCAAATGTATCTATATATGAAAGGGCTACCTTCTGCCTATGAGCTAGAGCATTTAGCGCGTGTGTTTTTTTTAAAGTCGATCCCCTGTAAAACATATGCACAAATACGAAATGAGGATGCCGTTTACGCACGCTGTGGAAAGTTTCATCTGGCAGTGGGGCTGCGAAGGGCGGGGCAGGTTTTCATTCGGGTACAAAAATTTGGCGGGCTACCTAGTGAAAAAAAAATGGCACTTTCTCAAATGCTTTATCATTTTTTGTGTGAGCAAACGGGCTTGCGTCCCCCCTGGGGTATGTTAACCGGTGTGCGTCCGGTGCGCCTTTTGCGCAAAAAAACACAAGAGCTTGGGCAAGAAGCCGCTGTGCATTTATTGCAAAACCAATATGCTGTAAGTAAGGAAAAGCTGGTACTTGCGAAAACCATTTTAGATGTTCAAAAACCTTTTTTGCAAAAATTGAATGCGAATGATATCAGTTTGTATATCTCCATTCCATTTTGTCCAACGCGGTGCAGTTATTGCAGTTTTGTATCGCAGTCCATCGAAAAAGAAGGTGCTTTGCTTCCGGCTTACCTAGAACAATTGGAAGAAGAACTTTTTTTAACAGCAGAGCTTGTTAAAAATCAGGGTTTGTGTCTGCGTTGCATTTATGTTGGTGGCGGCACACCGGCCGTGCTGAGTGCTGTGCAACTGGATAGGCTTTTGCATGTGGTGCAAAGTCATTTTGATCTTTCTTCGTTATGGGAATACACAGTGGAAGTAGGCAGGGCAGATTGTACTGATTTTGAAAAATTGGCCATCATTAAAAGCTATGGTGTAGAGCGTGTGTCGGTTAACCCACAAAGCATGACGCCGGCCGTGCTTTCTGCCATTGGCCGTAAACATACGCCAAAAGAGGTGTTGTGCTGTGTGGAGGATGTGCGAAAGGCAGGGATATCATGTTTAAATATGGATTTGATTGCCGGTTTGCCCGGAGAAAATGAAAAAAGCTTTGCCAAAAGTTTGCAAGAAACTCTATCATGTTCGCCAGAAAATCTTACCCTACATACCCTCACCCTAAAGCGTGCCTCGTATTTAGCCCAAAGTGATCAATGTGGCCGCGAAGCCGAGGGGATGTTGCATTATGCCTATGAACAACTTTTTGCCCACGGCTAACATCCGTATTATCTTTATAGGCAAAAAAATACACCCGGAAATTTTGAAAACACGGGCTGGACAAAAAAAGGCTATGAAGGAGCTTATAATATCTATATAATGGA
>CAYJJK010000096.1:0-352 GCA_964370445.1 uncultured Oscillospiraceae bacterium | reverse complement strand
CTCAGCGTGGGTGCAGGAGGCGTTACAAAACTTGTTTCAAATCAAGGCGCGCAAATTCAGCGCTGGTTTAACTATAAGATAACATTAGAATATCTACGAAATTTTGAAAAAGTAAGAGAGAAAAAACTGGAGGTGGAAAAAGCATATGCCGGCTTTTTGGATTCCTAAGCGTCTTGTGGAAGTGGGACTTGTGAATGCTGCATCCGAAACAGCAGAATCTTTTGTAAAACATTGTGAAATAGGGTACGAGGCCCGTATTTTAGCAGCAGCAAAGGAAACCTTGGCTTCACATTGCAGTGTGGTGATGCTTAGCTGGCCTTCGGCCTCCGCAAAAACAACTACATCATATAGT
>CAYJJK010000095.1:0-8880 GCA_964370445.1 uncultured Oscillospiraceae bacterium | reverse complement strand
TTTTGAAAACCCGGAAAATCAAAAGGCATTCGAGCGGTGGAAAAAGGAGAAAGAAACCGCCAATAAACCCAACAAAACAGCGTAAAAAAAGCCGGTAGATGACACGGGGTCATCTACCGGCACATTTTGCGTTTTGGAATTCACAGAAGAAAACACAAAATCCGAACGCATCTCCAATTTTGAAGACGGTGTTCGGATTATGTGGGTTTGGTGCGGCCAAGAGGACTTGAACCTCCACCGAGTTGCCCCGACTAGAACCTGAATCTAGCGCGTCTGCCGATTCCGCCATGGCCGCATAATGAATTCATAGCTTAAAGAGCCATTAAATTATATCAAATATCAAATTACTTGTCAATGTAAAATGTTGCAGGGCAAATTTTTATTAAATACCTACCTTGTTGTGCTCTGTTTGTGTGATATCCACTGTAAGCGTTCATTTTAAATGGGCAACAACCAAAAGGCGATGCCAAAATAGATAAGCAGGGAACAACCGTCCACTAAGGTGGAGATGAGTGGCGCTGCCATGAGAGCTGGATCTAGTTTTAGTGTTTTGGCTAACATGGGTAAAATTACCCCCAAAGTGTTGGCCATCCAAACTGTACAAATCATGGCAAGGCTTACCACAAGCCCTTCCGCTGCACTGTCTTCATAAAACAATAATATACGCAAGAAGTTTACCAGCGCTAGGGGTAAACCCACAAGCATACTTACACATAGTTCCTTCCAAAGTACTGTGGGCAAATTGTGGCTTTCAATTTCGCCAAGGGCCATTCCGCGAATAACAGTTGTGCTGGCTTGGTTGCCTGCATTTCCACCTGTTCCCGTAAGCATGGGGATAAAGGTGACAAGCAGTGGAACCACTGCAAATGCGGCTTCAAATCGCCCTAAAATAGCGCCGGTGATCATGCTGCCAAACATGAGAATCAAAAGCCAAAAGAAACGATTTCTTGCCAAGGTAATTACGCTGGATTTCAAATAGGGCCTGCCTGCGGGCACGATGGCTGCCATTTTCTCAAAGTCCTCGGTGGCCTCTTCTTGGATAACTGTTACCGCATCATCTACCGTTACAATGCCAACAAGCCGGTTTTCGTGATCTACCACCGGCAATGAAATTAGGGCATATTTTGCCATCAGATGAACAGCTTCTTCTTGGTCATCGGTGGTGCTTACCGAGATGGCACTGTCTTCCATCACCTCTTCCACCAACTGTAAATCATGCGCCAAAAGCAAATCTTTTACGCTGACAACGCCTTCTAAATGCCGTGCATCATCCATAACATAGCAGGTATAAATCGTCTCTTTGTCTTCACCAATTCGTCGCAGACGTTTGATGGCGTCTTCTATACGCATGTCCTTGCGCAAATCTGTGTATTCAGCCGTCATAATGCTTCCGGCAGAATTTTCTGGGTAGCGCAAAAACTCATTGATTAAGGCACGTGTTTCTTTTGTGGAATTTTGCAAAACACGCTTTACTAGCATGGCGGGCATTTCTTCCAGCATATCCACGGTGTCATCCACAGCAAGCTCTTCTAAAAGTTCTAATAGCTCTCTGTCGGTAATGCGCTCAATAATATGCTGTTGAACATCACTGTCAAGCTCTGCAAAAACTTCGGTGGCTTGGTCTTTTTCTAAAGTGCGAAATACTAAGAGTTGCTGCTCTTCGGGAAGGTCTTCCACAAAAGTGGCCACATCCACATCATTCATTTCAGAAAACATTGTGCGTAGCTGCCGATATTTTTTTTGACCCACCAAAATACCCAGCTGTACTTCGTTTACATCACTTTTCATAAAAGACCCTCCTTTCTTTTAAAATATATAAAATCGGCCGCTTTACTGTAAAAGCAGTTCGGCTAAGTTGAAGTATAAAATCAACGTCACACCATCCACAACGGTGGTGATTACCGGAGCGGCTAGCAGGGCGGGGTCTAATTTTACCGCCTTTGCCAATATAGGCAAAGTGCCACCAATGATTTTGGCAATCAAAACAGCGCCAACCAAAGCCAGAGATACAGTAACCGATAAAAGTCCGCTATTTGGATATTGCAACATAATGCGCACCCAGTTTACAAGCGCTAAAGCGGCACCCACCACAAGGGCGATACGCATTTCCTTAAACAATACCTTCCAAAAATCAGCCCGCTCAATTTCACCCAGCGCCAGCTGCCGAATGATGGTAGTGCTAGATTGGCTGCCTGCATTTCCGCCCGTGCCCGATAACATTGGCACAAACAATATCAGCAGGGGAAAAGCCGTGTACATTGGTTCGAAGTGGCCTAAAATTCCACCGGTAATCATGCCGCTTAACATCAAAATCATCAGCCAGCCCATGCGGTTTTTAGCCAAAGTAAATACACCGGTTTTTAAATACGGTTTTTCGCTGGGAGCCATTGCACTCATTTTCTCAAAGTCTTCTGTGTCTTCTTCTTGTAGCACATCCACCACGTCGTCAATGGTCACAATCCCCACAAGCCGCCTTTCGTGATCTACCACAGGAAGAGAAATAAAGCTGTATTTTGCAATAAGCCGAACAGCCTCTTCTTGGTCGTCTGTTGTGGTAAGCGAAATTACCTCAGGGCGCATGAGTTCTTCAATGGGTGTATTGTCGGGCGCTAAAAGCAAGTCGCGCACTGTGAGCACACCTTCTAAATGGCGCGTATCATCGATGACATAACATACATAGATGGTCTCTTTGTCTTCCCCTACACGCCGTAGGCGTTTGATTGCCTCATCCACCAACATATTACGGCGTAAATCAGTGAACTCTGCAGTCATAATACTCCCCACAGAATTATCGGCATAGCGTAAAAATTCGTTAATTTGATTGCGCGTTTCGGGCGAGGCTAAGCGCAAGATTTTTTTCACCAAAACAGCCGGCATTTCCTCCAGCATATCCACGGCGTCATCCACCCAAAGGTCATCCATAATTTCGGCCACTTTTTCATCGCTCATGCTGCCTAAAATATGTTGCTGTGTTTCGTTGTCCAGCTGTGCAAACACATCCATCTCAAGGTCTTTTGGCAGGGTGCGAAAAGCCAAAACGGCACGCTCTATCGGAAGCGCTTCAATGAAATGTGCAATGTCTATTTCATTCATTTCAGAAAAGGCCTCACGCAAGGCCTTGTACTCTCTGTTGTCAAACAAATTTTCTACACTTTGCAGGTGCACCTGTTCCATTGATACTCTCCCTTCTAAATGATAAAAAAATAGAAAATGACATTTGGTCTACTTGGATTCAAGCGAAATTATGCAAAAACTGCATCATTAGAACTCTAATTATAGTGGTTGATGTTTTTGGAAAAATGAGTGACCGGTTGGCTGGCTGATACAAATTGCAGATGGTTTAATAAAAGGCAAGACCGTGCAGCAAAGCACAGTTCTTGTTTTAGACAATAAAAAACGCACAAAACAACGTCCGACAACAAGTTGCTGTCAACGCGCTCGTGCGAAAAAGCAGGAACCACCGGCCATAGGGCACGCGGTTTCTCCCCGGCTTAAGCAAAGAGGATTTTACGTTAAAACGGCATTAAATAAAATCCTTATGCCATTTTTAGCTGTTTATTGGGAAAAACAGGCCAAAACAGCTCAACGCAGTTGTGATAAGGCGGGGGGTCATATTCCATGTTGCTACTTCGAGCGCTGATATCCACCTGTTTTCCCTCCTTTTGTGTTTAATTTCACCATTTTTAGTATACCCTTTTCCACGCGTTGCCGCAAGTGTTTTTTCAAAAGCAGTGCATTTTTAAGAATTGTCTCCATTTGAGCGTGCCTGTTTAAAAATAACGGTTATCGACAGTATTGGCTTTCTTTTGCAAACTTTTCTTTTATACTCAAAACAAAGGGGGGTGTATTCGTGTCCTTTTCGGTTATCGTTATCTTGTTTGGTATTTGTAGTGGCTGGCTTTTGTTTCGTAAATTGCGATTTCTTTTACCCCTGCAACAACAATTTAAAACCGCCACGCCGTCTATCAGTGTCATTATTCCCGCGCGCAATGAGGAACATAATTTACCAAATTTACTTCATTCGCTTTCTTTGCAAACAGTACAACCACTTGAAATTATTTGTGTTGATGATGATTCTTCAGATAATACTGCGGTTGTTGCCAAGGCATATAATACAAAAGTGCTTAGAGTTACCCATAAACCAAATGGTTGGATGGGAAAATCATATGCCTGTCACCTTGGGGCAAGTGCAGCCGAGGGAACCCTGCTGTTATTTTTAGATGCGGATGTATGCTTTGATAAAACAACACTTGAACGTCTTATTCATACTTGGGAAATACATGGCCCAGTGGTTTCGGTGCAGCCATGGCATGCCTGCATCCATTTCTATGAACACTGTTGTTTGTTTTTTAACCTAATTGCTGCGGCCACGCTTTCTACACCGCCTTTGCTGGGCCGTGCGACAGAGGGCTTGTTTGGCCCTGTGATTTTGATGCCTGCCGCGTTATATAAGCACTGTGGTGGGCATGAGGCGGTTAAGGGTAGCATTTTAGACGACATCAGCCTTGGGAGGTGCTTGTATGCACACGGAATTCAGCCTTACTGCTGCCAAGGAGGGCAAGACTTGAGATATCGGATGTACCCCAAGGGTGCCGGTAGCATGGTGGAGGGATGGACAAAAAATTTTGCCAGCGGGGCAGGTGCAACAAGGCTTAATTTATGGGTTTTGATTGTGGCATGGGTGGCGGCCCTTATTAGCACACCTTTCGAACTTTTGTCATTCATTTTTATACCGACATCTGCACATATTTTGTTATTTTACTTATTTTCATATTTTTTACTATGCACAAATATTTTATATATTGGCATAAAAATAGGCAAATTTTCTCCTTTGCTTTGTTTATTCTATCCGGTTCCTCTTTGCGTGTTTGTTTTTATCTTCTTTTTATCTGTTTTTAAGAAATTGTTCCGGATTCCGATTTTTTGGAAAGGACGAGATGTTTCGACGGGTCGATAAGATGCAATTGTTTTACTTTCCTACTTGGCTGATGATTTTGCTGTTTTTTATTTTATGGGGGTTGTTTCAAACCGGGGCGGCTTCCCTTTGTCGACACTTACCAGATCGGTATTTTGCAAAAGACAATTTTTTATATCGTGAAAGGAAGTTTGAAAAAAGCGGATTGTTTTACCAGAAATTTTTTCGCATTCGTCGCTGGAAGCACTTTTTGCCTGATGGTGCTGCCGCTGTTGGTGGTTACAAAAAACGCCATTTAACGGATTTTTCAGAAGAAAATCTTCAAAAATTCTTATTGGAATCACGTCGCGCAGAGTTGACGCATTGGCTGGCTATTCCGTGCTTTTGGATATTTGGCTTGTTTTCTCCTTTTGTGGTGGTTCCACTTATGTTTTTTTATGCACTTGCCATAAACCTGCCGTGTATTGTTGCACAGCGATACAATCGCCCCCGCGTTATGGGCCTCTTACAAAGAAAAAATGCAGGGGTTTTAAAGAAAAGAACGTTAGACACAGTGAGGCATTGCGATAGCCAATAGTTCATTTGTAGTGACAAACATATGTCAACTCATGGTTGAAGTATGTTTTGCGAGTTTTAACAAAGAAAAAAGAATGTTTATTTAATTTTTGCATATATATTCCTAATATATATAAATTTAAATCAAATAAAATCAAAAATAATGATTGTGAAATTTTTGAAACTTGCAATCATTATTTTTGGTTTTTTTATTATAAGTAATACTTTAACAAATAAAAATTGCAAAAAATCACTGGTTTAACAATATTTTGCTTATTGCATGGTATGGCTATTTTTGCATGCACTTTTACAATAGAAGATAATATGATATACTGCTTGCATAGCTTTTGTGAATTGGTATTTTTCAAAATTTATATGTGTGGAGGCTCTATGGCTGTACTTTTATGCATTATCTACCTTGCGTTTATTGGGCTTGGTCTGCCGGATTCCCTGCTGGGAAGCGCTTGGCCCTCTATGCAAACTACCTTCTCCGTGCCGGTAGCTGCTGCTGGGCCTGTATCAATGCTAATATCAGGCAGTACAATTGTGTCCAGTCTCAGTGCTGGCCGTATATTGCGGCGTTTCAAAGTTGAGCACGTTGTGTTTTTTAGTGTTTTACTTACGGGAATATCTCTGCTGAGTATGTCCTTTGTAACACAATATGTTGCTCTTTGCTGTTTGGCAATTCCGCTAGGGCTTGGGGCCGGGTCTATTGATGTTTCATTAAACAATTTTGTTGCACTTCACTACAGTGCTTCGCATATGAACTGGTTGCATAGTTTTTGGGGTATTGGTGCGTCCGCAGGGCCTATTGTTTTATCATTTTTTCTGTTGCGCACAGGCCGCTGGGGCACAGGTTATTTGTTTATTGGTCTTTTTCTTTTGCTTCTTGCGGTTATTTTGGCGTTTTCATTTCCTTTGTGGAAAAAAGTATCGACCTTAGAAAATTCACAAAATAGTTCAAAAGATAATCGTGTAAATATGTTATCGTTGCTTAAAATGCCTCGTGCTTTGCCGGCCGTACTTGCTTTTTTTTGCTACTGTGGGGTAGAGGCCGGTGCCGGCCTTTGGAGTGGAAGCTATCTTGTTTTGGTAAGGGGTATTTCTCCGCAGCGTGCCGCGGGCTGGGTTGCACTATATTACCTTGGCATAACGGCCGGGCGGTTCCTTTCTGGTTTTTTTGCATTTAAGCTCTCTTCACGCCGTTTGATTTATGGTGGTCTTGTGCTCATCGCTTTAGGCATCTTTTTTCTATTGTTGCCACTGCCGTTGCTGTTTGCCATGTTGGGGTTGTTTTTCATTGGCCTGGGTTGCTCACCCATCTTTCCTACCATGTTGCACGAAACACCTACACACTTTGGCAAGCAATATTCATCCACTTTTATTGGCCTGCAGATGGCTTGTGCGTATTTGGGCACCACATTCGTGCCTCCCCTTTTTGGGCTTTTGGGTGCACAGTTTGGCTATGAGCTTCTTCCGTTATTTATTCTGTTTTTCTGGGTTCTTTTGGTTTTTACGATATTGTGCGTTTATCAAAAAAAGTGTTCTACCTCATAAGAAACCCGAGTTTCCGGCCGGAAACTCGGGTTTCTTTTATGTTTGAAAATCTATGTGTAGTATCTTAGGCTGAAAATATCGCTAGCGATTATTCTATTTCCGGTTTTGGCAGTGGCAAATGGATGGTAAATACACTTCCTTTACCTAGGGCGCTTTCTAAAGAGACTTGCCCGTTGTGAAACAGGGTGCCGCGCTTTACAATGGCAAGGCCAAGGCCGGTGCCACCACTTTCGCGAGAATGGCTTTTGTCAACACGGTAAAATCGTTCAAAAACGTGGTTTTGGTGCAACGGTTCAATTCCAATACCGGTATCTTTCACTTGTAGCACCGCTTCGCCGTTATTTGTGCCCACTGTAATTTGCACCTTACCGCCTGTTTGATTGTAGCGAATGGCATTGTCGGTTAAATTATAGATGACCTCATGTAGAATGCTGCCAACACCTTTTAAGGTTACGGGCTCTCCCTGCACCTCAATTTCAACCTCTTTTTTGTCGGCTTTGCCCTGTAGGGTGTGTGCAATGCTTTGGCTCAGCGCTAGGAGGTCAACCGATTCTAAGGCTTGAGGCGTGTCTTTTTCATCCAAATTGGAAAGCTGAATAATATCTTCTACCAAATCGATGAGCCTTGCCGCTTCATCATAAATTTTTCCGGCAAATTCGGGCACATCTTTCGTTTGCACAAGGCCATTTTGGATGATTTCTGCATAGCCGGAAATGGAAGTAAGTGGTGTTTTTAGCTCATGCGAAACATTGGCAGAAAATTCCCTGCGATTTTGCTCTGCTTCCAGGCGCTCGGTGTCATCCATCAAAAGAAGCACCGCGCCGGGCTGTTCTTGTTCTCCGCGTGCAGGGCTTGCCACCAAACGATATCGCCGCCCTTGTAAAGAGAGCTCCTGCACGGTTCGCGTTCCTTCGGTTGCTTGTTTTGCCGCTTGCTGCAGGGAAAGATCTCGGTTGAGCGCCAACAGAGGTTTGTTACGTGAGTCTTGTGGAATGTTTAAAATTTTACAGGCGCTTTGGTTTACTGTGCGCACTGTTCCCTCGTGGTCGGTAAGAATAAGCCCCTCGTCCATATTTTGGATGACACTGCGAAACTCTTCCTGCTGTTTGGAAAGCTCTTCTGCCTTTAATTGTAGTTGTTTTTTCTGGCTTGAAATACGGCGTACAATGGGCGAAATTTCTTCATACACCCCATAGTCCATGGGCGATTCCAGGTCGATTTCATTTAGTGGTTTCAAAATGCCTTGGCTTAAGCGCCTTGCCAGCAAGGCAGAAAGCACAAGTACAAGCAAGGTTACCAGCAAAAGCCACGGTATCACAGACAATGTATCCCTAAGGATGCTGTTTGTCTCCATAGATAGGCGCAGCACATTTCCGGCGTCCATACGTTGTGCAAAGTACAAAATGCGCTCGCCCAGGGTGTCGCTTTGTCGCTGTGCTTCTCCGCTGCCGCTTTCCAGTGCCTGAGCCACCTCAGGCCTATCGGCATGGTTGTCCATTTGTGTTTCATCGCTGCGGTTGTCGAATATAACTGTTCCGTCGGCTGCAATCAAGGTGATACGTCGTTGGTAGCTTCGGATATCTTGTAAATAGTTTAGGCCGCCTTCTTCATATCCCACTTTTACATAGCTTGTGTCTGCCTGCAAGTTTTCTAGTCCTGCGGTTGTTTCTCGGTTGTAAACCACGGCTGTGGTTCCCAAAGACAAAAGCACCATACTACAAAGGGATATGAAAAAAATACTCAAAAATATTTTTTTCTTCACTATATATCTAGACCCATTCCATCCCCCACCCCCCGCAATGTTTCGTGGCGTATTGCAACCGGCCCCATTTTTTAAGGCAAAGCGCGATTTT
>CAYJJK010000094.1:8375-8944 GCA_964370445.1 uncultured Oscillospiraceae bacterium | reverse complement strand
AATTATATAAAACAACCGCTAAACAACTTGATATGAAGATCATTATAGATGTGCTCAACACCACAGGTCTTACAGCCACAGCAGGCATTGGCACCAATATATACCTATGCAAAATTGCCATGGACATTGGGGCAAAGCACCTTCTTCCTGATGTAAATTGTGGGGGTATTGGACAACTTGATGAGAAAAGTTATCGCAAAACGTTATGGACACACCGCCCAATTACCGATTTTTGGCGTGTTGGCAAAGGGTATGCAAAAAAACTGGAAGAGCATGGTTTATATACCATGGGAGACATTGCACGTTGTGCCCTTGGAAAACCACATGAATATTACAATGAAGAATTGCTATATAAACTGTTTGGAGTTAATGCAGAGCTCCTTATTGATCATGCTTTTGGCATAGAGTCCTGCCAAATGGCCGACATCAAGGCCTATAAGCCCGCCAGCAGCAGCATTTGCTCAGGGCAAGTGCTGCAGTTTGCCTACCCCTTTGAAAAAGCAAAACTCATTGTGCGCGAAATGGCAGCCCAACTTTCGCTAGATTTAATTGACAAAGGCCTTGTAACA
>CAYJJK010000094.1:6776-8321 GCA_964370445.1 uncultured Oscillospiraceae bacterium | reverse complement strand
TAAAGGGGAAATATCCACCGATGCTTATGGCAGGATAGTGCCAAAAAGCGCCCATGGCACCATCAACTTGGCAAAACATACCTCGTCTGCAAAACAGCTAATCGAGGCTATAACCGAGTTATACAATCGCATCATGAACGAAAAACTTTTGGTTCGTCGGATATCTATTTCTGCAAACCGTCTTATAGAAGAAAGCATACACAACACGCATGATGCTGTAGAGCAGCTAGATTTGTTTACCGACTATGATGCAAAAGCAAAGCTACAAGAAGCGGAAGAAGCCGCTTTAGATCGCGAAAAACGGGTACAAAAAACCATGCTTTCACTGAAAAAAAAATATGGAAAAAACGCCATTGTAAAGGGAATGAATTTACAGAAAGGGGCAACCACACTTGAGCGAAACAAACAAGTTGGCGGACATAAAGAATGACAATCACCGCTATGACGATATCATAGACCTTCCCCGTCCGTTTTCTAAAACACATGCCAAGATGCCCCTTAAGGATCGTTCGGCACAATTTGCACCTTTTTCTGCGCTTACCGGCCACGATAAGACCACAAAAGAAGCCGCCCGCCTCACAGAAACAAGGCGAACCCTTGAAGAAGACAGCCAGGCGGAACTGAATGAAACCCTGCAATTGATTGTGGCACAACTTTCAAAGCAGCCCAGCATCACCACAACCTATTTTGTGCCAGATGGGCGTAAAACAGGAGGTGCCTATGTCACCCTAAGCGGCAAAATAAAAAAAATTGATGAAATGACGCGTATGATTGTTTTAGAAGACGGCACAAAAATCCCTATTGATGAAATGATTGACCTGCAGTATAATGATTTTTCAACACTATTTACTTAACCTAAACAACACTTTAATCCGATATCACTTTAATGTATGATATCGGATTTTTTTGTCAAAAATTGCAAAAATACAAATTTCGTATAATTAAACAATTTTTTCATGAAATACTGTTTGTATTGCGCCAAGTAGTGGCTTATTCCACAAAAAATTACTCCCATTTTTGTATGTGAATAAGGGGATTCGATTCTTAATTCCTACTTTTTTGCTTTGTGTCAATATCGTGAAGCAATATAGCATAATAATGATGTGTATTTTAAGGCCATTCTCTATTGACAGACACTTCAAAAAACCTGTATATTGAACTTATAGAAACAAGCTGTCGACATGCATTTCTTGGTCTTCTCTCCCTATTTTCACTCACAATTTTAACAAGTTAATACGTCCGCACCTTCACGCAATTATAAATTGATTTTCATCAGTTTATAGGTTCAAAAAATGAAGAGGTTTATCATGTCCAAAAACACAAAAAGAGTTCTATCTTCTGTGCTGGCTATCGCAGTGATGAGTTTTTTTGTTTCAATTAACATTTACGCGGTAGATCCATCTCTTGAAGGCGATGCCGGCACAGAAACTACCGTTTTAACGAATGAACCCGCAGATGAAACCCCCGTTGAAACCATTGGCACGGCCGACGATGACGGCACTACCGAAGATGACGGCACTACCGAAGATGACGGCATGGCCGAAG
>CAYJJK010000094.1:0-6676 GCA_964370445.1 uncultured Oscillospiraceae bacterium | reverse complement strand
GATGACGGCACTACCGAAGATGACGGCACTACCGAAGATGACGGCATGGCCGAAGATGACGGCACGGCCGAAAACGACGGCACGACCGAAGACGACGGCACGACCGAAGATGACGGCACTACCGAAGACGACGGCACTACCGAAGATGACGGCACTACCGAAGACGACGGCACGGCCGAAGATGACGGCACTACCGAAGACGACGGCACTACCGAAGACGACGGCACGGCCGAAGATGACGGCATGGCCGAAGACGATGAAATTCTTGAGGAAGACAACATCCCCGATGAAGACACCCTTAACGAGGCTTCTGATTTCAAGCCCAGTGTGTTTGGCCATCTTTCATTTGCTCCTCAAGCAGCACTGCGCTCGAATTTAATAAATCCTATATCTTTAGGAACAGACCTACCGTTTACCATCGGAGGGGTGCAAGCCGTACTACTGAATGACGGTACAGTTGTATCCAAAAACGACAATAGTATTGTGTTTAATGGTGTAGCCTATGAAAATAGCACCATCACATTGACCAATGTAAACATCCCTGCATTGGCCATCACAGGCGCGGATGACATGAGCATTGTTCTGGAGGGCAGCAATACCATCGCTGAAACTACACCCGATCCCTCTACAAATCTCACAGGTGCTGTTTCCTCAACAGCCAATCTCATATTTTCTGGTGGTGGCTCTCTTACAGCTACTGGCAATAACGGGATTATTGCTCCAGAAAAAACAATTACTTTTAATGGTAGCGGCAGGATTGAGGCGATTGGAACATATGAGAGTACTGCTCACACTGCGCTTGGATATGCGTATGCCGATAATCATGGAGATGGCATCCATGGAGGTGTTACAGTAAACAGTGGGAGTGTGATTGGTCGAAGCACCTGGGGGCATGGTGTCTTTGGTTCTATTACAATCACTTCCGGCCTGATAGAAGGTCACAGTGTAAGTGGATATGGTTTTTCTAATGGAATTAGAATTGGAGGCGGCGCCACAGCTGTTGCCTCAAGCACCAATGCATTTGCTAGCAATGGCTCAATTTTTGTAGATTATGGCTCATTTACCGGCACCGGAGGTTTGAGCGCTATCAATGGCTCACATAACGCTTGTTCACATACTCCTAGTGATGACCACGAATGTGATGGTGCTATGGCTGATTTCGGTTCTAGTCCCTCAAATAGTGATACAGAACCACATCGGCCAGATGGATATAAATACATTGAAGGAACCACTGCTTATCCATATGTGAAGATTTATTGCACGGATGGCACAGGTAGTGGTGATACTGATGGCGAAACTGGCGACGGCGGAACCGGCGATGGCGGAACCGGTGGCGGCGAAGCTGGTGACGGCGGAACCGGCGGCGGTGGAACTGGCGGTGGCGGAACCGACGGCGGTGGAACTGGCGGTGGCGGAACCGACGGCGGTGGAACTGGCGGTGGCGGAACCGACGGTGGCGATACTGGTGGCGGTGATACCGGTGGCGGTGATACCGGCAGTGGTGGTGATACCGGTGGCGGCGATACCGGCGGCGGTGGTGATACCGGTGGCGGTGGCGGTGGCGATACCGGCGGTGGCGGTGATACCGGTGGCGGTGGCGATACCGGCGGTGGCGGTGATACCGGCGGTGGCGGTGATACCGGTGGCGGTGGCGATACCGGCGGCGGTGGCGATACCGGTGGTGGCGGTGATACCGGCGGCGGTGGTGATGCCGGCGGTGGTGACGATGCAGATGACGATGCAGAAGATGACGATGACACCAATGATGACAACAATGAACTCCCACCAGTTCCCGGTGGCGATGGTGGTACGGGCGGCACCACCGATACAAATGGCACGGATGGCGATGGCAACACAGATACTGGCGGCGGCTCTACAACCGGACCTTTTGTAGACATCACACCAGATGGTGGACTTGATATCAACACAGGTCGTCCGGACGATATCCCAAACAACGTAACCATTAACAACGAAATACTCCCCCCTGGATTCTATAATGTGGAAAATGGAGTTGTTTCCATTGCACCTCAGGCGATTGAGGCACTTGGTACAGGAGAAAACACCATTTCTGTGATTTATGATGACGGTAGCTCGGTAGATAGTGTGGTACTTACAGATAATGGCGTTCCACTAAGCGCTTACATCAACAGTGGTGCTTGGAGCTTATTTGACTTAATGATGACCGTAGCCACCTTCCTTTTAATGGTTATGTATGCAGTGTATAAGCTACGCAAACACGCAAAAGATGCTGAAAACCAACCTTATCACGAGGATGAATCACTTGAAGAGCATCATCATAAACATACATCAAAGCGTAAAAAACAACTTGTTTTGAAGATATTGGGCGCAGTTGTTTTTGTGGTTACTTTGATTGTGTTACTGCTTACACAAGACTTTACCTTACCAATGATTTTATTTGATGAATATAGTTTATTGTTTGCAGTATTTGCCATTGTTCAGATGGTTTTAGGCATCATTTTAATACGCAATAACAAAAAACAAGATGAACTTGAAGAAGAAGAAAACTATGCACATTCTGCAAAATATGCCTAAGGGTTTAAACCTCCCCTTTCGCATTGTATCCTTACCGGCTTAGCCAGCCGGTATCCCCGGCGTCAAAAGCGGCAACAGCACCCACTGTACAGTTTAAGTGGGTGCTGTTGCCGCTTTATCATATTGCCAAATATTTAAGATTGAAAAACACATATTACTATCGTTATTTACTGAAACGCCATATCAATCATATATAATCCCTGTGTGGTTCACAGCCTCATCGCGATATGCAGTAGCCATACCTTAATGCTCTCCACTGTGTTTTAGCCCCTTAAATGACAAGGCAAAACACGAGTGTAAGATTTTCGTACAAAAAATAAAACCCTTGCATTTTTCAAACGTGATGCAACAATTTTATATGTTATTTTTGGTTTTTCCCGTAGGCACCAAATATTTCATCGTGCAAAAATCAACCTTCATTACAATTGGCAATCTTATACACAAAAGGCCGTGGGATACTGTCCCACGGCCTTTAAACTAATACAACAAAGCATATGTCCACAAAATATTTTACATTTTTTTGCACCGTAATACAAATTGTTTTCTTTTGTGTACAGATATTGCCCTGTGGTTTTTGCCAGCAAAAAACAACCTGCTTATTTCACATGGTTTCTATTTTACGTTCCCTGCATGTTGATATGTTTGGTAATATGCGTTGTTTTCATTTTTATCTTTTTGCTTCTTGCTGCGTATCACAAATTCAACAATAAATTGTAATAAGAAAATTAGTGCAAACCAAATGCTAAACTGATCAAAGAAAACCATTGGCTGTGTGAAATCTTGTGTGAGCAGCAATAGTACAATCGAAACAATGCCCAACAAGCTAGTTAGAAGCAAAGCCAACTTGCGTCTATTTTGAGGTGCTTGTTTTTCTGTTTGTTCTTCATATTGCTCTTCGTATTGTTCTTCTTGTTTTTTCCGCCTTATGTACACAAAATATAACACAGGTGATAATACACTCAACACAGTAACCAGTAAATCAAACAAGCTCCAAGATCCGCTAACGGGTACAAAATCTCCTGCACTGAGCGGCACACCATTTTCAGTAATAATGGTGGACTCAAACACCTCATCGCCAAATTGTACACGTAATGTGTGGCTACCATCCTCAAGGGTGGCTAAAAAGTCTGGGGAGAGTGTAAGCGTTCCATCCTCATTTAATGTGAAGGCATCCGCACCCACCTCATTTCCATTTACCGTTACAAGGTCCGGCGGAACTCCTGGCAACAAAGGATCAATGGTAATTCCCCCGTCCGGTGTAATCCCAGGTGTACCCGGTGTGCCCGGTGTAGGCGGTGTGCCATTGTCAACCGGAGGTACTGGTGTACCACTTGTGGTATCTTCAGGCCCAGGTGTCACAGGTTCTTCATCATCTTCCTCTTCGATCACATCATCTTCTTCATCGTCATCCGGCACAATAGGTGGTGCAGGTGGTGCGGGATCTGTGGGCGTTGTTGGGTCTGTGGGCGTTGTTGGGTCTGTGGGCGTTGTTGGGTCTGTGGGCGTTGTTGGGTCTGTAGGCGGTTCTGGGTCTGTGGGCGCTTGCACCGAAATGGTAGCATCGTCCGTTGCACTGAGGTTTTGCAATATACCAGCCGGAACCGACTCAAATGTGTGCGAAGTTGTGCCGGTGGCAGCATAAGTGGCAGAACCCACCTGCTGTGTGCTTGGCACATAGGTAGCGCCGGTTACACCACTAAGCTCTTCACTATCCTTCGTCCATCCATAATCAATATCGGCATCCACTTTCCCGCCGTCCACAAGGAAATTCCACACATTATTTTCGGCAGGCGTTGCATTGAGCGCTCTGGCAACTTGCCCTTGTGTATAGCTTGCATCTTGCAATGTAATAGATAAAGTTACATCGCCACGATAAATCCGAGAATCAATATTTGTTTTTCCGGGTTCATTTTCAGTTTCAATGCTATCATCTAGTGTAGGTTGTTGTGTAATAATATACCCACGATTTTCAAACTGCGTGCTTCCATCTTCAGTAGCTCTTAAGCTAGCACCATCCGGTATATACAATTCTTGCCTTTGTTCAATGGAAACCGCACCGGTTACCAAAAGTGGCAACACTACCTCCCCACGAATGGCCCAATGGTCTTGTGTGTAAGTTTCTTTTCTTTCTAGACGCAAAATGTTATTAATGTCATTCGTTACATCGGCCACCAGAATTTCTGTATCCTCACCTTGAACTTTACCAATACCTGTGGCTACATTTTCTACCACAATGGTGGAAGTCCCTGGTGTACGGGTATCACCATCCCTAACATTATATAGTTGCTTGTAAATTTTCCCTGTCAAATCTACGCTTGCATCTACAAAAATGAATAGTTCATGCCGCAAATCAGAATAGTCACGAGCATCATCATGATGATAGGCACCTATGCCAACTACATCTTTTTTAACAGTACCGTCGAAAAGTTGAATAGAAATGGGCGCGGGATTTCTTGTGTCCACCATTGTCCCATCTCCTACCTCACCAGGGATAGACGAAAAAAGTGAACCCCCAATAACCGATTCATTTACTGTGCCGCCCTTCATCGAAATTGCTACTGCCTTATATGCAACAACGCCTCCGTAGTCAGTATAGCCACCACCATAAACAGAACCCTCCACTGTCCCGCCATTTAGGTACACTTCAATGTTGCCACTATTCGGATTTTCTGTAAAGAAAACAAAGTCCCCAATCGGAGTTAAGTCAAAGCCCATGTGAGAAAACACTTCGCCAGCACCAAACAAACTACCCTTTATTGTGCCGCCGTTCACTGTAAGTGCTGTATTTCCACTAACGGTGCTGCTGCTTCCACTTCCAAATACATTTCCACCTATCGTACCGCCATTTATAATAACAGCCGCATTATTTTGTACAATATCTCTTATACCGCCACCATATACATTACCTGCTATTTGGGCGCCAGTTCCAATGGTCACTTGAGCGCTTCCCCCAATAAGAGAATCACCCAAAGCACCGACCGCTGTTACACCTAAGGCATTGCCACCATATACATTTCCACTTACAACCGCACTGCCACTAACACTAACTGCAGTACCGTTTGTGATTTTATTGAACCCACCGCCTCCGTAAACATTTTGTGTTACAGTGCCTGCAGTGATGTTGACATTACTGCTTCCTGTTGTACTGTTTATTCCAAATCCACCGCCGTACACATTTCCTACTGTACCACCGCTGATGGATACTACACTACTGCCTACAAGGGCAGAAGTACTCTCACCATGGGATGCGCCACCGCCATAAATAGATTTTACAGTACCACCTGTCATGGTTATGGACGTAGAAACGGAAGAAAGGTCTGTATTGTAGCCCCCTCCCACAATGTCGTATTTGCTAAAATCACCCGAAACTGGGGTATCTAAAAGTGTAAGACCAGTTCCTCCAATGAGCAAATATTTTGTAGCACCTAATGCATTGACATAGGAAATACTGGTGTTGGAACCATCACTTGCAATGGTTAAAGGTAAGCCATTTGCCACAATTAAATGATGAGTTGTACCAGTGCCGCCCACCTCCGAACCAGAGTTTGCTACCACTGTTACAAGTTCCGGCACTGTTTCACCACTTCTAAGCCGATTCGTCCGTAACGTTGCACCGTCGCCTAGCACCACTTCCACTGTGATTGAAGGCAATGTAACACCAGGCGCAAGTGTATATCCTTCATCCAAAAATTCTGCCGTATACACATATCCCCCTGCTCTGTCTGTGGTAAAAACTTCGCTGGTTGAACGGCTTTGATCCAAAACCCAATCTACTCGAAGTTCAATCGTTTGCTGGGCGTTTATGCTACTTTTTGTGACAGTAACCGCTTCAAATGTTGCAGCTGAAAGAGGTTGCACGCCCCCTTTATTCACATTTTCAAGGTCGCCGCCTTCAGGGTCACTGCCTTCAGGGTCACTGCCTTCAGGGTCACTACCTTCAGGATCGCCGCCTTCTGGGTCACCGCCTTCAGGGTCGCCACCTTCAGGGCTGCCACCTTCAGGGCTGCCACCTTCAGGATTGCCACCTTCAGGGTCGCCGCCTTCTGGGTCGCCGCCTTCTGGGTTGCCACCTCCTAAGTGGTAAACCGTTCGAGTCTAAATCAAGCATTTATATACAAAAAAA
>CAYJJK010000093.1:0-8945 GCA_964370445.1 uncultured Oscillospiraceae bacterium | reverse complement strand
CGGTTTCATCGGCTGTATCAGCAAAACCGATATTGTGTTTTTGTCATTCAACTTTGCTCTCCTTATCCATTTTATCGTTCGATTTTTTCCTTGTTATAAATCCCAAGTTCCAAGCAAAGATAGTCGTTAAAGTCCTTGCCTTTCGGTGGCGGTTTGGATATTTTTTCGTACTCTTTCGGCAGAACACAGGATATCGCCTGTGTTGCTATTTTGCCGGGGCTGTCGTTGTCAAAATGAAAAACAACCCGTATTACCGAGTTGTTTTCAGCCAAATATTTTTCAAGCGCCTTTGGGATTTTACTCTGCGAAAGTTCTTTTTTAGGCTGATATATCCCCGCAAGTGACAAGAGATTTTGTGCTTTCCAATCCCTGCCATACAGCTTCAAAAGCGTGGCATACGATAATAAATCAATAGCACTTTCAAACAAATGTACCTCATTACTTTGTCCACCAATCAGCCGAAAAGAATAGCTCTTATCGCTCCCCGTGGCATCACCTATGTACCTTGTTTCACCCGTGCCACGGTAGCTTGCATAGCGTGGTTTGCTGTGCTCATCCACCCCTAAAAACACGGCATTGTGCATGGGCAGGCTTTCAAAAATCAAGCCCTTTTCTATGCAGTGGGTTATAATGTCAAGGTCAATGCCACGGCTTGTGAGATAGGCGATAACCCTGTCGTTATTGCTGTGTTTTTTTGGCAAAAGCAAGCGGTTTTGCTTAGCTTTTTGCTTTTGAGCACTACCCACAACCGCAATACTTTCACCGCCTGCAAGGTGCTGTGCCGCTTCATAAAAGGACAAGCCCTGCACCTTGATAAGATATTCAAGGGCGCTGTTGCCGCCAATGCCTCTCGACCACCACATCCATTTGCCGTTAGAAATTTTAAGGCTGTCATGCGTTTTGGTGCAAAACACGTTACCGCCGAGGTGCAAAAGTTCCTGTGGCTCATGCACTTTTAAATAGCTGAATAGGTCTATTTTTTTAAGCTGTACGATTGTACTTGGGTCAATATACGGCATAAACCCTACCTTTCCATCTCTTGATTTTTTTGCTTTTCGCCCTGCGCCTGTGGCTCGTCACCGTCGGCAAGAACGATGTCGCTTTTGTTCATGCTGAGTTCAATGTTGAGTTCATCAAGGCGCTTGGATTTTTGCTGTAACTCATCGTCGTGCGAAAACGGCACATTCAATTCCTCCTTTGCATTTTTTAGCTGAACGTGCATGTTTTCAAGCAAAAGCTCGGCGGCGTTTTGCTGTTCCGGCATGGCTTCAAGGGCATTGTCTATCCTCGTAATATTGCCGTGCACATCCTGCCCGAGCGTGACAACGTGAGACAGCGCACCCTTTAAAGACAGCTTGTATTCACGCTCAAAACTGTCAAACGAGAGGTGCATGGCAAAGCCTTTGTACTCGCCAATGTGGTGCAAGTCGGGCTTAGTCATGGCTTTGCAAGCAAGTAAAATTGCCTGTCCTGCCTGTGCCTTTTCGGTGTGGGTAACATCTGCCACCGTCATTGGTGTAAACTTTTCATCGCCGCCCCTAACATTTTCAGACAAGGTGACGATATCTTTTTTGTACCCCTCAACACGCTGTGTTAGAGCCGAAATTTCACGGGGTAAGCCTTGCATCACTTGGCCCTCAAGCAGATATTTTTCCGACAAAAAAGCCTGTTTCAACATCTTTAATTTGCTAACTTCGATGTCAAGTTCCATCCGCTCCTTGATTTTTGGGTTGCCTGTTGCAAGCATTTTAATCTCGGCATAAGAGAGTGTTGCATCGTCAATATCCTCGGCACTTCGCACCGGGGACTTACTTGTGAAAACTTGCGAAATAAAGCGCTGTTTGCCCTCCACAAGCTGATACAAATAGCTGTCAAAAGTGCCTTTCGTGACATAGTTATACACCCGAACATTTTCGTTCGTGTTGCCCTGTCTGATAATGCGACCATTCCTCTGTTCAAGGTCGGAAGGGCGCCAAGGACAATCAATATTATGGCTTGCTATCAATCTTTTTTGCACGTTTGTCCCGGCACCCATTTTAGCAGTTGAGCCGAGAAGGATTCGCACCTCGCCACTGTTTACCCTTGCAAAAAGTTCCTTTTTCTTAATGTCGCTGTTCGCATTGTGAATAAAATCAATCTGCTCGGGCGGCACACCTTTTGCTATGAGTTTATCTCGAATATCAAAATAAACACTGAAATCTTCCTCTTTTTTCGGGGTGGATAGGTCGCTGAAAATAAGCTGTGTGGCTTTGCTTTCTGCGTTTTCCTGCCACGTTTTAAATACGTTATCAATGCAGGCGTTCACCTTGCTTCCCTCAAAATCGGGCAGGCTTTCATTCATAAGCCGCTGGTCAAGGGCAAGTTTTCTGCCGTCGTTTGTGATGAGCAACATGTTATCCACCGTGCTGTCCACCATGTTGTTGCGCACCTTTTCAGCGCGCTTTGCAAGGCTGTCCACCATCTCTTTTTGAAGTTCGGACGGCTCCACCGCCACATTGATAAACTCGGCTTTCGGCACAGGAAGATTGAGCATATCCGCTGTTTGAATGTCCGCCACTTCCTTAAACATACACATGAGTTCGGGCAAATTATAGAATTTTGCAAAGCGTGTTTTCAGCCTGTAACCCTTGCCCTCGGGCGAAAGTTCCATTGCCGTCACCGTCTCGCCAAAGTTTGCCGCCCATGCATCAAAATTGTGCAGATATTCTTTTTTAAGAGCCGCCATTTGCAGATACCGTTGCATAGTGAACATCTCGACCATACTGTTTGAAACGGGTGTGCCTGTGGCAAAAATGATGCCTTTGCCGCCTGTGAGCTCGTCCATGTAGCGGCATTTCATAAACATATCGCTTGATTTTTGCGCTTCCACCTGTGATATGCCGCCGACATTTCGCATTTTTGAATAGGCAAAAAGGTTTTTGTAACTGTGCGCTTCGTCCACAAAAAGGCGGTCTATGCCAAGTTCCTCAAAGGTGACAACATCGTCTTTGCGGTCTTGCTTATTGAGCTTTTCAATCTTGCTTTCAATATTTTTTCGTGTGAGTTCAAGCTGTTTTGTGGTGAATTTACCGCCACGATTGCGCTTTGCCTCATCAATCCCATCGAGGATTTCTTGTAATTGGTTTTCCAAGGTTTCACGCTGACGAGCAAGGCTCACCGGGATTTTTTCAAACTGAGAATGCCCGATTATCACGGCATCAAAATCACCTGTGGCAATACGTCCGCAGAATTTTTTGCGGTTTTTGCGCTCAAAATCTTTCTTTGTGGTCACCAAAATATTGGCCGAGGGATACAGTTGTAGAAACTCTGCCGCCCACTGCTCGGTGAGGTGATTTGGCACGACAAACATGGATTTGTTGCACAGCCCAAGCCGCTTGAGTTCCATTGCCGCCGAACACATCGCGTACGTTTTGCCAGCGCCCACCACGTGTCCAAGTAGGGTGTTTTGCCCGTATAAAATTCTTGCAACAGCATTGATTTGGTGTTTTCTAAGCGTGATTTCGGGGTTTATGCCGCCAAAAGAAATATGCTGCCCGTCGTACTCACGGGGGCGCACCGAGTTGAATTTATCGTTGTAAATGCGTGTCAATTTGTCCCTGCGGTCGATGTCTTTCCATATCCAATTGGCAAACGCCTCTTTAATAAGCCCCTGTTTCACCTGTGCCATTGCGGTCTCGGTTTTGTTCAAAACAGGGGTGCGCTTGCCGTTGCCGTCATCCACATAATCAAACACACGAACGTCTTTTAAATTCAAGGTTTCTTCAATAATCTTGTACGCATTCACCCTCGTGGTGCCGTAACTATTGAACACCTTAATGTTACTGCGGTCGGCGCTTTTGCCCTCGATATTCCATTCCGCCGTGTACTTTGAAAAGTGAACATGAATATTCCACCTGTTGTAATTGGGTGGGTCAAGCAAATCAAAAATAAATTCACGCACCACCTCTGGCGGCACCCATGTTGCGCCAAGCCGCACCGAAATTTCACTGGCGGTAAGGTCTTTTGGTTGCACTTTTTCCAGTGCTTGAATGTTTACAGAATAGTCTATATCAAACAAACCATTGCTGTTTTTTGCAAACTCCAGCTTTTCACGCACATTGCCCGAAAGGTATTCATCGGCTGATAAATATTTTTCGTTCATGATGTTGTGTGCCGGATTTAGATAGATGACACCCTGCAATTCGTCGTAAATTTCCTGCTCTGTTTTGCCGGTAAGCTCGCACATAAAGTCCATATCCACCTTTGCTTTTTCGGCAAGTGACACGGCAAGAGCCTCGCTCGAAGTGTCCACGGAGGTTATCGGAATGTGCGGCTTTATCGTGCGTTTTGTGAACATATCCGCCTTGCGAAGCAGTTCGCCCTGCTCGTTTACCACCTCCAAAGAACACAGCAAACTGTAACTGCTGTCATTAGAAAAAGCCATGCTGTTGGCACGGCTTGAAAGTAATCCATATTTTTTTGTGTAGCGGTCGTATAGGCTGTTTAGGGTGCTTTGCTCTGCAAAAATCTCGCTGTCGGGAAAGTCTTCTGTCTGCAATTCTATCAAGCGGCGGGTGCTGTTTCGTATCTCAATCATGCCCTTGATACGGTTTTTGGCGGTCTCTGTGGCAGTTACGGGGAACATTCGAGAGTTTTCCCGAAAATATAGTTCACCCTCCTGCACCGTGTAAGAAAAATTGCGTACCGTCGGGTCTGCAGGGATAGAATTGTCCTGTTCGTCCTCGTCCAAAACCTCAACATCATACTCTGAATATTCCGCGTGAATGTTTTGCACCGCATTAGCGAGTAAATCGGAAAGTTCCTGTTCTGGGTAAGCAACACAAGCGGTTTCGGAGCCATACGGGCCGCTGATTTCTTTAAATTCACCCAGTACCATGTCGGGGTTATCAATAAAATATTGGTTGATGGCAAGCCCGTTTTCATCTTTGCCGAGATGCACCCACTCCGGTTCAATGTCGATAACCCTGTCACGTTTTTGCAGGAAAATGATGTCGCTCGTTACCTCTGTGCCGGCGTTTGCTTTAAAGGCAATGTTGGGCAAACGGATAGCGCCGATGAGGTCGGCACGTTGCGCAATATATTTTCGCACCGTACTGTTTGCCTTGTCGAGCGTGCCTTTTGAGGTGATAAAGGCGATGATGCCGCCGGGGCGAACTTTATCGAGTGTTGCACCGAAAAAGTAGTCGTGAATGAGCCAGTTGTGCCTATCATACTTCTTGTCCGACACCTTAAATTGCCCAAACGGCACGTTGCCGACGGCTACATCGAAGAAACTTTCGGGCAGGCTCGCCTTTTCATACCCCTGCACCGCAATGCTTGATTTTTGGTATAACTGCTGTGCAATTCGCCCCGAAATGCTGTCGAGTTCCACGCCGAAAAATTTGCTTTCTTTCATGCTATCGGGGAGTAAACCCATGAAATTTCCCGTGCCGCAGGATGGCTCTAAAATGTTGCCCTGCTTAAAACCAACGCTCTGCAACACATCATAAATGGACTTTATGACAAGCGGCTGTGTGTAAAAAGCGGTGAGAGTGCTTTCCCTTGCGGCGGCATATTCTTCGGCGTCGAGTAGGTTTTTTAGCTCTGCATACCGGCTGTTCGTTTCCTCAAAATATTCCGGCAAACCACCCCAACCCACATATTTTGAAAGTGTCGTTTGTTCGTCGGGTGTGGCAAGTCGATTTTCTTCTTCAAGCGTTTTCAACAGAGAAATGGCAGAAATATTTGCGTTGAATTTCTCTGTTTTTGTGCCGGTGCCTAAGCCGTTGTCGGTGATTATAAACTGATGGCGGTCGGCCTGTTTTACCTCGGGGTGGGGCAAGCCGCTGACAGCTTTTACCTTTGGTGCTTTTGGTGGTGTGAGCGGCTCGCCGGTCTCGGTTTCGGGCGGTATATGCCTGCGCACAAACTCTGCTTTTTCAATACGGTTTATCGGAAAACCGACAGAATTTTCAAAGGTGACATCTCGCATGGACACATCACCGCTTAATGCTCGCACTTCCTCAACAACATATTTGCGGCTGTCAATCGTAATCTCTTTACCCACAAGGTCGCTGTTGGCACCTTCTTTTTCGGCGGGTGTTTCCGTAATCTCGCTAATCACATCATCAACGGAAATTTCTGTTACAGCGGCTTCCTGTGCGGTGTAAAACTGTACCTCATCGCCATCACCGAGGGTGACGTTGTACCCCTTTTCAGTGAGCCCTTTGATATAGTTTTCTGCGGAAAACTTTGGAACACCACACATCGTGACCGCTGTATCGTCCACTGTTCTTTGCATGAGGGCAATGCCCAAAACCTCGCTTGCGGTCTTTGCATCCTCGCCGTAAAACTCATAAAAATCACCGAGCTTGTACATGACAATATCATTCGAGTGCGTAGTTTTAAGCGCAAGATACCCTGCATAGTGGGTGTTAGCTGATTTTACAAGCACCTTTAAATGGTCGTTGTGGGGGTTTTCCTCCACCTTACGGTCAAACTCCGCACGGGACATTTCCTTGTTTAACATCGGGAAAGTTTCGTCATACAGTGCCACGGTTTCATCGTCAAAACTGACAATTTCATACTTGCTCGCACCGAGATACACAAGGTCACCGAGGTGGTATTCATAGCCGTAAACAGGCTCGGGGTCTGGCAAAATCGGTGTTGCCATGTCGCTGTTCAGCACTTCAAGACAATTTTTCGCACGGTCGGTAAAATGAATATCCTCTGCGATTATCTCTTCAAGCGCCTTTATCATCAGCGGCAGGGCATAGTCACCTTTCATTGCATGGGTAAAGGTCTTTTTATTTTGAAGTGCAAAGCAAGACGTGCAATCGGACAGCACATACATATTCAGCGCCTTGTCAAATTCTTTCAGCCCATTTACAAAATTGTTGTAATCATGAAACAATGTGCGTATTTCAAGCGCAACCTCCCACCGCTTTTTTAAATTCGCCTTTTTTTCTTGAAAAGCAGGGTAATACTCCTTTTCTTTGTCGTTCAAAAACCTGTCTGCGGCAATAAGTTCACCTATACGCTTTTCAACTTTTTTCCAAGAAAGAGATATTTTTGTGTCGGGTGCAGAAGCATTTCTGCGAATAATATCTATGCCTTTTCCGTCGTGTGCCTCACCGAGATTTCTATCTCTGACAGCAGGGGACGAGCCACCAATTCCGTACTCATCTTTCAAAAAAGCCACATTTTCAGCGGCGGTTTCTTTCTTTTGGAACTGCTCAAAAATGCGGCATTTTCCATCGCTGACACTGCTCCCACGCTGAAGCACCGCATCAATATCATCTTGGCTAATAGAAAAGAGGCCGGATTGCTCCGCCCTCTTTTCTATGCTATTCTTTTGCTCTTCTTCGGTGGGTAAATCGGCAAGAATTTCACTCGTTATACCGTTATCAATTCCGCTGTCACTATCTCCCGTGCCGAGTGGCGGATGTTGTTCATCAGCCCCGCCCAGCGCATCTGTTCGGATGCTTTCATCTGCTCGTTCACGCCCTGCTGTGCCGCCATCTGCGCCACCAACCGTTCCTCCATCTCGAATGCCTGCTGCTCTATCTCTATCAAATGCTGTGTCAATTTGCCCGAGGTGAGCAGATTGGTGAACAGTATCCTGCGGCTCTGCTCGAGGTAGCGTTTGCGGCTCATGGCGTACCTCCCAAGCGGCACTTCCGGCTGTGGCGGCATTGTCAAATTCGGCAGATTGTAATCGCCCACCCTGCTGTATGTCATCTCCATTATCGTTGCTCCTTTCATCGTTTGTTACTCTTTCAGTATAGATTTTTTCACTTGCAGGCGCAAATGTGCGAATGTCCTCTTTTACCAAATTTTGCACAGTTGCGGAAATTTCACGAAGCGCCATCTGTGAAATATCGCCCGTGGCAACACCAAGGGCGGTGAGGGTTTCGGCAGTGCTGAAATCTGTAATACTGCGAAAATCGTCATCGTCAAAATACATCTCGGTCGGCACATCAAGCCGCGACAAAAGCATGTAGGCCACGCTGTTTGTAACAAGGTCTTTGTAGGTTTTTTCGATGTATTCGGTGCTTGTACCCTCTAAAAAACTACCCTCTACAGCATTTTTGAAGTCGGCAAGATAGTCTTGCAAGTTATCGCTAATTATATTGCTTACGGCACCCATAACCGCCAGTGCAAAACTGCTTTTGTCCTCAATTTCACCGAAAGAATTTTCGAGACTCTCGACAACATCTTCTTCAAATTCCGTCTGCATCTGCCAAACGGGAACGGGCATTGCGTTTTTGCCTGCATGAGTGTCCGAAATGTCAAAGTAATATTTCAGCCGTTTGCTTTGTGGGTTTTGGCGGTCGAAAACGGCAATGCCGCTTGCGCCACGATTCACCCACCTGTTAAAACGGTTGTTCCATTTGTTGATTTCAAGCACGGCGGTGGCATCGGGGCGCTGTGCGAAAATGAGAAGCTGTTCGTCAAAACTGCACTTGTAGTTGCGGCAGGCACTGTTTAAAAACTGCCGCCACCTTTGTGGGGTGGCAGCAGCCTTTAACTCACTTTCATACAGCTGAGTTATATGTTGATATTTTGTCATTCGCCGTCCCTCTCGCTACTCGCACCCGACAAAAAGGACAGCACTTTATTTGCTTTAACGGCTTTTTGCAAGTCGTTAATATGCGAAATTTCGGGTACGGTGATGCTTGGGATTTTTAGGATTTCATCGAGTGTCAAAGCCGAAATTTCTTTTTCGGTGCAGTATCCGGCATCAAATATTTTGCCGAGGATTTTTAGTTGTATGTTGTTTTTGGGCATAGAGAACCTACCTTTCTTAGTTTGTTTTTGGACACAAAAAAACATCTATTGACGGTGAATCAATAGATGCAGGTTTGTATTGTTTTGATTTTGTTTATAAGGGGGGATTTGCAGGGTGATAAGAGTGTTTGCTTATTTTATAAAGAACACATAGCTAATTCTTTTTTTAGAAATTC
>CAYJJK010000092.1:0-9204 GCA_964370445.1 uncultured Oscillospiraceae bacterium | reverse complement strand
ACCGAAAGATAGAAAGCACCGTTGCGTGTATATTCTGTTTCTCCATTATTGTCCACGGCAAAATAGCCAGCCCCGGCAATTGCAAAATCCAAAGCCTGTCCGGTGGAGCTTAATGACCCTTGTGCCATTAAATTGTCCACATATTCTTGCTTTACGCCATGCCCCACCAGGAAATTGCCCTCTACATTGGTGTTCATTTGTGTGCGAATCAAATCGTCGAATGCTGCACGTTGTGATTTGAAGCCATCTGTGTTCACATTGGCAATATTGTGGGAAACAACATCCATTTTGCTTTGGAAAGCCCGCATACCGCTGGCGCCATTCCAAAAAGTAATGCTACTCATAGGCCATTTCCTTTCTGCAGGTCTTTAATTTAGTATAGCATAAATACCGTTTAAAAGACAGCATTTCCAGGCATACATTTTAGCTGATTTGAAAAAAATCTAAAGCGAGGCGATATTCACGGCTTTCGCATAAGTATCGTCTATAAATTGTAGTGCTTGTGAGGCCGAGGAGAAGTTTCGTTGTGCCAGCATCATGGCGGTCATCTCATCGGTCATGTTCACATCGCTGTTTTCATAAGCACCTTGCACCACCTCTGGGTTTGCAGCAAGGGCACCGGTGCCCCCACCAATTAACGAGAACATACCATTCGGGTTTTGCTGCACATCAGCGTCGTTTTCTGGCACTGTGATGGAAAGCTGGCCAATGGCAGCACCGGTGATGCTGTTGGTAATCATGCCATTTGCATCCACACTGATATCACTGGTGGTTACTTGTATAGGCCCGCCCGTACCCAGCACTTGGCCACGTCCACGTAAAATCAAGAAGCCTTCCTCATCAAGGTCAAATTGGCCGTTGCGGGTGAGATAGGTTTGCCCATCCTCCGCTTGCACATTGAAAAATCCGTAATCGGTGATGGCAAGATCAAACGGGCGGCCGGTTTCCGTAATACCGTTGAATGCATGCAAATCCACCACCTCATCTACAATGCGTGCAGGATACCCCTCGCCAATGCCGGTGGTATCGTTTCTGACAAAGCGGGTAAGCAATTCTTGTTCAAAGGTGTTGGAGATCAGTTGGCTACTTTTATAGCCGGCGGTTTGCACATTTGCAAGATTGTTAGAAATGACGTTTAGGCCACGTTGTTGCATCAACATGCCAGAGGCCGCAGTGTAAAATCCTTGTAGCATAAGGGGCTCCTTTCTTTGTGGGCAACGTGCTGTTAAAGAAACAGATATTCGTTCAATTTTTGTCTCAATTTTAAAATGGCTTGTGTATGTGTTTGGCTTACACGGGATTCAGATACAGCCAAAACTTTTGCAATTTCATGTAACTTCAGATCTTCGTAATAGTACAAAGAAATGGTGATACGTTCTTTCTCGTTTAAACTGTCGATGGCCATTTTTAGTTGCTGGTGTAATTCGTGCTGTAGCAAATCTTGCTCTGGCAATTTTTGGTCTCGCGGTAAGGCGGCGCCTGCCGGCTCTTTTCCGCCTATAAGTGTATTTTGCAAAAGCTCTTCAAAACTTAGCACAGAGGCTGTAGAAATCTCGGCATAATGGCGTGCAATTTCTTCGTCTTTCATCCCCATGTAAACGGCTAGCTCATGGGCGCTTGGTTCGCGCAATAGCTCGGTAGAAAGGGTGTTGTACGCTTCGTTCACTTCTCGTGCTGTTTTACGCACGCGCCTTGGCACCCAGTCTTGCTTGCGCACAAAATCTATTGTGGCATTGCGGATACGCATATAGGCATAGTTTTCAAATTTCATGCCCTTGTTTGGCGTAAACTTATCAAGGCAATCCATTAGGGTAATGATACCTTCGTTAACAATATCTTCCACCTGGGCATAATTGGACGTTATTCCACGCATTTGCATGGAGACTGTTTTGGCAATGTAACTGTAGTGCATCACAAGCTGATTGCGCAACTCCAAATCACCATTGTGTTGATATTCATTTAGTGCTTGTGTCGGATTTTGCAATTGTAACGGTGTATCCTGCACCGACATTGTTGCTACCTCCCATAAAAATCATCAAGCAGTGGCATTGTCTTGTGGTAAAACAATTTGCCCCAGCGCTTGAATTTGAACATCGGTATCAATTTCGTTAAAGCTGAGAACCACAACGCGAGGATAAAACTGATCCATCAATTTCTTGAAGTAGATGCGTACAATAGGGCTTGTGAGGATGATGACAGTTTGCACAACATCGCGCACACGTTCAAACTGCTCGTTTGAAGCATTTACAATGCCCTGTATCACGTTGGGCTCCAGTGCAAGATAGCTTCCACCATCCATTTTCTTCACAGCATTCATAATCATATTTTCAATTTCAGCATCTAGGGTAACCACTTTAAGCTGGCCTGCTTCTGCAAAACGGTGCGAAATGGTGCGGCGTAAAGCCTGACGCACATATTCTGTTAGCATGTCGGTATCTTTTACACTTACAGCATAGTCCGATAAAGTTTCCAAAATGGTTTCCATATCACGAATGGGAATACCTTCTCGCAAGAGGTTAGAAAGCACTTTTTGCAAATCACCCAGCGGCAACACATTGGGCACAATGTCTTCAACAATACCGGGATTATATTTTTTTAGATTCTCTAAAACATTTCCCACCTCTTGGCGGCTTAACAGTTCGTGGGCATGCTGACGAATCACTTCAGCCAAATGTGTAATGATAACACTGGTGGGATCTATCAACGTGTATCCTGCAAGCTCCGCTTTCGACTTTCTGTCTTCGCTAATCCATTTTGCAGGGATACCAAAAGCCGGTTCCACAGCATCAATGCCCTCTACCACAGTAGAAGCATCACTTGGCGCTAAAGCCAAATAATGGTCCACCAGCACATCTCCTATGGCCACCTGCTCGCCCTTAAAACGAATAACATATTGGTTTGGGTTAAGCCTGCCAGAGTCTTTTAGGCGAACGGAGGGTACAACCATACCCATCTCTAGTGCAAATTGCTTTCGGAACATAACCACCCTATCCACAAAGCTACCACCACTGGCTTCATCCACCAAAGGAAGCAAAGAATAACCAAATTCCATTTCAATCTGCTCAACATTCAACAAGTTATATACATTGTCGATATTGCGGTAATAGCTGGCTTCACTTGTCACCTCATTTGAAGGCAGGTTCATGTCCTCCATCCCATCGGCCAAGGCGGGGGCATGTTGCTTTGCTCTGCGCATTAAAAGCAGGCCAAAACCAATGAGCATTGCACTTACGATAATTACCTGTAAGGGTGGAAACCCAACAAAAACCAACAATAACATAATGCAGCCCGTTACCATTAAAGCGATAGGCTGTGCCATAAACTGTTGCGCAATGGTTTGGTTTAGGCTGTTGTCGTTGCCGCTTCTTGTTACCACCATACCTGTAGCCACTGAAATAAGCAGAGAGGGAATCTGGCTCATCAAACCGTTGCCGATCGTGGCTGTGGCAAAGATATCTAAAATGGTGTTCACATCGCCAAGCCCGCCAAGCAGGCCCATCACAATGCCACCAATAAAATTGATAAACACAATGACGATGGAGATGATGGAGTCGCCTTTTACAAATTTTGTAGCACCATCCATAGAACCAAAAAAATCGGCTTCACTTTGTACGTTTAAACGACGTCGACGTGCCTCGTTTTCATCAATCAAGCCAGAATTCAAATCGGCATCAATGGCCATTTGTTTGCCGGGCATGGCGTCCAAGGTGAAGCGCGCACTTACCTCGGCCACACGTTCAGAGCCTTTGGTGATAACCATAAATTGGGCCAACACCAAAATAAGGAATATCACAATACCAATAACAAAATTGCCCTGGATAATAAATTCGCCAAAGGCACGAATTACACTGCCGGCATCGCCGTTGAAAAATAAAATACGTCTTGTGGCAGCTACGTTGAGCGATAAGCGGAACACCGTGGTAATGAGCAAAACGGAAGGGAAAATAGAAAACTCTAAGGGCTCTTTGATGTACATGGTGATAAGCAACACCACAAAACTGAGGGCGATGTTTAAGATGAAAAATAAATCCAAAAGCACCGGCGGCAAAGGTACAATCAACAGCAGAATAACCGCGATCACAATCATCGCGACACTATTTTGCAGTGGATTGAATTTCTTCACGCTTTAAGGCTCCTTTTTTGGGTATTTTTACTACAAATGGGTTGGTTAAGAAGGGGGTGGCTGAGGCATATTTGCATTGTCTTCAGCTTGTTTTTTTGTGGCTCGTGCAGCCAATTTTTGGCTTAAGCTGCGGTTGCGCACGCTGTAAACAAAGGCCAAAACCTCGGCAACCGCTTCATAAAAATCAGATGGAATTTCAGCATCTAAAGGTGCGTTTTCATACATTTTTCGGGCAAGCTCTCGGTTTTCAACAAGCATAATGTTATGCTCTTCAGCAACTCTTAGGATACGCAGTGCCATCAAATCGGCACCTTTAGCAAGCACTTTTGGGGCATTGTCTTCCCCAAGGGTATATTTAACGGCCACAGCATAGTGGGTGGGGTTGCGGATAATCACATCGGCATCGGGAACGGCTTGCATCATACGCGCTTGGCTCATTTCACGTTGCTTTTGTTTAATCTTTCCTTTAATTTGTGGGTCGCCTTCTGTTTGCTTGTATTCCTCTTTTAATTCCTGCTTGCTCATACGCATGTCTTTTTCATATTGCCAGCGCTGATATAAGAAATCGGCAGCGGCCAAAAAAGCAAAAATAACAGCAACATTGACAATTACATCCCATACAAATCCTGCCGCAAAATACAAAACATTTAAAAAATCCATCTCCAAAAGTCGCGGCAACAGCTCAATGCGCTCAAGGTATTGCGAATAAATTACATATCCGAGGATGATAATTTTTAAAAGGGATTTCAAAAGTTCAATTACACCACGCAAGCTAAACATTTTTTTAAACCCTTGCAATGGTGAAAGGCGGCTAAATTTAGGCTGCAAAGCTTCATTACTATAATTAAACTGTGTTTGCGCCACGGTAACCACGATGGCTGTAATAGCCGCCACCAATAGTGGGGGCAGTGCAGCAATGGCAAAAACGAATACAGCAGAGATGAAAAACTCTTGTGCTTCCAAGCGGCTAAGAGATTCTCTTACACCGGCTTCAAACCAAAAGCGCTCTATACCGCCGGTAAGCGTTTGTAATATGATAAGCCCTAGCGCTTGCAAAACAGCAAAAACAGCAAGCAAGCCGGCAAGAGAAATGATCTCTTGACTTTTGAAAACATTGCCTTTTTTGCGTTCGTCTCTTTTGCGCTTTGCTGTCGCCTGTTCGGTTTTTTCCTGACCGGGCAAGATACTCCCCCCTTACGGGTTGTATATGGTTTTAGCTGGCCTCAAACGCCCCGCTCATCACCTCGGTGCTCATAAACAAAGAATCAAATAAAACGGTTAGGTAATCATCGATGAATTGCCCAATAAATGGAGCGAATAAAAACAAAAGTAAAATCCCAAGCAGAATGCGAAGCTGGAAATTGATGACAAAAATGGTGATTTGTGGGATAAACTTCATCAAAATACCCATGGAAACTTGTAGCACAAATTCTGCAACCATCAGTGGTGTTACAAGGCGTATTGCAAGCATAAACACGGAAATAAACAGCTCTGTAATAAAACCTGAAATGCTAATTGAAAGTGTAGAAGCCCCCAAAGGAATATATAAGAATGAATCGGCATACATTTGAATGAGGGCAAGGTGACTGCCGGTAGCAAACAGGTAGGTGCCGAAAAAAATGGTGACAATCTGCCCGGAAAAAGAAACCTGTATCTGGCTTGCAGCATCCATCACCTTTGCCATGGCAAGGCCGATGTCGCTATCCATAATTTCGCCGGCATAGTAGAGGAAATAATAAAACAGTAAAAATACATAGCCATAAATTGCGCCCACGAATAGCTCGCGAAATATAGAGAAGGAAAGCTCAAGGCCGCTGAGGTCTTGAACTGCATCTAAAGGGTGCAGGGGGGCTATAAGCAAAGCCAAGCATAGAATGAGGCCCATGCGAGCCATCTGCGGCATATTGTTGCGGTTAAACACAGGGTTTAACAAAAACATGCCGGCCAGACGTGTGAATACCAAAAGGTAAACCAAAAGGCCTTCAAAAGCAATCTCGATTTGCATGCGTCAACTCCCGCTGGGGTAAGCTTAGAATGTTGTCATAAGCTCAAAAATCTCAAAGGTAAATGCTGTCATCACATTGTAGATAAACGAGCCCATCAATAGTAAGGTTAATGAAATGACAAGTAGCTTTGGCACAAAGGTAAGCGTTTGCTCGTGGATTTGAGTGGCAGCTTGGAAAATGGCGATAATAAGCCCTACAACGATGCTGACAATCAAAACCGGCCCTGCCACTTGCAAACAGACAGTTAGCATCTGCCGCATGATATCCAAAACTTCTCCGGTGCTTAGCATAAGGACTCTCCTTAGTTATGTTCCAAATGAATTGACAAGTGTTGTCATCATAAGGCTCCAACCATCCACCATTACAAAGAGCAACAATTTAAATGGTAACGAAATCATGGCAGGAGGAAGCATAATCATACCCATACTCATCAAGATGCTGCTCACAACTAGGTCAATCACCAAAAACGGTAAGAAAATCAAGAAACCCATCATAAAAGCCCGTGAAAGCTCGCTGGTGATAAAGGCCGGAGTGATAACAGTGAGAGGTAGTTCCACAAGTTCTACTGGGTTTGAAGGATCTGCTACCTCGGGAATCTCTGAACCACTCAGCTGCAAAAACATCTCAAGTGATGAATCAGTAGTTTGTGTAAGCATAAATTGTTTCAGTGGCACTGCCGCTTCTTCCAATGCCTCTGTGCTGGTAATTTCACCTTCAAGATAGGGTTGATAGGCCACTTCATTCATCGTTTCTATTGTGGGGGTCATGATAAATAAGCTTAAAAATATGGCAAGCCCAATTAAAATCATGTTGGGTGGAGACTGTGCCGTGCCCATTGCATTTCGCAAAAAGCTTAAAACAATGACTATGCGTGTAAAGCTGGTCATCATCAAAACAATGGATGGCAAAAGCGCTAAAAAGGAAAAAATAACAATAACTTCCAGTGCGCCGATGTTCCCAGCCGTGTTTTCGGCGTTTACATCAATGCTAATGTCGGCCGCATAAGCGGTAGCCGCAAAACATAGCGAAATAACAATGCATAGTATTGCAAAACACAATAAAATTTTGCACAACCATTTTAGCGCGTGCTTTTGTTTTTCTGAAAGAGCACAAATCATGGTGTTCCTCCGGATCCATCCTGATGATCAGACTTCTTCAGCTTTTTGGCAGCCTCTTTTAAAGCGTCTTGAAATGAAAGAAGATTCTCGGGTGGGGGTGGGGCCTTAATGGTTTCGTCGGGGTCATCCCATTCATTGATGGTTTGAATGCAATGTTCGCTTATGGCAATCAAATACACTTTGCTTTGCACACGAACCAAAACCATAGAGCTGTTTTTACCAATCGCAAGGCGGTCTAGCACTTGCAAAAGTTTGCCACTGCGCCCAAAACTATAAGCCGAACCTGTACGGCTACTAAGCCAGTGTAACACAAACCAAGCCAGTGCCAGCACAAAAACCAAGGCAATTAGCGAACCCAAAATTCTAAGAACTGTTTCTCCAAGACCCAACAGAAGATGCCTCCCATGCTTGTGAATCAACAAAATTGATGCCCGGACGATGAAATCGTGTTCCGGGCGAAGGCGTATTTATCCCAGCACTTTCTCAACCGTTTGCAAAATTCTGTCTGGTTTAAAAGGCTTTACAATAAAGTCCAGTGCCCCAAAGCGGATGGCATCAACCACCATAGACTCTTGCCCCATGGCAGAACACATTACAATTTTTGCGTTTGGGTCTTGTGCTTTAATGGCTTGTAAAGCCTGCAAACCATCCATATTTGGCATCGTGATGTCCATAATCACTAAGTCTGGTTTTTCGGCAAGGTATGTGTCCAAAGCAAGTTGGCCATCGGCCGCCTCGATCAAATTGGTAAAACCTTGGCCTGTTAAGGTGTTTTTGATCATCATGCGCATAAATGCCGCGTCATCCACAATTAAAATCTTTTTGTCTTCCATAATCTACAAAATCCCTTCCTATATCATATTTTAGTTTTATGTAAAAATAAAATGAACAGCAATATAAGTGAAACTATTTTGGCGGGCTGCTAAGCGAGTTAAGCAACTCTTTCGTCCCCACAATTTCTGTGATTCGAACACCAAAATTATCGTCAATAACCACTACGTCTCCGTGGGCAATTAGTTGCCCGTTTACAACAACATCAACAGGGGCGCCTGCTTGTTTGTCTAATTCTACAACTGTACCGGATGTGAAATTCATAATGTCCTTGATTTTACGCTTTGTGTTGCCAATCTCTATGGATACATTCAGCGGCACGTTCATAATTAAATCAAGGTTATTGCCCATCACCGGGATGCTTTCCGCATAAGAGCCTTGTGGAAACTCAGGAAACTCTACATTGCGAACATCGGCTTGTGGCGGTATTTGGTAAGCCGATGGTGGATAAGCAGGTGGTGGTGGGTATGCGGCAGCCGGTGGTGGATATGCAGGCGCATAGGCCTGTGGTGGAGCCGCTGCCGCAGGTGCCGCTGCCACAGGTGGTGGTGCTACAGGTGGTGCCGTCGCCGCTGGAGGCGGTGGTGGCACGGCGGCCGCCGCAGGTGCTGCTGGCGCTGCAGCAGGCGGTGGTGGTGCAGCTGCTGCAGGTTCGGCTCCCGGCTGATGCACCTCACCATCCGGATTGATAAAGGGTGAGATGATATCCCGAACTAAGTCCACCGTCATCACACTAACAAATTCGGATTCCAACATGTCTTTAATTGACAAATTGAATGTGACAACAGCAACCTCCATTTCCGGTGGCAAATTGATTGCTTCCAGTAAGGTGATTTCGTTCATCACCTGTGCCTCGGGTGTGGAGATGTCAATCGTTCTGTCTAAAAAGTCGGCCAGTGCTGTGGAGGAGGAACCCATCATTTGGTTCATCACTTCACAGGCGGCAGAAGTAGATAACTCATCAAACACAAAATCGTCTGTTGGCTCGTCCGTTATGCCCATCATTGCATTTAAAATGAGTTGCATGTCAGACTGACGGAACACCATAATGTTTGAGCCATCTAGTCCTTTTGTGTAAACAATCTTAACAAGCAAAGCCGGCTCGTATTGTTTATAGGTGATATCG